>DASYSE010000066.1:0-75543 GCA_036003705.1 Actinomycetes bacterium | reverse complement strand
ACGTGGTCGAGTCGACCGGCGGCGACCGTGAGGCCGCCCTGGTCCGGATCATCGACGAGGGCGTCAAGCGGATGTACTCCGACGCCGACGAGAACCGCTTCCTGGAGGTCACCTACGCCAACGGCGACAAGGAGGTCCTGTTCTTCAAGGACTTCAACTCCGGGGCGATGATCGAGAACATCGTCAACCGGGCCAAGAAGATGGCCATCAAACGGTTCCTGGAGACCAACGAGAAGGGCATCAAGGCGGCCGACCTGTTCACCGCCGTGACCGACGAGTTCAAGGAGAACGAGGACCTGCCCAACACCACCAACCCCGACGACTGGGCGCGGATCTCCGGGAAGAAGGGCGAGCGCATCGTCTACGTGCGGACCCTGATCGAAGGCGGCAACTCCAAGGACCTCGGGCGCACCATCGAGCAGGTCAACGCCGGACAGTACCTGTAGGCTTTGGCCGGGGGAGCGCTCCGGGGGAGGGAATCCAGATGGCCATCACCAAGGTCATGGGCATCGAGACCGAGTACGGCATCACCGTGCCCGGCGCGCCCGACTCCAACCCGGTGCTGGCCTCCAGCCTGCTGGTCAACGCCTTCTCGGGCCGGGGCCGCAAGGTCCGCTGGGACTACGAGGAGGAGTCGCCGCTGCGGGACGCCCGCGGCTTCGAGGCCGCCCGCGAGCCGGAGACCCCGGCCGAGGACGACCTGGGCCTTGCCAACGTCATCCTGACCAACGGCGCCCGCTACTACGTCGACCACGCCCACCCGGAATACTCCTCGCCCGAGTGCCTGGACCCGCGCACCCTGGTCGTGTTCGACAAGGCGGGGGAGCGGATCCTGGCCGAGTCTGCCCGCCGGGCGGCCGAGCTGGCCCCTGGCGGCCGGCGCATCCAGGTCTACAAGAACAACACCGACGGCAAGGGCACCTCCTACGGCACCCACGAGAACCTCCTGGTCGACCGGGCGACCCCGTTCGCCCGGATCGTCCGCGACCTGACCCCGTTCCTGGTCAGCCGGCAGGTGTTCGCCGGCGCGGGCAGCCTGGTCCGCGACCACCACGACGGCTCGGTCGCCTTCCAGATCGCCCAGCGCTCGCAGTTCTTCGAGGTCGAGGTCGGCCTGGAGACGACCCTCAAGCGGCCGATCGTCAACACCCGCGACGAGCCCCATGCCGACCCCGAGCGCTACCGGCGCCTGCACGTGATCATCGGCGACGCCAACATGAACGAGGTGGCCACCTTCCTGAAGACCGGGTCGCTGGCCATCGTGCTGAACATGATCGAGGACGGCACCATCCCCGGCGACGAGTGGCAGCTGGCCAACCCGGTCCAGGCGCTGCGGGCGATCGCCAAGGACCCCACCCTGCGGACGACGGTCGAGCGCAAGGACGGCCGCCGCCTGACCGCCTGCGAGATCCAGTGGCACTACCTGGACGCGGCCAAGACCTACCTCAAGGACCGGGAGACCAGCCACTGGCAGATCGAGGTCCTCGAGCGCTGGGAGGCTGTGCTCGCCCAGCTCGAGGACGACCCGCTCAAGGCCGCCCGCACCGTCGACTGGGCGACCAAGTATCAGCTCATGCGGCAGATCGCCGACCGCGACGGGCTGGAGTGGGAGGACGCCAAGCTCGCCCTGGTCGATCTCCAGTTCCACGACGTGCGCCTGGACAAGGGCCTGTACTACCGGCTGGCCGCCGCCGGCCGGGTCGAGCGCCTGGTCGCCGAGCAGGAGGTCACCAGGGCCGTGACCGAGCCCCCCGAGGACACCAGGGCGTTCTTCCGCGGCCGCTGCCTTGCCAGGTACGCCCCCCAGATCGCGGCCGCCGGCTGGGACGCGATCATCTTCGACATCGGCCGGGAGACCCTGCAGCGGGTCCC
Source organism: Actinomycetes bacterium (assembly GCA_036003705.1). Classification (GTDB taxonomy): domain Bacteria; phylum Actinomycetota; class CALGFH01; order CALGFH01; family CALGFH01; genus CALGFH01. The sequence continues at coordinate 73,671 of DASYSE010000066.1, read as the reverse complement.
CATGCTCGAGCCGACCCGGGGCACCGCCGCCCACACCGCAGCCGTCCTCGACGCCAGCCCGACCGCCGAGGACCTGATCCGAAATCTCCAGAGCTGATCCCCGTCCACAGATCGCAGGTTCCGCCTGCGAGTACGGTGTCCGGGATGAAACAATCGGCTCAACGCTCGTCCAGGGAGGCACGATGGCCAAAGACAGCGGCGGCGGCGCCGAGCAGAAGCGGCGAACGCCAGGCAAGCAGGACGCCGAGCAGGAAGAGACCCAGGCGTCCGCCGACATCCAGGAGAAGGGCGAGGAGCTCAAGGAGGAGCTCGACGCCCTGCTTGACGAAATCGACGACGTTCTGGAGGAAAACGCGGAGGAATTCGTTAAGCAATATGTCCAGAAGGGAGGGGAGTGATTTATCGCCTTCTGAGCGACTCGAAAGCAAATGATGACTCGCTCCGCCGCGCTATCGCTCTGGACCGGCCACATCAATGGACCGGATCGCATGAGCGACTTCGAGCTTGGCTGGGTGGCTGGCATCCTGGAGGGCGAGGGCTGCTTCTTCATCACCACACGCCGTACCACGAAGTACGGGCCGTACCTCTACGCGCGGGTGACCGTCTGCATGACCGACCGTGATGTACTGGAGCGGCTCCAGCAAGTCACCGGCATCGGAGTACTCGAAAAGGTGCGCGAGCGGAAGGACCCGAGGCACAAGCCAATCTCACAGTGGATCGTGTGTCGAAATCAGGAGGCAATCGAGTTGATGGTCGCGGTCTACCCGCATATGGGTATGCGGCGCCAGGCGAAGATTCGCGAGGTGCTCGCGCAGGTCGAGAAGAGGCCGGCGTGAGGAACCCGTTCGAGGGGCCGAAGCTGTTCAGCCCGTCGTTCGTGGACGCGTTGCGGGCGTATGCGCCGGAGTTGCTGGAGGTGCCGGGATCGGGTGGGACGATGCCCCAGGTGCCGCACGGGACCACGGTAGCGGCGATCCGCTTCGCCGACGGGGTGGCCATGGGTGGGGACCGGCGGGCGACCGAGGGGATGACCATCGCCCAGCGGGACATCGAGAAGGTCTTCCCGGCCGACGAGTTCTCGGCGGTGGCGATCGCCGGGGCGGCCGGGCCGGCGATCGAGATGGTGCGCCTGTTCCAGACCGAGCTGGAGCACTACGAGAAGATCGAAGGCTTCCCGCTGTCGCTGGAGGGTAAGGCCAACAAGCTCGGCCAGATGGTCAGGGGCAACCTCCCCCTGGCCATGCAGGGCCTGGTGGTGCTGCCGCTGTTCTGCGGCTACGACATCCGCCGGGACACGGGCCGCATCTTCCGCTACGACGTCACCGGAGGCCGCTGGGAGGACGCCGACTACCACGCCAGCGGGTCAGGCGGCAAGGACGCCCGCGCCAGCCTGAAGAAGCGCTACCGGTCGGACATGGAGGCCGACGTCGCGGTCGACGTGCTGATGGAGGCGCTCTACGACGCGGCCGACGAGGACGCCGGCACCGGCGGGCCCGACCTGGTCCGCGGCATCTTCCCGGTGGTGGCCACCGTGACCAGGCGCGGCTACCAGCGGGTGGCCGACGACGAGCTGCGCAAGGCGGCCGAACGGGTGATGGCAGCCCGGACCAGAGGGGAGGGCTGACCGGTGAGCGTCCCCTTCTACGTCCCTGCCGAGCAGATCACCAAGGACAAGGCCGACTATGCCCGCAAGGGCATCGCCAGGGGCCGGCCGCTGATCGTGCTGGAGTACACCGGCGGGATCGCCTTCGTGGCCGAGAACCCGTCGACCCACCTGCACAAGGTGGCCGAGCTGTACGACCGGATCGCCTTTGCCGCCGTCGGGCGGTTCTCGGAGTTCGAGAACCTGCGCCAGGCCGGGGTCCGCCTGGCCGACATCCGTGGGTACGCCTACGGCCGCGAGGACGTCAGCTCCCGCTCGATCGCCAACGCCTACTCCCAGACTCTCGGGCAGATCTTCATTCAGGAGTTCAAGCCTTACGAGGTCGAGCTGTGCGTCGCCGAGGTCGGCATCGAGGGGGCGCCCAACTCCCTGTACCACGTCGTCTTCGACGGCAACGTCTTCGACCGCAAGGGGTTCCTGGCCATGGGCGGCCAGTCCGAGGACCTGAACGGGGAGCTGCAGCGCAGCTACGACGAGGGCCTGGACCTGGACGGCGTCCTGCAGCTGGCCATGCGGGTCCTGCGCCAGGCGGGCACGGCGGGCGAGTCGGGTTCGCGCCTCGAGGTCGCCCTGCTCGAACGGGACCGGCCCCGGCGGTCGTTCCGCCGCCTGTCCCAGGAGGATGTCGAGTCCCGCGCCGGTGAACCGGCCTCGTGACACCAACGGCCTCCGGCGGCTCGGGACCGACACCCCCCGGTGGCGCACAGCCGCCCGCCGACGGGCCGACCCGGCCGGCGTGGCTGCAGCCGCCGGCTCCTGGCTCCAGGTGGCCGCCACCTCCCGAGCCGCCGGCCCCCGGCTCGGGGTGGCCGGCACCTCAGCCGCCGTCGGGACCGGGATGGCCCCCGGCGCAGCCGCCGTCAGGACCGGGATGGCCCCCGGCGCAGCCGCCGTCGGGACCGCGATGGCCGCCGGCGCAGCCGCCGCCTGAATCGCCGCGGGGGCAGGGACGGCGGGTCAGGCCGCTGGTGGCGGCGCTGATCCTGCTGCTGGTGGTGGGGCTGGCCGGTGGCGGGCTGCTGGTTGCCACCAGCAGGGATCAGCCGGCCGGGCCGGTGACCACCGGCGGTTCGGCGGCCGGCGCGCCAGCCACCCGGCCCCCGTCCACCAGGGCTTCCGCCGCCACCCCGGTCACCCCGACGGCCATCCGGGTCGTACAGCGCGAGGTGGCCGAGCTGCGCGGGCTGCGCTTCAAGCGGAGCGTGCCGGTGACCATCGAGTCGCCGGGCAAGCTGTCGAAACGGCTGCTGCGGGTCCTCGCCGAGGAGACCGACAAGGCCGAGGTGATCGGCCAGGGCCGGGCGCTCGAGCTGCTCGGCGAGCTGGCGCCAGGCACCGACCTGCCCCGCCTGCTCAACGGCATCCAGGCCGAGAGCGTGCTTGGCTTCTACCTGCCAGGCCGGCCGCCAAAGGGTGGCCTGTACGTACGCTCGAGCAACGGTCTCGACCCCTACGCCAAGGTCGTCCTGGCCCACGAGCTCACCCACGCGGTCACCGACCAGAGCTACGACCTGACCCGCGCCGACCGCCTGGAGGCGGCGACCGGCCGCGAGGACGAGCTGGTCGCCTACTCCGGCCTTGTCGAGGGCGACGCCACCTTCACCATGCAGCGCTACCTGACCGAGCGGCTCACGCCGGCCGAGCGGGCCGCCGCCGGCCTGGTCGCCGCCGGTCAGCGCACCCCCAGGCGGGACGCCGCCCCGGCCGCCATCCGCGAATCGATGCTGTTCCCCTACCAGGAGGGCCTGCGCTTCGTGGCCCTGCTCTACCAGCAGGGCGGCTGGGCGGCGGTCAACCGCGCCTACCGCGACCCGCCGACCTCGACCGAGCAGCTGCTGCACCCGGAGCGTTACCTCCGTGACCGTGACCGGCCCCAGGTGGTCGTCGTGCCCGACCTGAGCGGCCGGCTCGGCGCCGGCTGGCGGCCGGGCGTCGAACTGGGCTTCGGAGAGTTCGAGACCCGCCTGCTGCTCCAGTCGGAGCTGCCCGTGACCGCCGCCGAGACGGCCGCGGCCGGCTGGGACGGCGGCCGGCTGCGCACCTTCGAGCGGGACGCGCGCACCGTCCTCGCCCTTCGCACCGTCTGGGATTCCGCCGGCGAGGCCGACCAGTTCTGCGGCGCCATGCGCCGTTGGGCCGGCGCCCGCTTCGGTTCCGGCAGCCGCGCCGGGGCCGGGACCCTCCGCTGGTCGGGTTCCGGCCAGCAGACCGCCCTTGTCTGCCGTGGCACCCGCGCCGCCTGGCTCTCGGCCCCCGACCGCCCCACCCTCGACCGCCTCCGCCGCGGTCTCGGCGGGCCATAGCCCCCAGGCCTCACAGAGGCTCGGTGAGGACGCCGCCAGCACCCCGCGGGTCGGCCGCCATCCAGCACCCGCCGGTCGGCCCGCCGTCCAGCACCCGTTGGCCGCCGTCCAGCACCCGCCGGTCGGCCCGCCGTCCAGCACCCCGTTGGCCGCCATCCAGGACCCGCCGGTCGGCCGCCCGCCACTCGGCGGACCCCGTCTGCCGGCCCGGCCACGCTCGTCGGTCCTGGTACCCAGACCACGGGACCCGGGGGCGCGTTGACTGGAGTCAGGGTGGGCGGGACCATGGCGGTGGCCGCCACTGATCGTTGGGAGCCGAACTGCGTCGATGGATGGACCGCCGCCTGCTCGCGCTGCCGGTCGCCGTCGGGCTGGTGGCGCTGCTGCTCGGGGCGACTCGACCGGACCGCTCGCCGCCGCTGTTCGGGGCCGGGCTGCTCGGCAATCGGGACGCCCTGGTATCGGTCCCCCCCGATCAGGTCGACGGGGCGGCCTACCTGGAGGGCAGCACCGTGCTGCGACTGGCCGACGGCCGGCTGCGCTACCTGCCGCCAGGGGCGTCAGACCCGGTCACCGGGCCGCCCGACGACCCGGGGGCGCTGGCCGTCGCCGCCCGGGAGCGGGCCTGGCTGGCCGCCGGGGCGGTCCCGGGAGCCACCCCGGCCGAACGCGAGGCGGCCACCCGGTCGCTGCTGTTCCTGCGCCTGCTGGTCCGCCCCGGAGGGGCCGCCCTGGCCGCCCAGACACCGTACTGGGCCTATGTGTGGCCACGCGACTCGAGCTTCGTCACCGCCGCCCTGGCGGTGACCGGACACCGTCGCGAGGCCGCCGCCGTGCTCGGCTTCCTGGCGGGTACCCAGCGCCCCGACGGCACCTGGCCGCCCCGCTCCCACCCGGACGGACGCCCGGTCACCGACGGCCGCCCGGCCCAGCTCGACGCGACCGGCTGGGTGTCATGGGCGGCCTGGCTGGCCTCCGACCAGGGCCGCGACGCCCGGTTGGCGACCCGTCTCTGGCCAACCGTGGTGGCCGCCGCCGACCACGCGGCCGGTTCCCTTGGCCCCGACGGCCTCCCCCCGGCCGGCGCCGACTACTGGGAACGCCGCGAGCACCACCCAACCCTCGGCACGGCGGCCGCCCTCCTGACCGGCCTGCGCGCCGCCACCGATCTCGCAGGGCGCCTCGCAACCGCTGACCGGCAGATCGCCCGCGCCGCGTCCGCGGACCGTCGGGGCGTCTCGGCGCAGGCAACCAACCGTCGGGGCGTCTCGGCGCAGGCAACCGACCGGCGGGATGCCTGGGGCCGGGCGGCGGACCGGCTGGAGCGTGGGGTGCGGGAACGGTTCGGGCCGGCGGGGTTCCAGCGCCATCCGGACGGAGGTGGGCCCGATGCGGCCGTCGCCTGGCTGGCGCCTCCGTTCGCCAAGCCTGACCCGGCGGTGCAGCGCGCGGTCGCCTCCAGCTGGCGACGGCTCACGGTCGCCGGTGGGGCGGTGCCGGGCCGGCCATGGCTCGGGGGCGACCCGTGGACGCCGGCGACGGCCGCGTTCGCCCTCGCCGCGATGGCCGGAGGCGACCGGCAGGCCGCCGAGGCCCGGCTGGCCTGGCTGCTCGGCCATCGGACCGCCCTCGGCGCCTTCCCGGAGCGAGTGGGACGCGGCGACGGCGCCCCCCGCTCGGTCGCCCCGCTGGCCTGGACCCACGCGATCGTGCTGCTGACCCTGGTCAGCCGCGATCGGCCGGTTCCGATCCCCTGACCGCGCCGGCCTCGTCGGGCGGCGGCCCCAAGGCGGCGTCCCGTCGTCGTGGAGTTCCCCTTGCCGTGGGGGGCGGCATGCCAGATGCTTGGCGAGCCAAGAGGCGGCTGGAGGTGCAAGGGCGATGCGTCAGGACGCGGCGGAAGGCACCGACAAGCGCTCGTCGCCGGCCAAGATGGCCCTCCGGATCGCCATCTCCATCGTGCTGATCGTGGTCATCTTCTACTACCTGCTCAGGGACATCTCCCTGAGCGACGTGTGGGCGGCGATCACGGCCATGACCTGGGCCGAGCTGGCCACCCTGGCGGTGGCCGCCGGCTGGAACCTGTGCACCTACGCGTTCGTGTGGATGACGGTCACCCCCGGCCTGTCGTTCGGCCGGGCCATGATCATGACCCAGGCGACGACCGCGGTCACCAACACCGTACCGGCCGGGTCGGCGATCGGCATCGGGATGACCTACGCGATGCTCGGGGGATGGGGGTTCTCCCGTTCCCGCACCACCATCGCCGTGCTCGTCTCCGGGGTCTGGAACGCCTTCGCCAAGCTCGGCATCCCCGTGCTCGCCCTCGCCCTTGTCGCCCTGCAGGGCAACGCCGGCGCCGGTCGGGTCACGGCCGCCCTGCTCGGCATCGCGGGCCTGGTGGCCGCCGTCGTGGTGTTCGCGCTGATGCTGCGCAGCGAGCACATGGCCGAACGGGTCGGAGTGGTGACCGGACGGGCCACCTCCCGGGTCCTCGCCCTGATCCGGCGGCCGCCGGTGCACGGCTGGGAGATCGCCACGGTCAAGTTCCGCGCCAGGACCCTTGACCTGCTGGAGCACGGCTGGATCCCGATCACGGCGGCCACGCTGGTCAGCCACCTGTCGCTGTACCTGGTGCTGCTGGCCGCCCTGCGGTCCGTCGGCGTCAGCGACGCCGAGGTCGGCTGGGCCGAGGTCCTGGCCGTGTTCGCCTTCGCCCGCCTGGCCACCGCCATCCCCATCACCCCCGGTGGGGCAGGGGTGGTCGAGGCGGTGCTGATCACTGGCATGACCGCCGCCGGCGGCGACAAGGCGCAGGTCGTCGCCGCCGTGCTGGTCTTCCGGGCGCTGACCTGGGCCCTGCCCATCCTGGTCGGGGTGCTCTGCCTGCTGTGGTGGCGCAAGCAGTCGTTGACGGCATCAGCCAAGGACGCGGCCGGTGCGACCGGGACCGGGCGGCCATGACCGGCGGCCGGCGCCGCGGTGTTCCTGGCCCGCATCTACGGCGACGCTGGTGTAGGTGCCAGCGGGAAGCCGGCCCGGGTCCGGTAGCATGGCCGCATGGACCGTCGCATCTTTGGGCTCGAGAACGAGTACGGCGTCACCTGCACGTTCCGGGGCCAGCGTCGGCTGTCGCCTGACGAGGTCGCCCGCTACCTGTTCCGCCGGGTCGTCTCCTGGGGCCGCTCCTCCAACGTGTTCCTGGAGAACGGCGCCCGCCTGTACCTGGACGTCGGCTCCCACCCCGAGTACGCCACCCCGGAATGCGACTCGGTGGTCGAGCTGATCACCCACGACAAGGCCGGCGAGCGGATCCTGGAGAGCCTGCTCGCCGCCGCCGAGGCCCGCCTGCACGAGGAGGGCATCGCCGGCAAGATCTTCCTGTTCAAGAACAACACCGACTCGGCCGGCAACTCCTACGGCTGCCACGAGAACTACCTGGTCTCGCGCTACGGCGAGTTCCAGCGCCTGGCCGACGTGCTGATCCCGTTCTTCGTCAGCCGCCAGATCCTCTGCGGGGCCGGCAAGGTGCTGGCCACCCCCCGTGGGGCGGTGTACTGCATCGCCCAGCGGGCCGAGCACATCTGGGAAGGGGTGTCGTCGGCCACGACCCGGTCGCGGCCGATCATCAACACCCGCGACGAGCCCCACGCCGACGCCGAGCGCTACCGCCGCCTGCACGTGATCGTCGGCGACTCCAACATGTCGGAGTGGTCGGCCTTCCTCAAGGTCGGCGCCACCGACCTGGTCCTGGCCATGGTCGAGGAGGCCACCGTCCTGCGCGACCTGACCCTGGAGAACCCGATCCGGGCGATCAGGGAGATCTCCCACGACATGAGCTGCCGGCGCAAGGTCCGCCTGGCCAACGGCCGAGAGGCCAGCGCCCTCGACATCCAGCGCGAGTACTACGAGAAGGCGGCCCGGTTCGTCGACCGCCGCGACGCCGGTGAGACCGCCAAGAAGGTGGTCGACATGTGGGGGCACGTGCTGGAGGCGCTGGAGCACCAGGAGCTGGACCGCATCGGCCGCCAGGTCGACTGGGTGACCAAGTACCTGATGATCGAGCGGGCCAGGGCACGCCACAACCTGCCCCTGTCCCATCCCAAGGTCGCCCTGATGGACCTGACCTACCACGACGTCAACCGCAAGCGCGGCCTGTACTACCTGCTGGAGCGCAACGGGTCGGTGGAGCGGATCTGCGACGACCTGGCCATCGACCGGGCCACCCAGGAGCCGCCCCAGACCACCCGGGCCCGGCTGCGGGGGGAGTTCATCCGCCAGGCCAAGGAACGCCGCCGCGACTACACCGTCGACTGGGTCCACCTGAAGCTGAACGACCAGGCCCAACGGACCGTCCTGTGCAAGGACCCGTTCCGGGCCCACGACGACCGGGTGGACAAGCTCATCGCGTCAATGTGATCCGATCCAGCCCTCGCCGCGGCACGTTGGGCGGTTCTTGATTCACCCGGGGGCACCGCTGCGCATCGCTCCGTTCCGCCCCCCGGACCCCCCGGCCGCTGCGCTCCGGCGGCGCTCGGCGCATCCGGCCAAGCTGCGCGCCCACCACTTGGTGGCTGGGTCGATGGCCCCAAAGGTGGAGGCCGCCTGCCGGCTCGTGAGGCGACCGGGCAGGGCCGGCATCGGCGCTCGCCGACAGCGCCACCACCGTCTGCGGCCGGTCGCCACAATCGTCGAGCCGCAGGCCGGCCGTCACCTGGCGGGGTCGGCCAGGCGCTGCTTTCGCCACCTGGCCATCACTTCGAGGATCTCGTCGCGGAGGAACTCGAAGAACGCTCGGGTCTCCTCCAGCCGCGCGCCCGCCGGCGTGTCCGGCCCGACGGCCTTGATCCCCTCCTGGAGGTCCTGCTCCCATCGGGCGATCATCTGGTCCCGGCGGGTGACTGCCTCATACCAGGTGTCGCTGGAGACCCGGTAGTGGTCAACCCGTTCCCCGGGCTCGCGCTCGCGCGACACCAGCCGCAGCTGCGTCAGGTAGCGCACGGCGCCGGAGATCGCCGCCGGGCTGGCCTGCAGCAGCTCGGCCAGCTCGGCCGCGGTCTGCCGGCCGTCTTCGGCGACGAGGATCCCGGCGAACACCCGCGCGGGCATGCGCGGCATCCCCGCCTCGGACAGGTTCAGGGCGAACCGTTCGATGAAGCGGCGGATCGCCTCGTCGTCGCGCCCGGTAGCTGCGCCCCCAGCCACGCCGCATCCTCTCCGGCGGCCCTGCACCGCCATACAAGATTGACGATTCCCTTACTTCACAAGTGTGTGAAGCGAGTGTACCTTGTGAAGCACTATGGATGCTACCGCCATCTCCATCTCGGGCCTGGTCAAGACCTTCGGCCCCACGCGAGCCCTCGACGGGCTCGACCTGGAGGTCCGCACCGGCGAGGTGCACGGCTTCCTCGGCCCTAACGGTGCCGGCAAGACCACCACCATCCGCATCCTGCTCGGCCTGCTGCGCGCCGACGCCGGCCAGGCGGAGCTGCTCGGCGGCGACCCCTGGCGTGATGCGGTCACGCTGCACCGCCGACTGGCCTACGTGCCCGGCGACGTCACCCTGTGGCCCAACCTGTCCGGCGGCGAGGTCATCGACCTGCTGGGCCGGCTGCGCGGCGGGCTGGACCCCAAGCGCAAGTCCAGCCTGCTGGAGCGGTTCGACCTGGACCCGCGCAAGAAGGCCCGCAGCTACTCCAAGGGCAACCGCCAAAAGGTCGCCCTGATCGCCGCGCTCGCCTCCGACGTCGAGCTCCTGTTGCTCGATGAGCCGACCGCGGGCCTGGACCCGCTGATGGAGGCCGCCTTCCGCGACTGGATCAACAACGAGGAACGCGCCCGCGGGCGGACGGTGCTGCTGTCCAGCCACATCCTGGCCGAGGTGGAGGCGCTGTGCGAGCGGGTCAGCATCATCCGCGCCGGGCGCATCGTGGAGTCCGGCACCCTGGCTGAGCTGCGCCACCTGACCCGCACCTCAATCTCGGCCGAGCTGGCCCGCCCGCCGGACGGGCTGCTGGAGCTGGCCGGCGTGCACAACCTGGTGCTGGACGGCACCCGGGTGCACTTCCAGGTCGACAACCAGGCGCTGGACGCGGCGCTGCGCCGGCTCACCTCGGTGGGGGTGCGCAGCCTAACCAGCCAGCCGCCCACGCTGGAGGAGCTGTTCCTGCGCCACTACCAGGCCGAGCAGGCTGCGACCCCCGGCGGGGACGGGCAGCCCACCCGGGAGGGGCCGCGGCGATGAGCGGTTTCACCGGCACCGGCCAGCTCTTCCGGCTCGCGCTGCGCCGCGACCGGATCGTGGCGACCGTGTGGATCCTCGGCCTGTTCCTGTACGCCTACAGCCAGGCCGCCAGCATCATCGCGCTGTACCCAACGCAGTCGGAACTGGACAAATTGGCCAGGACCGCCGCTGGCGTCGGGGCAAACCCGGCGGTGGTCGCCTTGCAGGGCCCGGCCTATGACGCCGGCACCTACGGTGGGGCCACCGCCTGGCAGCTGGTCACCCCGTGGGTCTTCCTGATCGGCCTGATGAGCCTGTTGCTGGTGACCCGCCACACCCGACAGGAGGAGGAGACCGGCCGGGCCGAGCTGGTGAGCGCCGGCGTGGTCGGCCGGTACGCCTGGCTGGCCGCCAGCCTGCTGTTCGTGCTGGCGGTCAACCTCGTCCTGGTCGCCATCACCGCGCTGGCGTTCATCGCCATGGGCCTACCGGTGACCGGGTCGATCATGCTGGTTCTCGACTGTGGCCTCAACGGCCTGGTGTTCGCCGGCGTCGCGGCGGTCACCGGCCAGGTGACCCAGTACGCGCGGCCCGCCAACGGGATCGCCTTCGCGGTCCTGGGCGCGGCCTTCCTGCTGCGCGCCATCGGTGACTCGGCCACCGAGCTGTCGTGGCTGTCGTGGCTGTCGCCCATCGGCTGGGCCGAGCGGTTCCGGCCGTTCGCCGGCGAGCAATGGTGGGTCCTGCTGCTGCCGCTGGCGCTGCTGCTGGTCCTGCTGGTGGCGGTCGCGGCCCTCCTGGCCCGGCGCGACGTCGGCGCTGGGGTGCTGCCGGTGCGGCTGGGGCCACCCGCCGCGCCGCCGTGGCTGCGCAGCCCGCTCGCCCTGGCGTGGCGGCTCCAGCGCGGCGCCCTGCTCGGCTGGACCATCGGGTCGGCCATCGCCGGCCTGTCCTTCGGCGCCATCGCCCAAGACATGGTCCAAGCCGCCGCGGAGGACCCGGAGACCGCCAAGATGCTGGCCAGGCTCGGCGGGGCCGGCAGCATCACCGACATCTTCCTGGCCGCGATCCTGTCCTGGCTCGGCATGCTCGCCGCCGGCTACGCCGTCCAGGCCACCCTCCGGCTGCACGCTGAGGAGACCGAGCTCCGGGCCGAGCAGGTGCTGGCCACCGCGGTGCCCCGGATCGGGTGGGCCGGCAGCCACCTGCTGGTGGCCGCCATCGGCTCGGCGGTCGTGCTGGCCACTGGCGGGCTGGTGGCCGGGGTCGCCCACGGCCTCCGCGTCGGCGACCTGGCCGGCGAGCTGCCCAGGGTGCTGGGCGGCGCACTGGTGCAGCTCCCGGCGGTCTGGGTGATGGCCGGGATCGGGGCGGCGCTGTTCGGGCTGCTGCCACGGCTGGTGGTCGGCGGCACCTGGGCGGTCCTGGCGGTCGTGTTGTCCATCACGACGTTGGGGGAGCCGCTGCGGCTCGACCAGTGGGCGCTGGACCTGTCACCGTTCACCCACCTGCCAAGGCTGCCGGCCGCCGCGTTCACCGCGACGCCGCTGGCGTGGCTGGTTGCCACCACTGCGGTGCTGGTCGCCGCCGGGCTGGCCGGGTTCCGCCGCCGCGACCTCGTCAGCACCGCCTGACCGAGCGGGACAGGTGCACCGCGGCCGAGCTGGCCGGCCCGGCTGACCCGGGGCGCTCGATCGCGTCCCCAGCCGCTCCTTCCACTGCCGGCGCTAGCCGTGCCGCGAGGCGACCGGGTCGGCCGCCGGTGGTGCCGCGACCGCGGACCGGCGGCGGGCCCGCCAGCCCAGCCACAGGGCCACCAACGCGCCGCCGTAGCGGCCGGCGAACCCGGCCAGGGTGTCGACCAGGTCGCCGGCCGGCGACCCGCGGGCGCCGGTGCCGACCGCCGGGGGGCCGGCCGGGGCCAGCGGCACCAGGGTGATCGAGAGGGCGACCGCGACCAGGCTGGTCAGGCCCCACGGGATCGCGGCCACGATGCCGAGCAGCGGCACCTCGTGCCAGTAGAAGACCCAGGGAGTCAGCAGCAGGTAGGCCAGGAAGAAGGTGGCGATCCGCGGCCACGGGTCGACGCCGGCCCGTAGCGTCCGCGCGACCAGCACGAACGCGACCAGGATGCCGGCGATGGCCAGCTGCCGTCCCAGTCGCGCCCCCACGGCGGCCGCCGCCGGGTCGGACAGGCCGAACACCGGCAGCACCGCGGCCAGCAGCCGCCGGACCAGGTTGGGCGGGCTGCCGCTGGAGAAGTGGCCGCTCACGTCGACGGCGCTGGTGAGCAGCTTGCCGCCGGCGCTGGCGTAGGGCAGGTAGACGAGCGCGGTCAGCAGCGCGCCGAGCAGCCCCAGCCCGGCGACGGTCGCCACCTTGGCCCGAGGACTCGGCCGGCCCGAGGCCAGCCAGATCACGTACAGGGCGACCAGCGGCCCCATGTAGACCTTGACCAGGAAGCAGCCGACCAGCAACAGGAAGGCCACCAGGTGGCGGCCCCGCCGGTGGGCGAGCAGGGCCCCGGCCAGCACCAGCAGCAGCAGGGCGTCGACATGGGCCGACATCCCGATCGACTGCAGCACCATCGGGTTCCAGCCGATCAGCAGCAGCGGCCAGCGTGGGTCCTCGCCAAGCCCAGGGTCGGCCCGCAGGGCGCGGACCAGCAGCCAGACGGCGGTCAGCTCGGCCGCGACCAGCACCAGCTTGGTCAGGACCACCCAGGTGAGCAGGCTCGGCCCGGCCGCCATGGCCAGCAGCCGCAGCAGCAGCAGGAACGGCGGCCCATAGACGGGACCGAACAGCCGCCACGACCAGAACTTGTGCCACGGGTCGGTCGGGTGCTGGTCGGGGAACGACAGGTAGGGGTTGGCGCCGTACTCGGTCTGGACCTTGCCGTAGAACGAGTAGGCGTAGACGTCCTTGGAGGCGACCGGCGGGACCAGCAGGGCGAGCAGGTGGAGGACCGCGATCCCGGCCAGCAGCAGCGCCCAGCTGGGGCGCCGGCCCCGGCGCCACTGCCAGACGGCCAGGGCGAAGGAGGCCATGGAGACGACCCAGAACGCCGTCACCTGCCCCTGGGGACGCAGCTCGACGTCGAAGTCGCGGTTGGTTGGCAGCCGGTGCAGCTCAAGGAACCTCGGCGCCAGGGGCACGACCAGGAACAGCCCGACCCCGGCGACCAGCCCGGCCAGGCAGCCCAGGAACACCGCGCGGTCGGACAGCCGCCCCAGGGTCCTCATCGGGCCGCTCGGCCGCCCGCGGCCAGGCGGCCGGCGAGGGTCCCGGCGGCGGCCGCGGCGGCGAAGAACAGCGGGTCCTGGTCGGGTCCCCGCCCCATCGAGGTCACCTCGAGGCCCCAGGCGGCCAGCAACTTGGCCGGCTCGGGGGCGGCCACCCTGACCAGGTCGTGGCGGCCGGCGACACCGGCGTCGGCGAGCTGGCGGTCGACCAGGGCGCGCAGCTCGGGGTCGGCCAGCTCGGGCACGGCCACCGTCGAGCTGGCAAGGGCCAGCCGGCCAAGGGCGGTGAGGCTGTGGTGGCTGACCCCGCGGTGCCGCGGGCGCCGGTCGGCGCCCGACAGCCGCAGGCAGGCCACCGGCCGGCCGCCGAGCGCGGCGGTCGCGTTGACCGCCTCGGCGACCTGGGTGCCGGAGAACCCGAAGGCGGTGCCCGAGCCCATCCCACCAGGACCCTGGGCGACCACGACCAGGTCGGCGCCGAGCACCGCCTTGGCCGCGGCCAGGCCGGAGTACAGCGAGATCGCCTCCAGGTCGCCGCCGAACGCCTGGCCGGCGGTGACGATCCCGGCGACCAGGCCCCCCGCGCGCAGCCGCGCGGCCAGCCGTGAGAACGCCAACGGCAGCGCCCCTCCGTCGGTCATGACGTAGGCGACGACCAGGTGGTCGCTCACCGACCTCGCGGCCGCCGCCACCACCGGCACCATCGAGTGCAGCTCGGCGCAGACCACCGGCAGGCCGCCGAGGTCGGTGCAGGCGGCGACCGCGGCCCGGTGGGGGCTGGCCTCCTCCTCGACGGCCAGCACCCTGACCTGGGCCGGGGTGTAGCGGGCCTTGATGACGTGGCCGGGACCGGGGGCGTCGACCGGCCCGCCGACCCGGGCCATGACCACGTGGAAGCCGCCGGTGCCGAGCCCGAGCTCGACCGCGGTGGTGTTCAGCACCACCAGGTCGCCGACCTCGACCGGACCCGTGACCTGGTCGTAGTTGATCGCGGTTGCCCCGGCGGCCTCGCCGTCGATCTTGACCCGCAGCTCGGTCGCGCCCGGCCGGCGGTCGCCGATCGCCATGACCCGCCCGTTGCGGATGCGGACCACCGCGGCTCAGGGCCCGGGCTGAGGTTGGCCGTCCCGCTCCGCCGCCCGCAGCACATAGGCGCAGACGGGGTCACCGGCCTGGATGTGGGAGACCCGCTCGACGTCGACGCCCGGCCCGGCCAGCTGCCGGAACAGGGCCAGCTCGTGGGCGCAGGCGGTCGGCCAGGCGCCGGCCACCCTGGCGATGGCGCAGTTGTGCTCGCTGACCAGCCAGCGGCCGTCCTGCATGCTGGAGCAGTCGGCCATGTAGCCGTTCTCGTCCTGGATCGCGGCCAGGGCGCTGGCCAGCTCGGGCAGGGGCCGGCCCTGGGTGCGGCCGGCGTGGAGCTCGGCCAGCTCCCGCTGCCGGTGGTCGAACAGCAGCTCCACCGCCTCGGGGCCGAGCTGGCTGGTGGCGGCCTCCAGCAGCTGGCCGACCAGCTGGTGGTAGTTGCGGGGGAACAGGTCGTGACCCAGCTCGGTGAGCGCGTACACGTAGGCCGGACGGCCGCGGGCCTGGGGCCGGGTCGTCTGCTGGACCAGCCCGACGTGCTCCAGCGTCTCCAGGTGCCGGCGCACCGCCACCCCGGAGAGGCCGAGGGCGGCCCCGAGCTGCGCGACCGTCTGCGGCCCGTTGCGCTTGAGGAGGTCGAGGACCGCACGTCGGGTGGGCGCGCTTCCAGCTGGCTGGCTCATCGGCCCAGGCTAGCGCCGTCGTTCCCACCGGAGCAACGACCCCCCCCAGGCGGCGGGCGTTTCCACTAGCATCGGGGCATGCGCAAGGTGGAGCGGCTGGTCAATCTGATCGCCCTGCTGCTGGACACCCGGAGGCCCCTCACCCTGGACCAGGTGGCGGAGCTGGTGCCGGGGTACGAGGCCAGCGGGGAGAGCCTGCGCCGCATGTTCGAGCGGGACAAGGAGGAGCTGCGCAGCCTCGGCGTCCCGGTCGAGCGGGCGCCGATCGACGCCTGGGGCAGCGAGGAAGGCTATTTCATCGACCCCGAGGCCTACGGCATGCCCGAGCTTGACCTGGCCCCCGACGAGCGGGCGGCCCTGGCCCTGGCCGCGCGGGCCTGGTCGGGGGCGACCCGCGACCCGGCGGCGGTGGCCGGCCTGGCCAAGCTGGACCTCGACCCGGGCGCCGGGCCGGACGCGCTCCGGGCCAACCTGGACGGGGCCAGCCCGCTGCTGGCCGGCCTGCTGGAGGCCGTGTCGGGCCGCAAGCGGATCGTGTTCACCTACCGCCCGCCCGGCAGGACCGCCACCGAGCGCCGACTGGACCCCTACGCCCTGGTCAACCGGCGTGGCACCTGGTATGTGGTCGGCCACGACGCCGACCGGGACGCGCTGCGGTCCTTCCGCGTGTCCCGGATCGAGTCCGACATCCGCAAGCTCCGCCCCACCAGCCGCGGCGCCGACTTCGAGGTCCCGGCCGGGTTCGACCCGGGCAAGCTGCTGCCGACCGCCGGCGAGCCCGAGGGGGCGCCGATGGCGTTGGTCAGGGCACCGAGGGCGGCGGCACGGCTGGCCGAGCTGCGCGGGGCCGTCCCGACCGGGCCACCCCGCCCCGACGGCCTGGTCACCCTTCGCCTGCCCGTCGGCGACCGCGACGGCCTGCTCGGCTGGGCCCTGGGCAACAGCGTGGAGATCGTCGAGCCGGCCGACCTGCGCGCAGAGGCGCAGCGCCGCCTGGCCGCCCTGCAGGCGGTGGTGGAGACGTGAGTCCGCAACGGAGTCCCGACACCAGCGCCGCCGCGCGGTTGCAGCGGCTGCTCGCGCTGGTCCCGTGGGTGCTCGACCACCCGGGGGCGACCGTCGACGAGGTCTGCGAACGCTTCGACATGACCAGGGAGACGCTGATCGCCGACCTGGAGCTGCTGTACGTCACCGGGGTGCCGCCGTACGGCCCGGGCGACCTGATGGAGGCCTGGGTCGACGGCGACAAGGTCCACATCGGCTTCGCCGACTGGTTCGCCCGCGCCCCCCGGCTGACCTGGCGGGAGGCGGCCGGCCTGTACCTGGCCGGCCGCGCCCTCGACGCCCTGCCCGAGGTGGCCGGGCAGGGTGCCCTGGCCCGGGCCCTGGCCAAGCTGGAGGCGGTGCTCCCCGCCGACCAGCTGGACCGCGTCCATGAGCTGGCCGGCAAGGTCTCGGTCGACCTGGAGGGCGACCCGGCCGAGACCACCCACCGCAGCGAGCTGGCCCGGGCCGCCGCCGGCGGCCGCCGGGTCGAGATCGAGTACTGGTCGGGCTCCCGCGGCGAGCTGACCAGGCGCAAGGTCGACCCGTGGATGGTGTTCAGCGCCTCCGGCCACTGGTACCTGTCCGGCTGGTGCCACAAGGCGGTCGGGGAGCGGCTGTTCCGCGTCGACCGGGTGGTCTCGGTGCGGCCGACCGACGAGCCGTTCGAGCGCCCGGCCGGCTTCGACCCGGCGGCCCACGGCGAGCCGCCGGGCCTCGAGCTGTTCGCCGGCGGCCTGCAATGCGAGCTGGACCTCGGCCACACCGTCGAGTGGGTGGCCGACTACTTCCCGATCCTCGCCAGCCAGCGCCGCCCCGACGGCCGCCTGCGGGTCCGGCTGGCCACTCACCAGCTCTCCTGGCTGGTCCGGCTGGTCCTGCGCCTGGCCCCCGACGCCGAGCCGGTTTCGCCGCCCGAGCTGCGCAACGCCGTCGCCGACGCCACCCGCGGCGCCCTGGCCGCCTACGCCTCCTAGAACAGCGGCCATCGATCCGGCGCCGCCGCCAGCCGCCGAGCCATCCGTGCAGCCCTCGGGGCTTGCGCGCCGCCAACGGCGACCACGCAAATCCCTCAAACCCGGATACCTGGCCGGTGTTCCGTCGCGGCTCAAGCCAACCGGGGTCGGGGCCGATACCCCGGGGCATGAGCCACGATTCGATGCCGCCGACGAGGATCCGAGCCACCTGCCCGGGCTGCGGCGAGGTCGAGCTGACCCCGCCCGACGTCGAGCTGCGGGTGTGCAGGGAAGCGGAGCACAGCTTCTACGCGTTCGTCTGCCCGGAGTGCTACCAGACCGTGACCAAGCCGGCCGACCAGCGGGTGGTGCGGCTGCTGACCTCGGGCGGGGTGCCGGCCCAGCCGTGGGACCCGCCAGGGGAGATCCTGGAGCCGCGCACCGGTCCGAGCCTCACCTGGGACGATCTGCTCGACCTGCACCTGGAGCTGGAGTCGCCCGACTGGTGGGCCCGGTTCGAGGCGGCGTGCCGCTGAGCGGGTCGACCGGGTAGCATTCGGCCCCGACACCCACTCCGCCCGGAGGTCACGCTGCCGCTCTGGCTCGCCATCCTGCTCGGCGTGTTCTGGCTCGCCGTGCTGATCACCGTCGCCTTCACCGTCTGGCGCATGGTGGCCAACCTCAAGGCGCTCGCCGCGTCGGTGCAGCAGCTGGGGGAGCGGCTCACCCCGGCCCTCGACCAGCTGAGCACCGCCAGCCAGGAGACCGCCGAGCACGCCGCCCGGCTGTCGGAGCGGGGAGCCAGAGCGGCCGGGGAGCGGTAGACTCGGACCGAGCGTGTGCCATCGGGTCACGACGCGAAGGAGTCGAGCAATGCCAGGGCCGGAGTGGATCTGGGTCATCGTCGTGATCGTCGTCCTGTTCGGTGCCAGCCGGCTGCCGGCCATGGGCCGCAACGTCGGCCTCGGCATCAAGGAGTTCAAGAAGGGCATCACCGAGGGTTCCCGCACCGACAACGACGAGAGCGGCAAGCCGGCGCCGGCCGACGAGCGCGAGCGGGGCACGACCCCCTAACCACCCGCCATCCGCCCCGGAGCCACCGTGCGACTGTCGCGCCGCCCACGGGCCAACCCGTCGGGCGAGATGTCGATCCTTGAGCACATCGGAGAGCTGCGAAGCCGGCTGCTCAAGAGCTGCGTCGCCCTGGTGGTCGCCGCCGCCGTTGCCTTCGCGTTCCTGTACGAGCCGGTCATCCGGTTCCTGCTCCGCTCCTACTGCGCCCTGCCGGCCAACGTCCGCATCGGCACCGTTGCCGAGGACGGCGGCTGCCGGCTGGCCGCCCTCAGCCCGCTGGAGCCGCTCTCCATCCGCGTCCGGGTCTCCCTCACCGTCGGGCTGCTGCTGGCCATGCCGTTTCTCGCCTACCAGCTGTGGCGGTTCATCACCCCAGGGCTCAAGCAGAGCGAGAAGCGCTTCGCGATCCCGTTCGCGCTGGCCAGCACGCTGCTGTTCGTCGCCGGGGTGGCGTTGGCGTTCTACACCCTGCCCAAGGCGATCAGCTTCCTGGTCACCATGGGCGGCAGCGGCATCGCCAGCTTCTTCCAGGCCGACCGCTACCTTCGCTTCGTGCTGTTCATGGGCCTGGCCTTCGGGGTCACCTTCGAGTTCCCCCTGGTGCTGGTCTTCCTGTCGATGGTGGGGGTGCTGTCGTCGGCGGCCATGCTGCGGGCCTGGCGGCCGGCCGCGGCGGTGATCATCGTCGTCGCGGCCGTGGTCACCCCCAGCCAGGACCCGATCAGCCTGTTCGCCATGGCCGTGCCCATGTGGTTCTTCTACTTCGCGGCCGCCGCCGTGGCCCGCTACATCATCGAGCCGCGCCGGGCCAGACGCCAGCAGCTGGTCGGCTAGCCTGCCGGGGGTGTCGTTGACCGCGGCCGCTGGCCGGGCAGACAATTCCGCGGCCATCGCGGCCCGGGGAAGCGCACCTGGCGGTACCCTTGCTCGGATCGGGCGCGGAGGCCGACCGACAACGGCGAGCACGGCGGGAGCGGGGTAACCAGGGTGGCGATCAAGGGGAAGAGCAAGCGCAGCCAGGGACGGCCGGTGCGGCGGCCGGCCACCGGGCCGCGGATCCAGACCATCGAGCGGCGCCTGCCCTGGTACCGGGCGCCCGCGTTCCCGGTCACCCTGGCCGTGATCGCCCTGCTCGGGACCCTGATCGCCGCCGGCAACCGGGTCCAGGAGGGCTGGGCCCGCGACGACCTGCGCCGCTTCACCGCCGCCCTGCGCACCCAGACCGACCAGCTCCCGTCGGTCCTCGGCGCCGGCACCAAGAAGCTGCCGGGATTCCCCAGCGCCCAGGACCTCGCCAAGGGCACCCTCACGCCCAAGGAGCTGGCCGTCCGGGCCAGCGGCTGGTCGGCCAAGCTCGGCCAGATCCAGGGTCAGGTGGAGTCGATCACCGTCGGCGAGCCCCCGGCCGACGCCGGGGGCGACGGCGAGCCGGCCAACGCCGTCGGCGGCCGGGTGGCCATGCTGTCGAGCGTCCGTGACGCCTACGTCGCCGCCCTCGGCGTGTACGTGGACGCCGCCAACATCTACCAGCAGGCCGGCGAGGCCCCGGCCAAGAGCAAGACGGCCGAGGCGCTGCTCCAGCAGGGTGGCGCGACCGCCGCCACGGCCGGGCGGGCGATGGACGCCGCCGCCGGCACCCTGGCCCGCCTGCACGCCCGCTACGACCTCGACCTGACCAGGCAGATGCCCGGCGAGTCCACCCAGGCCTTCGGCGCCCGCTACCAGTCGGCCGCGACCCCCACCAACATCCTGCCGCCGAACTAGACCCGGTGAGCGGACCGACCGCCCTGGCCACGGCCCCGGCGCGCCTGCCTGGCGGTGGAGGGGAGCCGGAGCTCCCCCCACACCGATCGGGGGCTGCGGGCCGGCGGCCTCCGGACAAGGTCTGAGCAGGTGCGCGCGCTGATGGTGCACAACCCCACGGCTGGGGGTGGGCGGGCCGGGCGGCTGGTGCCGGCGGTGCTGGCGCGGCTGCGCGACGGCGGGGTCGAGGTCGAGCAGCACCGGACCAGGTCCTTGGAGGATGGGCGGGTGGCCGCCGGCGAGGCCGCGGCGGCGTTCGACGCGGTGGTGGCCGTCGGGGGCGACGGCACCGTGGGGGCGTGCGCGGCCGGGCTGGCCGACGCCGGCCCAGGGGCACGGGCCGCCCTCGGGGTGGTCCCGATCGGGGGCGGCAACGACGCCGCCCGCAGCTTCGGCCTGCCCGCCGACGACCCGCTGGCCGCGGCCGGGCTGCTGCCGCGGCTGCAGCGGCGACCGGCCGACCTGGCAACGGTGGCCGGACGGGCCTACCTGAACGTCGCCGGGGCCGGCTTCGACTCCGAGGTCAACCGGGTCGCCAACCAGCGACTGGGGTGGGTCAAGGGCCGGCCCCGCTACGTCGGCGCCGTCCTGGCCGAGCTGGTCGTCTGCCGCAGGGCCAGCTTCGAGCTGGTCCTGGACGGCCAGGCCAGCCGGCCCCGGGGCTGGCTGGTGGCGGTGGCCAACGGGCCGAGCTACGGCGGCGGTATGCGCGTCGCCCCGGCCGCCAGCCTCCAGGACGGCCTGCTGGACGTGGTCGTCGTCCACGACATCGGCAAGCTCGAGTTCCTGAAGACCTTCCCCAAGGTGTTCTCGGGCCGGCACGTCGAGCACCCGGCGGTCAGCGTCCACCGGGCGGGCCGGGTCGAGCTGGACGCCGACCGGCCGCTGGCCGTCTACGCTGACGGCGAGCCGGCCGGGACCCTGCCCGCCACCTTCGAGGTCCGGCGGGCCGCGATCACCGTCCTGGCCGCCGACGACGCCCCCGGCTTCCCCGGCCGCCGGTAGCCCCCGGCGAGCGCCGAAGCTGCCCGGCGAGCGCCGGGGGCTGCCGGCTGGCAGCATGAGCGCCATGATGGAGGATCCCGCCGACCCCAGTTCACCGGGGGACCACCCTCGAGCCCCCCGGACCCCCCAGTCACCGGGGGACCACCCTCGAGCCCCCAGGGCACCCCAGTTCACCGGGGGACCACCCTCGAGCCCCCAGGGCACCCAGTTCTCCGGGGGACCGCCGATGAGCCCCCAGGGTCCCCAGGCGCTGGTCGACCAGTTCGCGGGCGGCTACAGCTTCGAGCTCGACGACTTCCAGCGGCGCGGCTGCCTGGCCCTCGCCGGCGGCCAGGGCGCCCTGGTCGCGGCGCCCACCGGGGCCGGCAAGACGGTGGTGGGAGAGTTCGCGGTCTGGCTGGCCCTGCGGTCGGGCGGCAAGGCGTTCTACACCACCCCCCTGAAGGCGCTGTCCAACCAGAAGTTCGGCGACTTCGTGGCCCGCCACGGGGCGGCGAAGGTCGGCCTGCTCACCGGCGACAACTCCATCAACGGCGAGGCCCCGGTGGTGGTGATGACCACCGAGGTGCTGCGCAACATGCTCTACGAGGGCAGTCCGACCCTCGGCGGGCTTCGCTACGTGGTCATGGACGAGGTCCACTACCTCCAGGACCGGGTCAGGGGGGCGGTCTGGGAGGAGGTGCTGATCAACCTCCCGGTCGACGTGCGGGTGGCCAGCCTCTCGGCCACCGTGTCCAACGCCGAGGAGTTCGGCGAGTGGCTGGAGGCGACCCGGGGAGCCACCGAGGTGGTGATCGAGGAGCGCCGCCCGGTCCCGCTGGACAACCACTACCTGATCGGCCGCGAGCTGCACCCGCTGTTCGTGACCAGGGGCGACGACGTGGTTCCCAACCCTGCCCTCGCCCGCCGGGGCGAGCGCGAATGGCGACCCGGCCGCGACACCAAAGGCCGTGACGGCCGCCGCGCGGTCGGGCGTGGCTGGGTGCCGTCCCGGGTCGAGGTGGTCGACCTGCTGGAGGCCGAGCGGCTGCTGCCGGCCATCTACTTCATCTTCTCCAGGGCCGGCTGCGACCAGGCGCTGGAGCAGTGCCGGGCCGGCAACATCCGGCTGACCAGCCACGCCGAGCGGGCCGAGATCCTCGAGTTCCTCGACCTCAAGGTGGCCCCGATCGACCCGGCCGACCTGGACGCGCTCGGCTACGCCGACCTGGCCGAGTCGCTGGGCCGCGGGGTGGCCGGCCACCACGCCGGCATGTTGCCCCTGTTCAAGGAGGCGGTCGAGGAGCTGTTCGCCCAGGGCCTGGTCAAGGTGGTGTTCGCCACCGAGACGCTGTCGCTCGGCATCAACATGCCGGCCCGCACGGTGGCCATCGAGCGGCTCACCAAATGGCAGGGGGAACGCCACGAGCTGCTCACCCCGGGCGAGTACACCCAGCTCACCGGGCGGGCCGGCCGGCGCGGGATCGACAGCCGCGGAGCCGCGGTGGTGCTCCACCAGCCGTTCATCCCCTTCGAGCGGATCACCGGGCTGGCCTCCAACCGCACCTACCCGCTCACCTCCTCGTTCCGGCCGTCCTACAACATGGCCGTCAACCTGGTCGCCAACTACGAGCGCAAGCAGGCCGAGCGGCTGCTGGCCTCCTCGTTCGCCCAGTTCCTGGCCGACCGGACCGTGCACGGGGCCGAGCAGACCCTGGCCCGCAACGCCCGCTTCCTGGCCGGCTACCTGGAGTCGGCCGCCTGCGACCGGGGCGACATCGCCGGGTACTGGGGGCTGCGGCGCCGGCTGCGGGCCCGCGAGAGCGCCCTGGCCGACGCCGAGCGCCGGGCCGAGACCCAGGAGGCGGCCGAGACGCTGCGCTCGCTGTCCAGCGGCACGGTCATCTGGCTGCCGGGCCTGCGCCGCCGCGGGCTGGCCGCGGTGATCGGGCCGGCCGGCGGCCGCGACGGCGCCACCGGGGTGCTGGTGCTGACCGAGGACCGGAGGGTCCGCCGGGTCGCCGTGCGCGACCTGGGCGGCGCCCCGGTGCGGGTCGGCAAGGTGGCCATGCCCCGCACCCTCAGCCCCAAGAGCCCCCGGTTCAAGGCCTACGTCGCCAGGGCGCTGGCCGAGCTGGACCCAGGCACGCCGCCGCGGCCCCGCCGCCGGCGCCGCGCCGCCGCGGGCGACCCGGAGCTGGCCACGCTGCGGGCCGAGCTGCGCGACCACCCGGTGCACGGCTGCCCCGACCTGCCCGACCACGAGAGGTGGATGCACCGCCACGACCAGCTCCAGAAGGAGCAGCACGCCCTGGCCGAGCGGGTCCGCCGGCGCACCGGGTCGCTGGTCCGGACCTTCGACCGGGTCCTCGACGTGCTCGGCAGCCTCGGCTACGTGACGGGCTTCGCCCTCACCGGCAAGGGCGAGACCCTGCGCCGGGTCTACGCCGAGACCGACCTGGTGGTGGTGGAGGCCCTGCACCGGGGGGTGTGGCGCACGCTCGACCCGGCCGAGCTGGCCGCCTGCGCCTCCTGCCTGGTCTACGAGACCCGCGGGTCGGAAGGGCCACCGGCCGACCCGCCGCCGCCGCCCACCCAGGCGGTCCGGGCGGCGCTTGGTGCCCTGGCCGAGCTGCAGGAGGAGGTCCGCGCCCACGAGCAGGCCGAGGGGCTGACCCTGACCCGGCCGCTCGACCCGGGCTTCGCCGACCTCGCCTACCGCTGGGCCAAGGGCGAGGCCCTGGAGGACGTGCTCGCCGAGGAGGACGTCACCCCTGGCGACTTCGTCCGGGTCACCAAGCAGCTGATCGACCTGCTCCGGCAGGTCGCCCTGGTCGCCGACGACCCGGCCGTCCAGGCGACCGCCCGGGCCGCGGTCGACGCCTGCCAGCGGGGCGTGGTCGCCTACTCCAGCCTGTTGTAGCGAACGCCAGGAGGTCGGCTTGACCTCCTCGCCCTTGACCGCCCGGCCGAGCCCTGATCACCGGCTCGGCGAAGGCGTACCCGGCCGCAAGCCGGCGGGCCGCGGTCTAGGATGAGCCGCGTGCGCCCCCGGGGCCGACCCCGCCACCGCCCGAGCCGTCCAGGAGCCGTCCGTGACCTCGACCATGCCAGCCGCCGAACCGGCCCGACCCGGCCCGCTGCCCTACGGGCCGCCGTTCCTGATCGGCGACCCGGCGGCCGCCCGCCGGGACCTGACCCTGCTGCGCCGGGCCCTTGCCGGGTCGGGGGTGGTGGCCGAGGCGGCGGTGGCCAGGCCGGTCGAGCGGGCCGGGGCGATCGCGGCCAGGGCGCTGGAGGACGGCCACCGCCTCCTGGTCGCGGTCGGCTCCGACCGGCTGGCCCACGCCCTGCTGCGGGTCCTGATCCACCCGACGGGGCCGCGCTGGCCGGACGCGGTCCTTGGCCTGGCCGGGCTCGGCCGCCAGGACCTGTCGGCCACCTTCGGGCTGCCCGACGAGCCGCACAAGCTGGCCCGCCACCTGCTGGGGCCAAACCTCTTCCTGGCCGACGTCGGCCGGGCCCGCTGGCGCGGGCCGGACGGGACGCAGCGGGTCGGGGTGTTCGCCAACGCGGCCGAGCTCGGCTACCCGGCCGAGGTGTCGGCCCGCACCCCGGCGGTGGCCGCGGCCGGGCGGGTCGGCCGGCTGGCCGCGGCGCTTGGCAGCCTGCGGGTCAGCCGCTCGACCCCGGCCCGGCTGGAGGTGGACCACACCGCGGTCGAGCTGCGCCTGGCCGGCCTGGTCGTCGCCAACGGCCAGTTCTCCATGGGGCGCATGAAGGTCGCCCCGCGGGCCCTGCCCGACGACGGCCGCATGTCGGTGATCGCCTTCCAGGGCGAGCCGCTCGGCATCTACGCCCGCTCCAAGAACGTCTACTACGGCGACCACCTGCCCCACCCCTCGATCCGCGAGTACCAGTCCCGCCGGGTCGCGGTGGAGACCGCCGAGCCGCTGACCCTCGCCCTTGACGGCTGGCGGGCCGCCGGCGGCCCGCCGGTCGCCATCGACGTGCTGGAACAGGCCCTGCGGGTCAAGGTCTGACGGGAGGTAGGATCTCCCCCATGACGACAACCGCCGCAGCGCGGGCCGAGCGGCTGGCCAGGGCGCGCAAGGAGCAGGCCGAACGTGGCGTGGACGCGCTGCTGCTGGGGCCGTCGGCCGACCTGGAATACCTGACCGGCTACCGGCCGCCGGCCCTGGAGCGGCTGACCCTGCTGGTGCTGCCCGCGGCCGGCGAGGCCCGGCTGGTCGTGCCCGCGCTGGAGGCGCCGCTGGCCCGCGACCACCTGGGCGACCTGGAGGTCGAGGTGGCCGCCTGGCGGGAGACCGACGACCCGGTGTGGCTGGTCAGGCAGGCGCTGGAGGGCGCGGGGGCGGCCGGTGGCCGGCTGGGGGTCGGCGACCGGCTGTGGAGCGCGTTCCTGCTGCGGCTCCAGGACGCCCTGCCCGGGGCGGGCTTCGGCGTCGCGTCGTCGGTGACCAGGCAGCTGCGCATGCGCAAGGACCCCGAGGAGGTGCAGGCGCTGGCTCGGGTGGCGGCGGCGATCGACCGGGTGGTCGAAGGTCTGGGCGAGCTGCGCTGGGCCGGCCGTAGCGAGCAGGAGCTGGCCCGAGACATCGAGCAGGCGATCCACGAGACCCACGACGAGTTCGGCTTCGCCATCGTCGCGTCGGGACCGAACGGGGCCAGCCCTCACCACGTGGCCACCGGGCGGGTCATCCAGCCCGGCGATCCGGTGGTGGTGGACATCGGCGGCCGGCTCGACGGCTACTGCTCGGACACCACCCGCACCCTGGTGGTGGACGAGCCGCCGGACGGCTTCCAGGAGCTGTACGCGCTGCTGTACGCCGCCCAGCTCGCCGGCTGCGCCGCCGTCGGGCCCGGGGTCACGGCGGCGGCGGTCGACGCCGCCTGCCGCGACCCGATCCGCGCCGCCGGCCACGGCGACCACTTCCTGCACCGCACCGGGCACGGCATCGGCCTGGAGGAGCACGAGGACCCCTACATCGTCGCCGGCAACCACCAGCCGCTGGAGTCCGGCATGGCCTTCTCGGTCGAGCCGGGCATCTACCTGCCCGGCCGCTTCGGGGCGCGGCTCGAGGACATCGTCGTGTGCACCGAGACGGGCGGAACACGGCTGAACACCACCACCCGCGACCTGCGGGTGGTGAGCGGCTAGGCGGCCATGACCGGGGGCAGGCGGGCATGGTGCCCACGCTGCGACGAGCTGCGGGCGGCCAGGCCGGGAGCGGCCTGCCCGGTGTGCGGCCGGCGGCTGCTGACCGTTCCCCCGGCCCGTCCGGGGCAGCCGCAGCCCCGGCGGGTCGACCGGGCCGGCCGCAGGCTGCGGGCGCTGCTGTCGGCGGTCGGCGTCTTCGGGGTCGCCCTGCTGGTCGTCGCCGCCGTGGCCAGCGCGTTCGCGGCAGGACGGCTGAGCCGCACCACCCCTTCGGCCCAGACGGCCGCGCCGGCGGCCACCGTGCCCGGCCTCATCGACGAACGGCCCGACACCGTCCGGCGCGACCTCGACTGGCGGGCGCAGGGCGGCGGGCTCACCATCACGCTGCGCAGCATCACCGTCGGCACCGGCTTCAGCCGGCTGGAGCTGCACGTCACGGGGGTGACCCGCGGTCGCGAGATCAGCGGCCTGGAAGGTCTCCGGGTCCGCGACGGCGCCGGCAAGGACCTGCTGCCCGGCGGGGGGATCGCCAGCATCTCCACCGCCGGCAGCCGGCCGGCGTCCCAGGGCGGCATCGACACCGAGGTGGTGCTCGACCGGACCCTCGACCAGCAGGCCGTGGCGACCGTGGAGCTACGCGGGCTCATCGTGGCCAGGCATGTGGAGGAGCGCGTGCGCGGCACCCTGGTCGACCGGGAGCTGCAGAGGAAGCTGGGCGACAACCTCCAGGACCCCGAATGGCTGTCCGCGCGCCGGGACTGCCCTGCCTGCCGGCTGCGCCTGGCCTGCCAGGACTGCCGCACCGTGCGGCTTGCCGGGTCCGCGTACCGCCGCGGCCTGATCATGGTCGTGCTGCAGGCGGTCGGCCGGCTGGAGCGGTCGGTCCTCAACCCGTCGAGCCGGCGGGTGACCGTCACCGACGACGCCGGCATCTCCGAGCTGTCGGCCTGGATCGACGGGTCCGACGGCACCGCGGTGGTCTCGGTCCGGGCCGATCAGCTGGCGGCCGTCGGCCTCGACGCCCCCGCCGGCGACCCGTTGCCGTTCGAGGTCGTCGTCCAGGCCAAGGCCGAGGAGACCGTCCAGGGCGCCTGGACGATCAGCCAGCAGGGCGGCCTCCCATGAGAGCCTGGTGCCCCCGCTGCGACGCCGTCCGTCCAGGCGAGACGGTCTGCCCCACCTGCGCAACGCCGCTGGCCACCCTGGAGGACTCGGCCGAGACCGGCCGGCAGCGCGACCTGCCGCCGCACCCGGAGGCCCCGGTCCCCCCGCCGGCGCCGTCCCGGCTCCGGATCGCCCTGACCGCGGCCACGCTGGTGGTGGCCGGCCTTGCGTTCGTGGCCGGCCGCAGCGTCGCCCGGCCGGCCGCTCCGGCGTCCAGGGCCGCCCCGGCGACGCCCGCCAGGACCCCCGCCGCGCCGGGCGCCGACGCCCGCGACCTCGGCTGGACCGCCCGTGACGGGAAGCTCACCATCACGGCGGTCGCGGCCAGCCGCTTCTTGACCAGCGACCGGGAGACGATCGCCACGGTCACCTTCCGAATCCACGGCCTGCCGGCCGGCCAGCGGGTGCTCGCCCTGCGGGCGTTGCGGCTGCTCGACACCGGCGGGGGAGTGTTCTCCACCGTCGAGCATCAGCAGCTCGGCACCGAGGGCGGCACCCCGGTGCTCCAGAACGAGGTCGAGCCCGACCTCTACACCGTGGCCACCGGACCGGCGCCCCAGCTGTCGTCGCTGGCCAGGATCAAGCTCGCCGCCCTGGTGGTCGTCCGCCCCCGCGACCAGACCATCCAGCTGGACACGTCGGGGCCCTGGCCGGCCAGCCCGCCGCTGCGGGCGATCGATCCCGGGCCGAGGGACACCGTCCGGGCCGGCCTCGGCGTCGTCGTGCGCGGCATCGAGCTGCAGCCGCGGGTGAGCTCGGCGTTTGTCGGCCGCGGGCAGGCCGTCGTGGTGGTCGACGCCTCGGCTGGGTTCCGCGGCGTGCCAGGCGACGCCCTGCCCCTGAGCGCCGAGCTGCGGGCCGGCGGGCGCGTCCTGTGCCGGCGCACGCAGGTGCTCGGCCGGGACGACAACCAGCAGGGCGCCCAGGGCATCGTGCTCGTCTGCCCGGCCCAGCCGACGCCACGGCTCACCGTCGCCCTCGGCGTCGGCGTCCAGACCGTCCCGCTCGACGCCACCTTGCAGCCGTAGCCAAGACCGCCGTGGGCCTCACCACTCGAACTCCCGGCCGCCGGCGGAGCCGCCGGTGCTCGGGTTCCCGGTGCCGGTGCCCGGCTGGGGACCGGGACGCGGCTGCGGCGGGATCGACCCGGAGGGGGCGCGGTCGCGCGGCGAGGCCTCCAGCAGGGCCGGGGTGTGCCAGGTCTCGCCGACCAGCTCCAGCACCGGCCGGAACGCCGGGGTCGCCCTGGCCACCGCCTTGGACACCATGATCTCCTCGAGCTCCTCGCCGGCGACCTCGTCCTTCTCCAGCAGCCGCTCCGAGAGCGCCCGGACCGCCGGCTCGTTGGCCCGCAGCAGCTCGACCGCCTGCTGCTTGGCCTCGGCCAGCAGGGTGCCGATGGCCTTGCGGGCTTCGGAGTTGCCGAGGATGGCGGCCATCGGTCCCTCGGTGTAGGGCGTCTGGTTCAGCACCCCGTAGGAGATGAGGTTCTCGCCCATGCCCAGCAGCCCGAGCATGATGGCGGCCTGTGCGGTGGCGTGGCGCAGGTCGGAGCTGGGGCCGGTGGTGGTCTCGCCGAACCAGATCTCCTCGGCGGCCAGGCCGCCCAGGGAGACCACGATGTCGCGGCGCATGTCCTCACGCAGCTCGGTGTGGCGCTCCTCCAGCGGCGTCCGGTAGACCACCCCGAGGGTGTCGCGCCGCTTGATGATGGAGGCGACCTGGATCTGGTCGTCGAGCTCCAGGATGTAGGCGAGCACGGCATGGCCGGCCTCATGGAAGGCGGTCATCTGGCGGTCGCGGGCCGAGGTCCTGGACGGCTCCTTGAGGCCGATCTCCTCGGTCACCTTGGCCGTCCACAGGTCGTCGAAGTTGAGCCGGTCGCGCCCGTCGACCAGGGCGAAGATCAGCGCCTCGTTGACCAGGTTCTTGATCTGGGCCGGGCTGAAGCCATAGGTGGCCCTGGACAGGCGGGCGGTGTCGACCGGCTCGTGGGGCACCTTGTCCAGATAGTACTGGAGGATGTCCTCGCGCCCGGAGCCCGACGGCAGCCCGACGTGGAGCTTGCGGTCGAAGCGCCCGGGCCGCAGCAGCGCCGGGTCCAGCGTCGACGCCTGGTTGGTGGCCCCGATGACCATCACGTTGTACTGGGGGATCTTGGGCTTGCCGAGGTGCAGGACCCGCTTGACGTGGCGCCACAGCCCCTTGGGCATGATCATGCCGTCCATCTGGACCAGCAGCTCGTTGACGTACATGCCGCCGCCACCCATGCCCGGGGCCATGATGAACCGCAGCGGGCCCCTGCCCCACCAGTGGCGGCCGGTGTCGGCGGGCTGGCTGGCGTTGGACACCGCTCCCCGGGAGCCGCCGACCGCGTCCAGCTCGTCGAGGAAGATCACGGCGCCGCCGTACTTGCGCGACAGCTTCCGGGCCTTCTTGAACAGCCGCATGATGCGCAGATTGCCGACACCCATGAACATGTTGTTGAAGCTGGTGCCCGAGGCGTACACGAACGGCACCTTGGCCGAGCCGGCGATCGCCTTGCCGAGCAGGGTCTTGCCGGTGCCGGGCGGGCCCTCGAACAGGATCCCGTGGGGCGGGTAGCCGCCGGCGTCGCGGAACTTCTTGAACCCCTGGAACAGGGTGAGCGCTTCCTTGGTCGACTCGACGATCTCGGGCTGGCCGCGGACGTCGTCGAAGCTGACGTCGTACTCCCGCGGGTAGATGACATAGGTCTGCCCCCTGGCCAGGAACCAGAAGATGGCGACGAACTGGACCAGCACGATGGACACGAACAGGGCCAGGGTGACGATCATGCTGATGATCGCGAACGGCAGCGCCTTGGTGGTCGCCCACAGGTCGAAGTCCGGGGCCAGCGGGTGGTCGGTCTTGATCAGGTAGCTGCGGTACTCGGGGCCGACGCGGGGGTCGCCACCCAGGATGTTCCACCAGTCAAGGCCCCGGTTGGACTTGTACATCCAGTACAGCACCGGAATCATCAAGAGGTAGAGGATCGCCAGGATCAACAGCCGCCGAAGGGTCATCCTTATCGCATATCGAAGTGGCTGACTCACGGACCCCGCCTTCCTGACGCCTTCAGCCGGCCGACCTGCGCAATGCTGGCTTCGAGTATGCGACACGGCCCGGTATCCCGCCAGACAGGGCAGCCCGATCGGACGCCCCCCTGGCCCCCATGGGGGACATTGCCTAGACTGCCAGCCTACAGTCCGACGTGTTCGTCGGTCCCGTGATGCCATGGCGCCGGCCCGGCGCCCGAGGAGGTTCCCCAAACCCGTGCCCGGCCTCGTGGTGATCGCCCACACCGTCTGGGGGGCAGCCGGGTCGAGCCTCCATGACTCCCGCAACCGCCTCGGCGACGCCCTCGGCCGCCGCCTCGACCTGGCCGTCGCCATCGAGAGCGGGCGCATCACCGCGATCGTCCCCGCCGCCGACGCCGCGTCGCTGGGCGCCGACCGGGTGGTCGACCTCGGCGACGCCACCCTCATGCCCGGGTTCGTCGACGCCCATGTCCACCTGTCCGCCACCGGCCTGGCCGACCACGGCGCCGACCTGCGCGAGGTCCGCTCCCCGGCCGAACTGCTGGACCGGGTCAGGGCGGCCGCGGCACGGGCCGGCCACGCCGGCGCCGGTGGCCTGCTCTGGGGCGACGGTTACGACGAGACCCGGTTCGCCACCCCGGAGCTGCCCTCCCCGGCCGCGCTGGCCGAGGCCGCCGGGGGCCGCCCCGTCTACCTGTCGCGGGTCGACGGCCACCAGGGCTTCGCCACCCTCGACGTGCTCGGCGACTCGGGCGCGCTGGACGCCCCCGGCTGCGACCGGGGCGCCGACGGCGCCCCCACCGGGGTGACCGGAGGCGAGGCCAACCACCTGGCCCGCCGGTTCGCCCTCGACAGCCTGCCCGCCGCCACCCTGCTGGCCGCCCAGGACGCCGCCCTGTGCCTTGCCGCCAGGCGCGGGGTGACCTGCGTCCACGAGATGGCCGGCCCCGACATCACCGGTCGCCGTGACTTCGAGCTGCTGCTGGACCGGGTGGAGGCGCTGCCCATCGAGGTGATCGGCTACTGGGGCGACCTGGACCTGGACTACGTGGCCGGGCGGAAGCTCTCCCAGGTCGGGGGCGACCTGTTCCTCGACGGGTCGCTCGGCTCCCACACCGCCGCCCTGTCCACCCCCTACCATGACCGGCCCGACACCTGCGGGGTGCTGTACCACGACGACGAGGAGCTGACCGAGCTCTACGTCCGGGCCAGCCTGGAAGGCGTGCAGGTCGGGGTCCACGCCATCGGCGACGTGGCCATCGGCCAGGCCCTGCGCTGCGCCCGCCGGGCCGTGCGGACGGTCGGCCCGACCGCCTTCCGGGGCTGCCGGCACCGGATCGAGCATGTCGAGCTGCTGGGGGCCGACGGCGCCGACCGGATGGCCGAGCTGGGGCTGGCGGCCAGCGTGCAGCCGGCCTTCGACGCCGCCTGGGGCGGCCCCGACGGCATGTACGCCCGCCGGCTGGGCCCGCGCCGGGCCAAGAGCATGAACCCGTTCGCCGACCTGTGGCGGCGCGGGGTGCCGACCGGCGGCTCCTCCGACGCCCGCGTCACCCCGCTCGACCCATGGCACGGGGTTGCCGCCGCCGTCCACCACCACCGGCCCAGCCAGCGCCTCGGCCTGCCCGTCGCCCTGGAGGTGTTCACCCTCGGCGGCCGGATCCTGGCCCGCCAGGAGCGGGTCAGCGGCACCATCGAGGCCGGCCAGCGGGCCGACCTGACCGCCTTCGCCGGCGACGTGCTCGCCGCCGACCCCCGCGGCCTGGAAGGCACCGAGGCGATCTTCACCATGGTCGCCGGCCGCCTGGCCCACGGGCCGGAGCAGCTGCATGTCCCCGCCGCCCGGAGCTTCGGCGGCTGGACCTAACACCCCAGGTAGACTCGTCTCCGACGGCAACCTGAAGCAGCGCGCCGCCCATCGAAGGGAGCACCACCATGGCCAAGTTCCGGGTCACCTACGCCACCCTCTCGGCCGACAACGAGGAACTGCACGCCGCCTACGAGGAGGGCCTGAAGACGGCCAGGGCCTGGGTCGGCCAGACCATCCCCACGGTCGTCGACGGCCAGCCCCGCACCGACGGCGAGACCTTCATGCTGGGCAGCCCCAACGACGCCAAGCTGGAGCTGGCAGAAGTCCACTCGGCCAGCGAGCGCGACGTCGACGACGCCGTCACCGCCGCCAAGGCCACCTTCCCGGCCTGGTCGGGCATGCCGTGGCAGGAGCGGGTGGCGCTGCTGCGCCGGGCCGCCGACCTGATCAGCGAGCGCTCCAACGAGCTGGCCGCCCTGATGACCATGGAGGTCGGCAAGAACCGGCTGGAGGCCCTCGGCGACGTCGAGGAGTCGGCCGACCTGATCCGCTACTACTGCCAGCAGCTGGACGACAACGACGGGTTCGCCCGCAGGATGGGCCAGCTGTCGGCCGACGAGCACACCCGGTCGGTGCTCAAGCCGTACGGCGTGTGGGCGGTGATCAGCCCGTTCAACTTCCCCATGGCCCTGGCCGCCGGGCCGGCCGGCGGGGCCCTGGCCGCCGGCAACACGGTGGTGCTCAAGCCCTCCCCGCAGGGCTCGTTCACCGCCTACCAGCTGTACGTCTGCCTGCGCGACGCCGGCCTGCCCGCCGGCGCCTTCCACCTGCTGCCCGGCGGCGACGAGGTGGGCAAGCTGGTGGTCGACCACCCGGGCATCGACGGCATCACCTTCACCGGCTCCTACGCGGTCGGCATGAAGATCTACAAGGAGTTCTCCAAGGGCATCCCCCGGCCGGCGATCTGCGAGATGGGCGGCAAGAACCCGGCCATCGTGTCGGCCAAGGCCGATCTGGACCTGGCCGCCGAGGGCGTGCTCCGGTCGGCGTTCGGCTTCTCGGGCCAGAAGTGCTCGGCCTGCTCGCGGGTGTACGTGGAGCGGGCGGTGGCCGGGGAGTTCACCGGCCGGCTGGCCGACCGGGCCACCCAGCTCCGGGTCGGCGACCCGCTGGACCGCGACGTCTACATGGGCCCGGTGATCGACGAGCAGGCGGTCGACCGGTTCAAGCAGGCCGTCAGGGAGGCGCGCAAGGAGGGCCGCGTGCTCGCCGGCGGCGAGGTGCTCAATGGCGACGACCTGCCCGACGGCAACTACGTCGCCCCGACGGTGGTCGCCGACCTGCCCGCCGACCACCGGTTGTTCAAGGACGAGCTGTTCGTGCCGTTCGTGGCCGTTGCCCCGGTGGACTCGATCGACGAGGCGATGGAGCTGGCCAACGACACCGAATACGGCCTGACCGCCGGCTTCTACTCTGGCGACGAGGCCGAGGTCGACCGGTTCCTCGACCGGATCCAGGCCGGGGTCGTCTACGTCAACCGCAAGGCCGGCGCCACCACCGGCGCCTGGCCGGGCGTGCAGCCGTTCGGCGGCTGGAAGGGGTCGGGCAGCTCCGGCAAGGCCGGCGGCGGCCCGTACTACGTGCAGCAGTTCATGCGCGAGCAGTCGCAGACGGTGGTCGGTTGAGCGCAGGCGCTCCGGTGGGCGACTGGCTGGACCCGGCCCGGCCGGTGCCCGACCTGCGAACCGCGGTGCCGGGACCGCAGGCCCGCAGGGTGCTGGAGCGGGACGCGGCGGTGACCAGCCCGTCGCTGCCCCGCGCCTACCCGATGGTGCCCCGCCGGGGGAGCGGCGCGCTGATCGAGGACGTCGACGGCAACCTGTTCCTCGACTTCAACGCCGGCATCGCCGTCTGCTCGACCGGCCACGCCCACCCGACCGTGGTCGAGGCGGTCGGACGCCAGGCCGCCGACCTGCTGCACTACTCGGCCAGCGACTTCTACCTGCCCGTCTACTCCGAATACTGCGAGGCGCTGACCGCGACCGCACCGATGGCGGGACCGGTGCGGGCGTTTCTGACCAACTCCGGCACCGAGGCCGTCGAGGGGGCGCTGAAGCTGGCCAGGGCGGCCACCGGCCGGCAGTACGCGATCAGCTTCTACGGCGCCTTCCACGGCCGCAGCTACGGCTCGGTCAGCCTCACCGCCTCCAAGGCCAGGTACCACACCGGGTTCGGGCCGCTGCTGCCGGGGGTGCTGCACGCCCCCTACGGCTACTGTCACCGCTGCCCGCTCAACCTGACCTACCCGGAATGCGGCCTGGCCACCGTCGACTGGCTGGAGGACACCTTGTTCCGCTACCAGGTCGATCCCGGCGAGGTCGCGGCCGTGTTCGTCGAGCCGATCCAGGGCGAGGGCGGCTACATCGTCCCCCCGCCGGGCTGGCTGGCCAGGCTCAAGGCCCTGTGCGAACGCCACGGCATCCTGTTCGTGGCCGACGAGGTCCAGTCGGGCATGGGCCGGACCGGGCGGATGTGGGCCATCGAGCACGCCGGGGTCGAGCCGGACGTGCTGATCGCGGCCAAGGGGATCGCCTCGGGGCTGCCCCTTGGCGCGTTCATGGCCCGGGACGAGCTGTGGCGCTGGCCGAAGGGGGCCCACGGTTCCACCTACGGCGGCAGCCCGGTGCCGTGCGCGGCCGGCCTGGCCACCCTTGAGGTCCTGGGCGAGGAGAAGCTGCTGGCCAACGCGACCGCCCAGGGTGAGCTGCTGCTGGAGGGGCTGGAGCGGCTGCGCCGCCGGTTCGGCTGGCTGATGGAGGAGGTCCGTGGGGTCGGGCTGATGCTCGGGGTCGAGTTCCCCAGCGGCAAGCTGGCCGAGGAGGTGCAGCTGGCCTGCTTCCGCCGCGGCCTGCTGGTGCTGGAGGCGGGGGAGAGCGCCGTGCGGCTGTCCCCGCCGCTGGTCGTCACCGCCGACCAGTGCCGCACCGCCCTGCGCCTGTTCACCGAGGCGGTCGAGGAGGTCGCCGGTGAGTGAAGCGGGTCGGCCGACCATGGCGCCGGCGCTCCCGGGTGGCGGTGGAGGGGAGCCGGGGCTCCCCCCACGTGGACCGGGGACCGCGGTTGGTCGAGGTGCCAGCAAGGTCGCCAGCATGCACGACGCCATCTCGGAGCTGGTCCGCGACGGCGACACCCTGGCCATCGAAGGCTTCACGCATCTGATCTCGTTCGCGGCCGGGCACGAGGTGATCCGCCAGCGGCGCCGCGACCTGACCCTGTGCCGGCTCACCCCCGATGTCGTCTACGACCAGATGGTCGCGGCAGGGGTGGCGCGCAAGCTGGTCTTCTCCTGGATGGGCAACCCGGGGGTGGGGTCGCTGCACGCCATCCGGCGGCGGGTCGAGCACCATGACCCGGCCCCGCTGGAGCTGGAGGAGTACAGCCACTTCGGGATGGTCGGGCGCTACACCGCCGGCGCCGCCAAGCTGCCGTTCTGGCCGCTGCGGTCCTACTTCGAGACCGACCTGCCCCGGGTCAACCCCAACATCCGTCCGGTCACCTCCCCGTTCGGCGGCGAGCCGGTGTTCGCGGTGCCGCCGCTCAACCCCGACGTGGCCATTGTCGGCGCCCAGCGGGCCGATGCGGCCGGCAACACCCAGATCTGGGGGCTGACCGGCTGCCAGAAGGAGGCGGCGTTCGCGGCCGGCCGGGTGATCGTGGTCGTCGAGGAGCTGGTCGCCGAGGAGGTCGTGCGGGCCGACCCCAACCGGACCCTGATCCCCGGCATCAAGGTCGACGCGGTGGTCGTCTGCCCGCGCGGCGCCCACCCCTCCTACGCCCAGGGCTACTACGACCGCGACAACCGCTTCTACCTGGAATGGGACCAGATCAGCCGCGACCCGCGGCGCCTTGCCGCCTGGCTGGACGAGTGGGTCCACGGCACCGCGACCCACCAGGAGTACGTGGACAAGCTCGGCGCCGAGCGCTGGGCCGAGCTGACCCCGGCCCCGGCCCTGTCCGGCGCGGTCGACTACGGGGACTACCGCTGATGGGCGGGGGCTCCGGGGGGCTGAAGGGGCGAAGGGGACTACCGCTGATGGGCGGGGGGTCCGGGGGGCTGAAGGGGCGAAGCGGCAGCCCCCCGCAGGGACGGGACTGGTCCAGGAACGAGATGCTGGTGGTGGCCGGGGCGCGGGCGCTGGCCGGGCGGCGGGTGTGCTTCGTCGGCATCGGGCTGCCCAACATCGCCGTCGCCCTGGCCCAGCGGACGGTCGCGCCCGACATCGAGCTGATCTACGAGTCGGGCGTCTACGGCGCGAGGCCTGCCCGGCTGCCCCTGTCGATCGGCGACCCGTGCCTGGTCACCGGGGCGACCGCGGCCATGAGCATGGTGGAGCTGTTCTCCTACTACCTCCAGGGCGGGCTGGTCGACGTCGGCTTCCTCGGCGCCGCCCAGCTCGACCGGTTCGGCAACATCAACACCACCGTGATCGGCGACTACCAGCAGCCCAAGGTCCGGCTGCCCGGGTCGGGCGGCGCCTGCGAGATCGCCATCAACGCCCGCGAGGTGTTCGTGCTCATGCGCCAGTCGGCCCGCTCGTTCGTCGAGCGGATCGACTTCCGGACCAGCCCAGGCAACCTCGGCGGGGCCGCCCTGCGGGCCGCCAAGGGCTGGCAGGGCCTCGGCCCGTCGGTGGTGGTCACCGACCTCGGCCGCTACGGCTTCGACCCCGACACCGGAGAGATGTGCCTGGCCGCCATCCACCCGGGGGTGCGGGTCGACGACGTCCGCGCCGCCACCGGCTGGGACCTCAAGCTGGCCGGCGACCTGCAGGTCACCCCCGACCCGACCGACGAGGAGCTGCGCCTCATCCGGGAGGAGCTCGACCCCCAGGGGGTGTATGTGACGAGGTGAGACAGACATGCACTCGAGGCGGTCCCCGGCTCATCCGGAGGGGAGTCCTCCCCCCCGGACCCCCCCAAGAGCCGGCCGGCAACGATCCTCACCGTGAGGGGCCGAGGTGAGCCACCTGTTCGCCAGGGGGAGCGGGCTGCCGACGGTGGCCAGGGCCAGCGGCTGCGAGCTCTGGGACACCGAGGGTCGCCGCTATCTGGACGGGGCCGGCGGGGCGATCGTCGTCGGCATCGGCCACGGCGACGCCTCGGTGGCCGAGGCCATCTTCGACCAGATGGGGCGGGTCGCCTACGCCCACGGCACCATGTTCACCTCCGAGGCGCTGGAGGCCTACGCCGAGGAGCTGGCCGGGCTGGTGCCCGTGGACGACGCCCGCACCTACCCGGTGTCGGGCGGGAGCGAGGCGATCGAGACCGCGCTGAAGATGGCCCGCGCCTACCACCTGGCCCGCGGCGAGGACCGCCATCGGGTGATCGGCCGCCGGGGCAGCTACCACGGCAACACCAGGGGGGCGCTGGACGCCGGGGGCCGCGAGCCGCTGCGCCGGCCCTACCTGCCCTGGCTCGGCCTGGCCGGCCACACCCTCGCCGCCTACGAGTACCGCTGCCCGTTCCCCGACACCCACCCGGTCGGCTGCGGCGGCCGCTACGCCGAGGCTCTGGAGCAGGAGATCCTGGCCTCGGGGCCGGGCACGGTGGCCGCGTTCGTGGCCGAGCCGGTCGCCGGGGCCGGGCTGGGCGCGGCCGTCCCGCCCGACGACTACTGGCCGGCGGTGACCGAGGTCTGCCGCCGCCACGGGGTCCTGCTGATCGCCGACGAGGTCATGACCGGGTTCGGCCGCACCGGACGCTGGTTCGCCTGCGACCACTGGGCGGTCAGGCCCGACATCCTGGTCCTGGCCAAGGGAGCCGCCTCCGGGTACTGGCCGCTCGGTCTGGCGGTCGCCTCCGGGGAGGTCCACGACACCATCGGGGAGGGCGGCTTCACCCACGGCCTCACCTATTCCCACCATGTGGTCGGCGCCGCCGCCGGCCGGGCGGTGCTGCGGGTGCTGCGGGAGCGCCGGCTGGTGGAGGCGGCCGAGACCAGGGGCAAGCGGCTGCGGGCCGGGCTGGAGGCGCGGCTCGCCGGCCATCCGGCCGCCGGTGACATCCGCGGCCTGGGGCTGATGGTGGCCGTCGAGCTGGTCGCCGACCGGGTCACCAGGGCGCCGTTCCCGCGGCCGGCGCGGGTCGCCGAGCGCGTGGTCGCGGCCGCCCGCGACCGCGGCCTGCTGCTGTACTGGTCCACCGGCTGCGCCGACGGCGTCGACGGCGACCTCGTCATGCTCGGCCCACCGCTGGTGGTCACCGACGCCGAGGTCGACGAGATGGTCGACCTGACCGCAAGCGCCGTCGAGGCCGCCACCGCCTGAGCACCGGTCGTGAGCCGAGGGTGGAGGGACGGATCACCGGCAGCGGCGAGTGGGGGCATGGCAGGGGGCGGAGCCCCCGCAGCTGGCTCGCCGGTCGTGGGCTGAGGGTGCAGGGACCGACCACCGGCAGCGGCGAGCGCGGGGCATGCAGGGGGGCGGAGCCTCCCGCAACTGTGGGACGATGGGCGCACCGGGGGTGGGACCAAGGCGGCGAGGGAGCGCGTGGCGGAGGACAGGCAGCCGGAGCGGCGCACGCCGCCTGGCCGCGGCGCGACCCGCCGGAGGCTGGGCTCGTCGGCGGCGCCGCCGGCCATCGCCGCCGTCCTGCTGCTGGCCCTGGTCGCGGTGGGCAGCCTGCGTGGCCCGCTGGGCAGCGGCCGTGGCCGGCCCAGCTACCCGGCCGACCTGGTCGACAGCCTGCTGCTGCTCATCCTCCTGGCCATGGTGGCCGCCGGGCTGCTGGCTGTCATGGTCCTTCTGCCCCACCACCGCCCCAACAGCCCCAGGCGCCGGCGCAACAGCACGTTCGGCGTGCTGCTGCCGCTGGCCGTGATCCTGGTCCTGTGGCTGCTCCGGCACCCGCTCGGGCTGGACGGGCTGGTTGACCGGGTCACCCCCTCCAGCACCCCGACGCCGCCCAGCTCGATCGAGGTGCCGACCGCTCCGCCCAGCCCCGGGGTGGTGCCGCTGGTCGTCGCCGGCACGGCCCTGCTGGCGATGATCGCCATCGTGGCCGCCCAGCTGCTGGCCGACCGGCGCGGCCGGCACCCGCCCCGGTCGCCGGCCGCGCGCCTGGTCGAGCTGGTCGACGACACCCTCGACGACCTGGAGCGCGAGCCCGACCCCCGCCGGGCGGTGATCGCCGCCTGGGCCAGGATGGAGCGCGGCCTGGCCGCGGTCGGCTTCCCCAGGCGGGCGGCCGAGGCCCCGTTCGAGTACGCCGCCCGGGTGCTGGAGGCGGCATGGGCCAGCCCCACCTCCGTGCACCGCCTCACCGACCTGTTCGAGCGGGCCAAGTTCAGTCACCACACCATCGACCGGGCCGACCGCGACGCGGCCATCGCCGCGCTGCGCGCCGTCCGCCGGGAGCTCGCCGAGGCGGTCGAGCTCGCCGACGCCACGGCGGCGGCGAGCCCACCATGACCGGGGCGGTGATCAGGGCGGCCCTGCTGGCGGTCGGGGCCAGCTTGGCGCTGGTCGCGGTCATCCAGCTCATCCCGACCCGGCGGCCGCTGGCGGTCGCGACCTACCTGCTGGTGCTGGGCGGTCTCAGCGTGCGCCTGCTGGTCGTCTGGCTGCGGCTGGCCTACCCGCCAGCCCCGGCGTCTCCGTTCGACGCCGCCCTGGCCGCCAGGCCGGCCGCGCCGAAGCCGCCGGCCGAGCTGGACCGGCTGGTGCGGCTGCTCGCGCTCTCCAGCGCCAGCGCCCTGCATGCCAAGACCCGGCTGCGGCCGGAGCTGCGGCCGGTGGCCGCCGACCGGCTGCGCTGGTCGCGCGCGGTCGACCTGGACGGCGACCCGGCGCCGGCCAGGGCCGCCCTCGGCGAGACCGGCTGGGCGCTGCTCGGCCCCGACAGCGGCAGCCTGCCGGACCGGGAGGCCCCCGGCCTGTCCCGCGACGACCTGGCCGAGCTGGTCGCCAACCTGGAACGGATCGACACCGAGGGGTCGGCCGCCCCGGTGGATCGGGAGGGGTCCCGGTGAGCCAGCACCTCGCCGACCTGCGCGGGCTGGCCGAACGGGTGCTCGACGAGGTCGAGCGGGCCGTGGTCGGCAAGCGCGACGCACTCGAGCTGGTGCTGCTCGGGCTGCTGGCCGACGGCCACGTGCTTCTCGACGACTTCCCCGGCCTGGCCAAGACCCTGATCGCCCGGTCCTTCGCCCAGGTGACCTCGCTGCGCTTCTCCCGCGTGCAGTTCACCCCCGACCTGATGCCCTCGGACGTGACCGGCTCCTCGATCTACAGCCAGCGCCTCGGCGACTTCGAGTTCCGGCCCGGCCCGGTGTTCACCAACCTGCTGCTCGGCGACGAGATCAACCGCTCCCCGCCCAAGACCCAGGCGGCGCTGCTGGAGGCGATGCAGGAGCGGCAGGTGACCATCGACGGCGTCACCAGGCTCCTGGAGCGGCCGTTCCTGGTGGTGGCCACCCAGAACCCGATCGAGTACGAAGGCACCTACCCGCTGCCCGAGGCCCAGCTGGACCGGTTCCTGCTGCGGCTGTCGGTCGGCTACCCCTCGGCCGACGCCGAATGGCGGATGCTGGAGCGCCGCCTGGAACGGACCGGCGACGAGGTGGAGCTGGCCAGGGTGGCCACGGCCGCCGACGTGCTCGGCATGCAGCGGGCGGTCGAGGACGTCCACGTCGCCTCCAGCGTCGGCCGCTACATGGTCGAGCTGGTCGGGGCGACCAGGGCCAGCCCCCGGGTCCAGGTCGGGGCCAGCCCCCGGGGGACGCTCGCGCTGCTCAAGGTGGCAAGGGCCAAGGCCGCCCTCTCCGGCCGCGACTTCGTCACCCCCGAGGACGTCAAGGCGGTGGCCGTCCCCGCGCTCGCCCACCGGCTGATCCTGCGGCCGGAGCTGTGGGTGCGCCGGGTCCGCACCGAGGACGTGGTGGCCGAGCTGCTCGAGCAGGTCCCGACCCCGCCGCCGGAGGCCGAGCCGGCCGCCGCCCGGTCCCGCCCGGGCGGATGACGGAGGGGTCCGCCGAAGGGCGCCGGGGAACCCCGAAGGGCCGCCCCGGTGGATCGGGCGGCGCTCCCATGCGGGTGCCCTGGTGAATCGGGTCGACCGGTGACCCGCCGGCCCAGCGCCAAGATCGCCGCCTACATCGGGGTGGCCGCGCTGGCGCTGCTGGCCGGGCTGGCCCTCGGACGCCCGGAGCTGGTCGCGGCCGCCGCGCCCCTGGCCGTGCTGGTGGTGGCCGGCCTGGCCGGCGCCCACGACCCCGAGCTGCGGGCCGAGGTCACCGTCGACCGGGAGCGGGCGCTGGTCGGCGACGAGCTGACCGTCCAGGTCGCCCTGCGCGCCGTCACCCCGGTCGACCGCCTCGAGGTGCTGCTGGTCGTTCCCCCAGGGATGGAGGGCCCGGGCGGCACCGGCCGCACCTGGGCGCTGGCCGTGCGCCTGGCGGCGGGGGAGGAGCGGACCGTCACGGTCCGGCTCACCTGCCGCCGCTGGGGTGCCTACTGGCTGGGCGACGCGCACCTGCGGGCCCACGACCGCTTCCGGCTGTTCACCTGGGAAGGTCACCTGGACCGGCACGCCGCCGTCAAGGTCTTCCCCGTCCCCGAGGCGTTGCGGGCGCTGGTCCATCCGTTCGAGACCCAGGTCTCCACCGGCAGCCACGTGTCCGGGCAGCGCGGCGACGGCATCGAGTTCGCCGACCTGCGGCCGTTCCTGCCCGGCGACCGGCCCCGCTCGATCAACTGGCGGGCCACCGCCCGCCGGGGGGCGCTGATGGTCAACCAGCGCCATCCTGAGCGGACCACCGACATCGTCCTGTTCCTCGACAGCTTCCTCGACGTCCGCGGGAGCACCGGCAGCACCCTGGACCTGGCTGTCGGGGCGGCAGCCTCGCTGGCATCGGCCTACCTCGGCCAGCGCGACCGGGTCGGGCTGGTCAGCTTCGGCGGCTTCGTGCAGTGGCTGCAGCCGGGCGGCGGCCAGACCGCCCTCTACCGGCTGCTGGACACGCTGATGGAGACCCAGGTGTTCGCGACCGCGGCCTGGAAGGGGATCCGGCACCTCCCGCCCCGGACCCTGCCCGCCAAGGCCCTGATCGTGGCGCTGACCCCGCTGGTCGACGAGCGCGGCGTCGCCGCCCTGTTCGACCTGCTGGCCCGCGGCTACGACCTGGCCGTCGTCGACATCTCCCCGCTGACCCACGCCGGCGGGGCGACCGGCGACTGGGGGGAGCTCGCCCACCGCCTGTGGGCCCTGGAGCGCGAGACGCTGCGCCACCGCTACCAGCGGCTGGGCGCGACGGTGATCGAGTGGACCGACGAGCGGCACCTGCAGCAGGTGCTGCTGGAGGTGGAGGCATGCCGGCGCCGCGGCGGGCTCGCGCCCCGCTAGCCTGCGGCCTTGCCGCCACCGCGGTCGCCGCCGGGCTCGCGCTCGCCCCGCTGGCCGCGGTGTCCGGCCCGCTACGGGAGGCGCTGGCCTGGCTGGCCGGGCTTGGCCTGCTGCTGGCCGCCGGAGCCGCCCTGCGGCTGCCGTCCCTGCTCGCCCCGGCCCTCTCCGTGCTCCTGGCCGAGTACGCGGTGGTGCTGGTGCGCCGCGGCGACCGGATCGACGCCGCCGCTCCGCTGGTCGGCGCCGGCCTGCTCCTCTACGCCGAGCTGGCC
Organism: Actinomycetes bacterium; assembly: GCA_036003705.1. Lineage (GTDB taxonomy): Bacteria > Actinomycetota > CALGFH01 > CALGFH01 > CALGFH01 > CALGFH01. The sequence goes on along the minus strand of DASYSE010000066.1, from coordinate 30,722 downwards.
AGCTGGGCCAGGGAAGCCCGCCCCCAGGTCCGCGACGACCGCCCTGTCCTGGAGGCCAGAGCGGTCGTCCTCGCCGCCACCACCATGGCCGCCCTCGGCCTCGGCGCGGTGATCCTGCTCGCCGCCGACCTCCCCGCCGGCGGCAGCCTGACCCGCCTGGCCATCGGGGTGGTCGCCACCATCTGCACCCTGACGCTGGTCACCCTGGTCGCCCGCCGAACCTCGACCCGCGCTCGCGGCTAGGCGGCCCGATCGGGGCGGTCGCGGCCGGGCGGGCCGCTGGGGGGCTGGCGGTTGGCACCTGGCAGGCGCGACTGCGCCTGGGTCTTGAGGTCGAAGGCCCGTTCGCGGACCCAGGCCAGGACGTGCTTGGCCCATTGGAACTCGGCCGACAGCACCACCAGGCCGAGCAGGATGACGGCGATCCCGGGGCCGGGCAGCACCAGCATGGCGGCCCCGACGATCAGCAGGGTCATCCCGACCAGGAACACCCCGCCACGCCGGACCGCCCGGGCCAGCACCTGCAGCAACGGTTCCACCCGGGCACACCCCCTTGGCCGTCCCCCACAAGGGTACCAGGGGCCCGGGTCAAGGCCGGGTGAGCACCCGACCGGGGGCCGGAGGGAGCCCAGGGGGTGCCCCGGTCGATCGGGTTCCCGGTATGCTCCGCAACATCCAGGCTCGATCTCGCGACGCAGCGGAGGAGGCCGGAGCATGGGTGCCGGAGATCAGTACTGGAACCCCAAGACGGAGACCCTGGGGCGCGACGAGCTGGCCGTCCTGCAGCTGGCCAAGCTGCGCCGGCTGTGCGATTGGGCGGCTGCCCGCAGCCCCTTCTACCAGCGGTCGTTCCGCGAGGCCGGGTTCGCCCCCGAGCAGCTCAAGACCCTCGACGACCTGCGCCGGCTGCCGCTGCTGACCCGCGACCAGTGGATGGCCTCGCAGGGCGAGGCGCCACCGTTCGGCCTGCTGCCGGTGGCCGGCCGGGAGGCGGCCATCCGCTGGCACACCACCTCGGGCACCACCGGCCGGGAGCCGATCCGGGTGCTGGACACCACCAAGGACTGGGCCTGGCAGGCCGAGATGTGGTGCTACGGGCTGTGGGGCTTCGGGGTCCGACCGGCCGACACCGCCTACGTCGCCTTCGGCTACGGGTCGTTCATCGGCTTCTGGGGCCTGCACTACGGCATGGAGAAGATGGGCGTGCTCAACGTGCCCGGCGGCGCCCAGACCACCGAAGGCCGGGTCAAGCAGCTCCTCGACTTCGGGGCGACCGTGGTCGCCTCCACCCCGACCTACGCCCTGCGCCTGGCCCAGGAGGCGGAGCGGCTCGGCGTCGACCTGGCGGCCAGCCCGGTGCGGCGCCTGATCCTGTCCGGCGAGCCGGCCGGGTCGATCCCGCAGACCAAAGCCCTGATCGAGCGGCTCTGGGGGGCCAAGGCGGGCGACACCGCCGGCATGACCGAGATCGGCACCATCATGGTCTTCGAGTGCACCCACCAGCCCGGCGGCACCCATATCATCGAGGACCACTACCTCGAGGAGGTCCTCGACCCGGCCGGCGACCAGCCGGTCGGCTACGGCGAGGCGGGGGAGCGGGTGGTGACCTCGTTCGGCCGGGGCATCATCCCGCTGCTGCGCTACCGCACCGCCGACCTGGTCGCCAAGGTGCCGGCCTCCCGCTGCACCTGCGGGCGCGGCTTCGACCTGTACGAGGGCGGCATCCTCGGCCGGGTCGACGACATGAAGCTGGTCAGGGGGACCAACGTCTACCCGCGGGCGGTCGAGGGGATCGTGCGCGAGCACCCGGGCATCGAGGAGTTCCAGCTGCGCCTGACCCGCGAGGGCCACTTCGACCGGATCGCCCTTCGGGTGGAGCCGGCCGCCGACACCAGCGACGAGGCCTGGGCGGACATGGCCGAACGGCTGGCCAAGGCGCTGGCCGAGGCCCACGAGGGGCTGCGCTTCGAGGTCGAGCGGGCCGGCCCCGGCGAGCTGCCCCGCTTCGAGCTGAAGGCCCGGCGGACCGTCGACCAGCGCGACACGCCCATCGGAGGCTGACCATGCCCACCACCACCGACCTGCTCGGCCGGCCGACCACCCCGCTCGAGGACGAGCTGCTGGACCTGTACCGCCGCTGCAAGGCGCTGCTGGAAGGAGACGACCTGGCCCCCTGCGTGCGCGCCGGGGTCCGCGCGGCCACCGTCGGGCTATGGAACGTGGTCAACGACCTGGGCCTGGAGCACGAGCAGCTGATCGACCTGGGCGCCTAGCCGTGCCGGTCTCCGAGCGCCACTCCAAGCTGGTCTACGACGCCCTGGTCGCCACCGGGGTGGAGGTGGTCAGCGCCCTGCCCGAAACCTGGCTGGTCCACCTCATCCGGCTGGCCGAGGACGACCCGGGCATGATCCTGGTCCGGCTGGCCAAGGAGGAAGAGGGGGTCGGTGTCTCCGCCGGCGCCCACCTGGCCGGCCGCAGGTCGGCCATGCTGATGCAGAACCACGGCCTGCTCCAGTCGGTCAACGGCATCGTGTCGCTGGCCCAGCTGTACAGGATCCCGCTGCTGATGCTGGTCAGCGACCGCGGCCACCTGGGCGAGCCCGACCCCTGGCAGACCCAGGGCGGCCGCGCCACCCGGCCGGTCCTGGACGCGCTGGGGATCGTCACCGACGAGCTCCGCGACCCCGAGACCGTCCAGCTCCAGGTGAGCCGGGCCATGACCCTGGCCCAGGCGTCGCTGGCCCCGGTGGCCCTGCTGCTCACCCGCGACCTGATGTGGGAGGCCCTGGCGTGAAGCGGATCGACTGCCTGGCGGCGATCTACGACGAGCTGGCCGGGTGCGCGGTGGTCACCATCATGGGGGCGGTCGCGGTTGAGCTGTACTCGCTGGGGCACCGGCCCAACTTCTTCTACCTGGAGCATGCCATGGGCCTGGCCTCCTCGATGGGGCTGGGCATCGCGCTGTCCCAGCCGCGGCGCCGGGTGGTCGTGCTCGACGGCGACGGCTCGGTGCTGATGAACCTGGGGGGGCTCACCACCCTGGCCCGCTACGCCCCAGGCAACCTGACCCACATCGTGTTCGACAACCAGAGCCTGCTCAGCGTCGGCGGCTTCCCGACGGCCACCGCCACCGGCTCCGACCTGGCCGGGATCGCCCGCGCCGCCGGCATCGCCAACGCCCGGACGGTCGTCGGGCTGGACGAGTTCGAGGCGGCCGCGGTGGCGGCGATCAACGCCCCCGAGCTGGCCTGCCTGGTCGCCAAGGTCGAGCCCGTCGGCCCCAAAAGCTTCCACATGGACCTGCACATGCTCGAGAACCGCTTCGAGTTCCAGCGCGCCCTCCGATCAGAAGGGAACTCGCCGTGACCGATGCCGTCCAGGCCCTGGTGGCCGCCCTCGCCGCCGGCGAGGTCGAGGTGGTCGACCTGACCCAGCCGCTGTCGGAGGACACGCCGATCCTGCGCCTGCCCGAGCCGTTCGCCAACACGCCGCGGTTCCGGCTGCGGGAGCTGTCCCACTACGACGAGCGCGGTCCCGCCTGGTACTGGAACGGGTTCGAGGGCGGCGAGCACACCGGCACCCACTTCGACGCGCCCATCCACTGGGTCACCGGCCGGCAGCTGGACGACGTCAGCCAGGTCCCGCCCGCCCGGCTGGTCGGCCCGGCGGTGGTGATCGACCACTCCGGGCAGGCCGCCGGCGACCCCGACCACCTGCTGCGGATCCAGGACGTGGAGGCGTTCGAGGCCGAGCACGGCCCCCTGCCCGATGGCGGCTGGCTGCTGTACCGCACCGGCTGGGACGCGCGGGCCGACGACCAGACCGCCTTCCTCAACGCCACCGACACCGGCCCCCACACGCCCGGCATCGACGTCGAATGCGCCCGCTGGCTGGCCGACGAGCGGCCCATCCTCGGCATCGGCGTTGAGACCGTCGGGACCGACGCCGGCGCCGCGCACGGCTTCGACCCGCCCTTCCCCTGCCACACCTTCCTGCTCGGGGCCGGCAAGTACGGGCTCACCCAGCTGGCCAACCTCGACCGCCTACCCCCCAGCGGCGCCCTACTGATCGCCGCCCCCCTCAGGATCGTCCGCGGCTCCGGCAGCCCCGCCCGCGTCCTGGCCCTGGTGCCGCGGTGAGCCCCGCCCTGGTGCCGCGGCGAGCCCCGCCCTGGTGCCGCGGCAAGCCCCGCCCTGGTGCCGCGGCAAGCCCCGACCGAGGCGCTACTGGCGCGTCTCCTTGGTCGGCAGCCAGAACCTGACCGTGGTGCCGTGGCCGGAGCGGCTGTCCACGCGGCACCAGCCGTCGGCCATGGTCGCCCGCTCCGACATGCTGGTCAGGCCGACGTGGCCGGGGCGGGGGGTGGCCTTGACCTGGTCGGCCTCGAAGCCGACGCCGTCGTCGGTGATGGTCACCAGCAGCCCGCCCTGCGCCTCCTCCAACCGGACCTCCACCCGGGTGGCCTGGGCATGCACGCGGACGTTGGTGAGCGCCTCCTGGGAGATGCGGTAGGCGATCACCCGCGCCTCGGCGGGCGGCTCCTGCTCCAGGTCGTCGCGGAGCTCGGCCTGGAAGCCGCCCTGGCCGGCCGTCTCGGTCAGGTACTCCCGCAGGGCGGCGCTCAGCCCGTCCTCGTCCAGCTCGGCCGGGCGCAGGTCGAACACCAGCGTCCGCAGCCGGCGCAGGCTGGACGACACCGCCTCCTCGAGATGCTCCAGGAGCTGCCGCTGGTCGGGGTCGTGGAGCTGGTCGCGGAAGGCGGTGAGCATGAGCCGGGCGGCGGCGATGGTTTGGATGGCGTCGTCGTGGACCTCGCCGGCGATGCGGCGACGCTCCTCCTCCTGGGCCCACACCACCCGGCCGAGCAGCCGGCGGCGCTGCTCGTCGAGCTGGACCAGGCGCTCGTGGGCGTGGTGGCGCTCGGTCACGTCGCGCAGCACCAGCACCCGGCCGGTCTGGTGGCCGCCCCGGTCCCGCAGCGGCGTGGCGGTCAGCTCGTGGTGGCGGTCGCCGAGCACCACCTCCTCGGGCAGGGAGGGGTCGTCGGCCCGGTCGACCAGGGACGGGTCGACCCCGAGCAGCTCCTCGACCTGGCGCCCGACCGCCTGGGCGGCCGGCACGCCGAGGAGCCGCTCGGCCGCCGGGTTGAGGTTCACCACCCGCCGGTAGGGGTCCAGCACCAGCACCGCGTCCAGCATCGTCTCGAACACCGAGCTGCGGGCGATCGGGGCCAGGTCGAGCAGGCGGAAGCGGAACAGGCCCCACACCAGCACCGCGCCGGTCAGGATGAACAGGAACGGGGTCGGCTCCACCCGCCCGAACGGTCCGAGGTTGAGGTTGTGGGCCACGTTGGCGACGCTCGGCAGCAGCACGGCCACGATCAGCAGCAGGCTCTGACGCCAGTACCGCCGCGACAGGCGCGTGAGCGTCCACACGAACAGCGCCGTGCAGCCCCAGATCACCAGGTTGGCGTAGATCAGGAACGGCCAGAACCACGGGCCGACCTGGGCGATGGCGTTGGCCGGGTCGTCGGCCGCCGCCCGCGGGTAGTAGCGCACCAGGTTGTGGGTGCCACGGTTGACCAGCAGCACGATCACCGCCAGCGGGGGGACCGCAAGGGCGGCCATCGTGTACCGGTTCAGCCACCGGTCGCGGCCGGTGTACCGCATGATGAAGGCGTAGAAGGCGGGCGGGAGCAGCGCGATACCGAGCCATTTGGCGTCGCCCCAGAACAACCTGGTCGGCAGGCGGGTCGCCCCCAGCTCGATGGCGTAGGCGAGCCCCCACCAGCCGGCCGCGGCCAGCATCACGGCCAGGCTCGCCCCGGCCGAGGCGCGGCGGCGCCGCCAGACGTAGGATGCGTAGCCGGCCAAGCAGACACCGCCTGCCAGTGCGAGTGCGCTGAACCACCAGTGCCAGCCCACGGCGGCATCCTTTCGAGCCGGATAGCCCGTTCGGACTAAGCAAAGGATCTTATGCCATTCGCGCCGCTCGGGGCTAACCCGGGCGTTGCACACCTCCCGGCCGGAACCGCCGGAACGACGACACGCCTCGCGACGGACTCCTGAAAGACCGGGGCAAACGGCGGCTAACTGGCGAACTGCCGAGTGCGGCTGGGGCGGACGAACACGATCTGGCCCTGGTGCAGCTCCAGCTCCTCGGCGCCGTCCCGGCTGATCTGGGCCTGGAGGCGCTGGCCGTCCTGGAGGACGAGCTCGGCTCGGACCTCGAAGCCGAGGTGGACCAGCCGCTCGACCATCGCCTCGGAGGTGGTGCCGTTGGGCTCCAGGCGCAGCTCGATGTCGTGCGGGCGGATGAAGTTGTCCCCGAGCCGGGTGATCGGACCGACAAACCCCATGACGAAGGCGTTGGCGGGGTGCTCGTACAGGTCGCGGGGCCCGCCGACCTGCTCGACCTGGCCGTGGTTCATGACCACGATCCGGTCGGCCACCTCCATGGCCTCCTCCTGGTCGTGGGTCACGAACACGGTGGTCACGTGGACCTCGTCGTGGAGGTGGCGCAGCCAGGCCCGCAGCTCCTTGCGGACCCGGGCGTCGAGGGCGCCGAACGGCTCGTCCAGCAGCAGCACCTGGGGTTCGACCGCGAGTGCCCTGGCCAGGGCCATGCGCTGGCGCTGGCCGCCCGACAGCTGGGAGGGGTAGCGTTCGGCCAGGCCCGGGAGCTGGACCAGCTCCAGCAGCTCGTCGACCCGGGCCCGGATCTCGGCCTTGGGCCGGCGGGCGACCTTCAGCCCGAAGGCGACGTTCTCGCGCACCGTCATATGCTTGAAGGCCGCGTAGTGCTGGAAGACGAAGCCGACTCCGCGCCGCTGCGGCGGCAGCCCGGTGGCGTCCCGCCCGTCGATCTCGACGGTGCCGGCATCGGGCCGCTCCAGCCCGGCGATCACCCGCAGCAGCGTCGACTTGCCGCTGCCGCTTGGCCCGAGCAGGGCGGTCAGGGAGCCGCTCGGGATCTCCACCGACACATCGTGGAGCGCGGTGAAGTTCCCGAAGCGACGGGTCGCGTGCCGCACGTGTATGGACATCAGTGGCCTTCCTTGCGTTGGAGCCTTGTCATGGCCAGTAGGACGAGCAGAGCGAGCACGGCGAGGGTGAGCGAGGCGGCGTAGGCGCCGGTGAGGTCGAAGGCCTCGAAGCGGTTCTCCACGTAGAGGGTGAGGGTCTCGGTCTGGCCGGCCAGCCGGCCGGACACGATCGTGACCGCACCGAACTCGCCGAGCGCCCGCGCGGTGGTCAGGACCACCCCGTAGGCGACCCCCCAACGGATCGCGGGCAGGGTGACCTGCAGGAACGACCGCAGCGGCGAGGCCCCCAGCGTCCAGGCGGCCTCCTCCTGTTCGGTGCCGACCTCGCGCAGCACCGGCGCCACCTCGCGGACCACGTAGGGCAGGGACACGAACACGGTGGCCATCACCATGCCGGGCAGCGAGAAGATCACCTGGATGCCGCGTTCGGCCAGCCAGCCGCCCATCCAGCCGGCCTGGCCGTAGACCAGGATCAGGGCGAGCCCGATCACCACCGGGGAGATGGCGAACGGCAGGTCGATGACCGCGTCCAGCAGCCGCCGGCCGGGAAAGCGGTGGCGGACCAGCACCACCGCGCAGGCCACCCCGAACAGGGTGTTGAGCGGCACCGCGATGGCCGCGATCAGCAGCGACAGCCAGAAGGCGTGCAGCGCGTCGGGGGTGGTGACGGCCTGCCACACCGGGGCGACGCCGTCCCCGAAGGCCCGCCAGATGACCGCGCCGACCGGCACCAGCAGCACCGCGCCCAGGTAGCCGAGGGCCAGCACCCGCAGCAGCAGCCGGGTCGGGCGGGCCGGTGCCGTGGCCGCGCCCAGCGGGGGCGAGCCGGCGGGCGGCTCGATCGTGACCCGGGCGGCGGTGTCACTCGGCGTGGCGCGTCCTCCGACGGCGATGTCACTCGGCATGGCGCGTCCTCCGACGCTGGATCAGGTTGAGGCCGGCCAGCACCAGCACCGAGACGGCCAGCAGCACCACCGAGACGGCGGCCGCGCCGCCGGTGTCGTCGTTCTCGACCAGCGAGAACACGTGCACCGATGCGACCTCGGTCCGGTAGGGGATGTTGCCGGACAGGATCACCACCGAGCCGAACTCGCCGACCGCCCGGGCGAAGGCGAGGGCGGCGCCGGCCAGCAGGGCCGGGGCGATGGTGGGCAGCACGATCCGCCGGAAGCTGGTCAGGGGACCGGCGCCCAGGCAGCGGGCCGCCTCCTCCATGTCCGGCTCCATGGTCATCAGCACCGGCTGGACCGACCGGACCACGAACGGCAGGGTGACGAAGGCAAGGGCGAGCACCACCCCCGGTCGGGTGTAGCCGATGTTGATGCCGACCGGGCTGGAGTTGCCGTACAGGGCCAGCAGGGTGATGCCGGCCACGATCGTCGGCAGCGCGAAGGGCAGGTCGATCAGGGCGTTGACCACCCCCTTGCCCGGGAATTCGTCGCGGACCAGCACCCAGGCGATCACCGTGCCCATGACCACGTTCACCGCGGCGACGATCAGGGCCACGGTGAAGGTCAGGCGCAGCGCGGCCATGGCCTGGGGCTGGGTCGCGGCCCGCCAGAAGGCGGCCCAGCCGTCCTGGCTGGACCGCCACACCACCGCCGTCAGCGGCAGGACGACGATCAGGCTGAGGTACAGGGTGACGGTCCCGCGCAGCAGCGCGTCGCCACCGTGGACCCCGAGCCCGACCCGCCGTCGGCTGACGGCACTAGCTGCCAATCGACACGCCCACCTTGCGCTCGATGCCGGCCACGATGCCCGCTTCCTTGTCGAAGAACTTCTTCGTCACGTCCGGCCAACCACCCAAGTCCTTGATGGTGAACATACCGGCCGGCCTTGGGAACCCGGCGGTGGCCGCGACCTGCTGGTTCACCGGGCGGTAGCCCTTGTCGGCGAAGATCTGCTGCGCCTCGGCGGTGCGCAGGTAGTCGACGAACGCCTTGGCCGCGGTGGCGTTCCTGGACTTGCTGACGACCGCGATCGGGTTCTCGATCAGGATGGTGCTGTCGGGCACCGTGTAGTCGACCGGCTGCTCCTTCTGCTGGGCGGTGATGGCCTCGTTCTCGTAGGCCAGCATCACGTCGCCCTTGCCCCCGATGAAGGTCTGCAGCGCCTCACGGGCCGACTTGTCCTGCACCGGGACATTGCGGAACAGCTGCTCGAGGTAGGCAACGGCCTGCTCGTGCGACTTGCCCTGCTCCAGCTGGGCGCCGTAGGCGGCCATGATGTTCCAGCGGGCCCCGCCCGAGGTGAACGGGTTGGGGGTGATGACCTCCACGCCCGGCTTGACCAGGTCGTCCCAGGACCTGATGTTCTTGGGGTTGCCCTTGCGGGTGACGAACACCACCACCGAGTTGGTGATCATGCCCTTGTGGTCGTCGGCGTTCCACTCCTTGGCCACCAGCCCGGCGTCGACCAGCTTGGTCATGTCGGGCTCGAGGGCCAGGGTGACCACGTCGGCGGCCAGGCCGTTCTGGATGGCCCGGCTCTGGTCGCCCGAGGAGCCGTAGGACTGGGAGAACCCGACGCCCTTGCCGGCGTCGGTCTTCTGGAACCCGGGGATCAGCTGCTCGTAGGCCTCACGGGGCGTGGAGTAGGCGACCAGCGTCAGCTTGTCGCTGCCACCCGAGCCGCCCGACCCGCCGCACCCGGCAGCCAGCAGCGCACCCGCCACCAGCAGCGCGGCGGCGAACCTGGTCCGGACCGTCATGGCTCCTCCAATCATTTCCACTTTTCCTACTTGGTTGCTAGAGAATGCCACGGTGCCTGGTCGAGCCTGCCCCGTCAAGTATCGGAACTCGCCTACGTCAATTGAATGAGCCGGATCCTCGCCGGTCGTTCCCTCCCGCCCGCGCTTCGGCGAGAATGCCGCCATGCACGTCTCAGCCAAGGCGGACTACGCCGTCCGGGCGGCGGCCGAGCTGGCCGCGGCCGGCCACGGCCCGGTCAAGGGCGACCGGATCGCCGAGGCCCAGCACATCCCGCTCAAGTTCCTGGAGAACATCCTGTCCGACCTACGCCACGCCGGCTACGTGCAGAGCCAGCGCGGCGCCGAGGGCGGCTACTGGCTGGCCGAGCCGGCCGACCAGGTCACCCTGGCCGACATCATCCGGGCGGTCGACGGGCCGCTGGCCAACGTGCGCGGGGCCAGGCCCGAGCTGGTCGAGTACTCGGGCAGCGCCAGCCACCTGGTCGAGGTCTGGATCGCGGTCCGGGTCAGCCTGCGCAGCGTGCTGGAACGGGTCACCCTGGCCGACCTGGTCGCCGGGACGCTGCCGCCGAGCGTCCGCGAGCTGACCACCGATGTCGACGCCTGGGTGTCGCGGTCGAGCGGCGGCCACACCCCGCCCCCGCCCTCCAAGCGACCGGCCGGGCGGTCCACCACCGCCGACCCGGCCTAGAACCGGCGGCCAGCCATCCGGGTTCGAGGGACTCGCGGGCAGCGCGTTGGCGGCGCGCAAGCTCCAGGGCGGCACCGATGGCGTCGACGCCGCCTGCGGCGCCGGGTACATGCCCGCTGTGCTGCTGACTAGGTGAAGGCGGCCAGGCCGGTGACGGCCTGGCCGAGGATCAGGCTGTGGACCTCGCTGGTGCCCTCATAGGTGAGGACCGACTCGAGGTTGTTGGCGTGGCGGATCACCGGGTACTCGAGGGTCACGCCGTTGGCGCCAAGGATGGTCCTGGCCGTGCGGGCGATCTGCAGGGCCTCCCTGACGTTGTTGAGCTTGCCCAGGCTGACCTGTTCGGGGACGAGCCGGCCTTCGTCCTTCATGCGGCCAAGGTGCAGTGCCAGCAGCGTCCCCTTGGACAGCTCGACCAGCATGTCGGCCAGCTTCTGCTGGGTGAGCTGGAACCCGCCGATGGGACGGTCGAACTGGACGCGGGTGGTGGCGTACTCGACCGCGCTCTGGAAGCAGGCCCTGGCCGCCCCCATGGACCCCCAGACGATCCCGTAGCGGGCCTCGTTCAGGCACGACAGGGGGCCGCGCATGCCGCGGACCTCCGGCAGCACCGCGTCGCCGGGCAGGCGGCAGTCCTCCAGCACCAGCTCGGAGGTGATCGAGGCGCGCAGGCTGAGCTTGCGCCCGATGTCGCGGGTGGAGAAGCCGGGGGTGCCGGTGGGGACCAGGAAGCCGCGCACGCCGTCGTCGCTGCGGGCCCAGACAACCGCCAGGTCGGCGATGCCGCCGTTGGTGATCCACATCTTGGTGCCGTTGAGCACCCAGTCGTCGCCGTCGCGGCGAGCGCTGGTGCGCATGCCGGCCGGGTTGGAGCCGAAGTCGGGCTCGGTCAGCCCGAAGCAGCCGATCACCTCGCCGGCGGCCATCGGCGGCAGCCAGCGCCGCTTCTGCTCCTCCGAGCCGAACCTCCAGATGGGGTACATGGCCAGCGATCCCTGGACCGAGACGAAGCTGCGGGTGCCGGAGTCGCCGGCCTCCAGCTCCAGGCACGCCAGCCCGTAGCTGACCGCGTTGGTGCCGGCGCAGCCGTAGCCGTCCAGGTGCATGCCGAGCAGGCCGAGGTCGCCGAGCTCCTTGGCCAGCTCGCGGGGGAGCTCGCCGCGTTCGAACCAGCCGGCGACCTCGGGCAGGACCCGGTCGGTGACGAAGCTGCGGGTGGTGTCGCGGATCAGCCGCTCCTCCTCCGACAGCAGCCGGTCGAGGTCGAGGAAGTCCAGGGGGTTCGGGGCGCTCATGGCTGCTCCCTTCCGTGCTGGTCGGGCACCACCGCGATCCCGACCAGCTCGACCTTGGCCGCCGGGTCGAACAGGCCGGCGACCTCGAACAGGGCCGTCGCCACGTAGTGGCGGCCCAGGTGGCGCCGGTAGATGGCGCCCAGCTCGGACAGCACGGCCCGGTAGGCGGCGGCGTCGGTGGTGTACACCTGCAGCGACACCAGGTGCTCGGGTGCCCCGCCGGCCGCGGCCAGGGCGGTGACCAGGTTGCCGGCGGCGACGTCGAACTGCTCGGTCAGGGTCGTCCCGGTGATCCGGCCGTCCGGCCCCTGGGCGGCCTGCCCGCCGAGGTAGACAGTGCGGCCGGGGGCGGCCACGACCGCGTGGGCGAACCCGACCGGCGGGGCCAGCCCCTCGGGGTTCACGATCCGGTGCGGGCCCGGCTGGCGCCCCTCGCTCCGGTACAGGCCTGGCTGGCGCCCCTCGCTCCGGTGCGGGCCCGGCTGGCGCCCCTCGCTCCGGTGCGGGCCTGGCTGGCGCCCCTCGCTCCGGTGCGGGCCTGGCTCGCGCCCCTCGCTCCGGTCTGCCGCTCCCGGTGCGCCCGCCCGCATCAGCGTCCGCTCCAGGTGGGGGAGCGGCCTTCGGTGAAGGCGGCGTAGAACTCGCCGTGGTCCTCGGATTTCAGCAGCAGCGCCTGGGTGACCGCCTCCAGCTCCAGCGCCCCGGCCAGAGGGAGGTCCAGCTCGCGGCTGAGCAGCACCTTGGTGGCGGCGTAGGCGAGGGCCGGGCCGGCGGCCAGCCGGCTGGCCAGCTCGGCCGTCGCCCCGGGCAGCTCCTGGTCGTCGACCACCCGGTTGGCCAGCCCGAGCGCGGCCGCCTGGTCGGCGCCGACCCGCTCCCCGAGCAACAGCAGCTCGGTCGCCCGGCCCAGCCCGACCAGCCGGGGCAGCAGGTAGGCGCAGCCCATGTCCGCACCCGACAGCCCGACCTGGGTGAACAGGAAGGCCAGGGAGGCCGACCGGGCCAGCAGCCGGAGATCGGCGGCCAGGGCGATCACCGCCCCGGCGCCGGCCGCCACCCCGTTGACCGCGGCGATGACCGGCAGGGGCAGCTCCCGCAGCCGCTGGACGACGGCGCCGGTCATGCGGGTGAAGTCGAGCAGCTGGCGCGGGCCCATGGCCTGCAGGGCGCCGATGATGTCGCGGACGTCGCCGCCCGAGCAGAAGCCGCGCCCGCTGCCGGTCAGGACCAGGACCCGCACCCCGTCCCGGTCGGGCAGCTCGCCGAGCAGGTCGCGCAGGTCGGCGTAGACCTCGAAGGTGAGGGCGTTGAGCCGCTCCGGCCGGTCGAAGATGACGCTGGCCACCCCGCCGTCCTCCCGGTAGGCGAAATGCTCCCACCGCTGCGTGAACCCCGCCGAACCCTTGAACGGGCTCATGGTGCAGGCTCCTTTCCGGTCGCCGGCTCTGGGGCTCAAGGAGCCGAAGGCGGTCGCCCCCCGTCGGCCGGCTCAACGGTAGCGCGGAACAGCTCGCGGGCGATCACCGTACGCTGGATCTCGGAGGTGCCCTCGTAGATCCGTGGGGCGCGGACCTCCCGGTACAGGTGCTCCAGCAGGTGGCCCCGTTCCAGCGCACGGGCGCCCAGCACCTGCACGGCCTGGTCGACCACGGCCTGAGCGGTCTCGGTGGCGAACAGCTTGGCCATGGCCGCGGCCTGCCTGACCCCCGGGGCGGCGGGGTCGGCGTCGTAGCGGCTGGCCGCCTCGTAGACCAGCAGCCGGGCCGCCTGGGTGCGGGTGGCCGCGTCGGCGAGGGCGTGGGCGACGGCCTGGAACTCGCGCAGCCGCCGGCCGAACGCCTGCCGGCCGGCGGCGTGGGCCACGGCAGCGTCGAGGGCGGCCTGGGCCATCCCGACCGCGAACGCGCCGACGCTGGGCCGGAACCGGTCCAGGGTCCCCATGGCCAGCTCGAACCCCTGGTCGACCTGGCCGAGGACCTGGTCGGGGCCGACCGCGACCCCGTCCAGCTCCAGCCGCCCGATGGCGTGGGGGGCCAGCAGCTCGACCGGCTCGCCGCGCAGGCCGGGGGCGTCGCCGGGGACGGCGAAGGCGGTGATGCCCCGCGAGCGGACCCCCTGGGTGGTGCGGGCGAACAGGGTGTAGACGTCGGCCTCGGGGGCGTTGGAGATCCAGGCCTTGGCGCCGGTCAGCCGGAACCCGTCCCCGTCGCGGTCGGCCCGCAGCCGCAGGCCGGCCGCGTCCGACCCGGCCGCCGGCTCGGACAGGGCGAACGCTGCCACCGACCGGCCGGCGGCCACCGCCGGCAGGAAGCGCCGCCGCACCGCCGGGCTGCCGGCGACCGCGATCGGATGGGCGCCGAGCCCTTGGAGGGCAAGGGCCGTCTCGGCCTCGGTCGACTCTCTGGCCAGGGCCTCCCGGAGCAGGCACAGGTCCATCGCCGACGACGGCCCCGCCGGCAAGGGGCGCCGAGGCGGCGCGTCAGCAGCGCTCGGGTCGGCGGGCAGCAGCCGGGCGAGCAGGCCGTGCTCGCCAAGCGCCCTGACCAGCGGCCGGTTGACCCGGCCGGGCCGGCCGGCCGCGGCCAGCGGGGCCAGCACGTCCCTGGCCAGGACCCGGACCTCGGCGGCCAGCCGCTCCTGGGCGGCGTCGAGGGCGAACGGCCGGGTCTGGCGATCGGTCATGTCGTCCTCCCGGCCGTCCCCGGGGGTCACGGGACGCCGGCGCCCCGCCGGGAGAAGAGGCGGCCCAGCCAGCGCACCGGCGTGGCCAGGGTCCACAGGGAGGTCCGGACGAGGGCGTTGTGGCGCAGGTTGCCGGCTTTGCGCCACTGGCGGTGGCGGTCGACGCAGATCACCTGAGACTCGATCTGCGGCTCGACCCCGAAGTGGCGGGCCAGGTTCTCGGCCGTCTGCTCCCAGAACCGGCTGTTCAGGCGGTTGCCGCCCAGCACGTAGCCGAGCTCGTACAGCGGGTCGTTGGTGCGTTCCAGCGCCTGGATCTGCACCAGCGTGACGCCGTCGGTGGCGGCCGCGCTGAAGGTGATCCAGCCGGCGAGCATGTGGCCCTCCGGGGTCATCAGCGTGAACGACTCGTCGTCGGCGTACAGCACCAGCACGCCGGTCGACAGCTTCATGCGCCCGGGCAGGCCCAGGTTGAGCAGGGCCACCTCGCCGGGGGCGATGCCGGCCAGGGGCGCGTAGAACCAGTTGCGCTCCGGCCAGAACCGCTGGAACTCGGCCTTCCAGGTCTGGATGACCTCGGCCGGGGACGCGTCGGCACCGTGCAGCTGGACCCGGACGGTCTTCTGCCACATCTTGCCGAAGCCCTGGACCGGCCCGACGACCCGCCGGCCGGTGACGTTGAGGTTGACCGCCTGCGCCGGGACCTCGCCGAGCTTGAGGGTGGAGATGTTCTTGGCCCAGTAGGCGGCGTCGCGACCTGGCGCCCCGCTCGCCGAGGCCGAGGCTGCTGGAGCCGGCTCGTCGGCGGTGGTCGGCTCTTCGGGTCCGGTGCTCATGACGGTGCTCCTCCGGTCACTGCGCATCGGCCTCGGCGAACGCCTCGGCCTCGCTGGCGTGGATGCCGATCGCCTCGTCAAGGCGGGTCAGCTCGAAGATCTGCCGGTAGTGCTCGTTCAGCCCGTAGGCGATCAGCCGCTGGCGCTGCCGGTTGGCCCGGACCAGCAGCGTCACCAGCATCCCGATGCCGCCACTGTTCATGTACTCGAGACCGGTGAAGTTCAGCACGATGGTGCGGGTGAACTTGCCGCTGGCCCTGGTGTAGGCGTCGGCCAGGGCCTGCTCGGCCGAGGCGGTGACGTCGCCCTTGAGGTCGATCACGCTGGCCCGGCTCGACAGTTCCCGGATCTCGGTGCTGAGGCTGCCCTCGGGCATGGCTCGCGCTCCTTCTGGTTGGACCGGCGGTTCAGGTGGCGGCGGCGGTGGCGGTCAGCGCGCTGTGCTCGTCGGGGTAGATGCCCATGAAGTCGCTCAGGCGGGTGATGGCGAAGATCTCCCGGTAGTGCTCGCTGAGCCCGAACGCGCTGACCGCCCGGTGTTCCTTGCGGGCCCTCGCCAGCACGCCCACGATCAGGGCGATCCCGGTCGAGTTGATGTAGTCGACCCGGGCGAAGTTCAGCACGATCGTCCTGGGGTCGTCCCGTACCGCCTGCTCGTAGGCGGCGCCGAGGGCCTGGTCGGCGCCGAGGTTGATCTCCCCGTGGAGGTCGATGACCCCGGTGCGATCGTGCTGCCGGACCTCAGCCCTGAACTTGGTTCCGGGCATCTGGCGCCTCCTTCAGGTGCATGACCAGCTCGATGGTGTGGTGGTGCTCGTCAACCGCGGTGCGCAAGGCGTCGACCATGTTCTGGATCAGGAACAGGCCCCAGCCCCGCGGGGTCTGCAGGCCGGCCAGCTTGGCCTCCAGGTCGGGAGCCTCGACCTCCGGGATCGGCCGTTCACCGCCCTGGTCGGTGATGCGCACCGTGACGTCGTCGTCGTCGGCGACGACACTGACCTCCACCGCCAGCTCCGGCCGGTTGCCGTTGCCGTGCTCGATGGCGTTCATGGTCGCCTCGCCGACCGCGGTCTTGAGCCGCTCCAGCCGCGCGCCCTGCAGTCCGAGCCCGGCGATCGCCTCAGCCACCCCGTCGATCGCCAGGCGCTCGTTGCCCGGCTCGCTGGGCAGCTCGAAGGAGGCCAGCAGCCGCCCTGCCGGCGGGCCGGCCGCCTGCCCGGCGGAGCTCGACGCCCGACGTTCCAGCGTGACCAGGGTGATGTCGTCCTCCTGCTCCCAGCCGGCACCGGTGAACTCCTCCAGCTCCTTCAGCAGCCGGTCGATCAGCACCTCGCCGTCGGGGGCGTCGCCAACCAGGGCGGCGACCCGCGGGAAGCCGAACATCTGGCGGTCCGGGTCGTGGGCCTCGGCCAGCCCGTCGGAGTGCAGCAGCACGGTGTCGCCGGGCGCCAGGGTGGCCGCCTTCTCCTCGTACTCCATCCCGGGCAGCAGACCGAGTGGCATCCCGGTGGCCCGCAGCTCGGTGACCCGCCCACCGGCGCCGACGTAGGGCACGTTGTGGCCGGCGTTGGCGTAGCGCAGCCGGCCACTGGAGGGGTCGAGCACCGCGTACAGGCAGGTCACGAACATGTGGGCCGGCATCTCGTCCACCAGCAGCTCGTTGACCCTTGTCAGGACCTCGCTGGGCGCGACCAGGCGGGGCGCCTCGGCCCGCAGGATCGAGTGGGTGGTGGCCATGACCAGCGCCGCCGGGACGCCCTTGTCGGTGACGTCACCGACCACGATGCCGATCTGGTCGTCGGGCAGGCGGATGAAGTCGTAGAAGTCGCCGCCGACCTCGCGCGCCGGCCCGTAGTAGGCGCCGACCTGCCAGCCGGGCAGGTCGGGCAGCTCGTGGGGCAGGAACTGCTGCTGGATGAGCTGGGCGACCCGCAGCTCCTGCTCGATCCGCTCGCGCTGGCGGACCTCGGCCTCCTGCTCGCGTACCAGCTGGGCGACCCGCACGGCCGGGGCGGCGTGGCCGGCCAGGTCGTTGAGCAGCTTGCGGTCGTCGGCCGAGTACTCCTGCTCGCTGCGCCGCGGGCCCAGGTTGAGCAGGCCGATCAGCTCGCCCTGGCTGACCAGGGGGACGACCAGCTTGACGCCGGCCTCGCGCAGGCCGGCAAGGGCCGGCGAGTCCAGCTGCAACGCGCCGATGTCGACCGCCCCGGTGGCGCCCGAGAAGTAGGCGACCAGCGGGTCGTTGGGCGCGATCTCGACCGGCGGCGCCTCCACCCGCTCGGGCGGGGCGGCCAGCGGCGAGAGTGCCGGCCGGACCCGCGGCTCGCGCCGCAGGACCCGCCGCAGGTTGCTCGGGATCGTGGTCATGGCACCTCCTCGGAAGCGGTTGTACCGTCCCACCGCTCCGGTATCGTTACGGTTCCCGTCACGGGCCGGGAAATTCGGCCCCATCCGCAGCTCCTCGCCACGACCTGGTCCGCCATCCGCGCGGAACTGTCCCCGGCGACCTGCCGGGATCGTTACGGATCCCGCCGGCTCGTGCCATGCTGACGGCGGAGAGTGGCGAGAGGAGGGGGGTGCATGGCGGAGCTGCGGATCGCGCTGCTCGGGCCGCCGCGGGTGGAGCGCGACGGCGCGCCGATCGAGGTCGACACCCGCAAGGCGATCGCGCTGCTGGCCTACCTGGCGCTGCACCCCGAGCGGCACGGACGGGACGCGGTCGCCGGGCTGCTGTGGCCCGACCACGACCAGGAGCACGCCCGGGGCGCGTTGCGGCGCACCCTCTCGACCCTGAACAAGGCCGTCGGGCCGGGCTGGCTGGCCGCCGACCGGACCACCGTCGGGTTCGCCCAGACGGGGTTCTGGCTGGACGTCGGGCGGTTCGAGGGCCTGCTGGCCGGCTGCCGGGACCACGGCCACCCGCCCCAGGAGGCCTGCCCCGCCTGCGTGGAGCCGCTGCGCGAGGCGGCCCGGCTGCACCGGGGCGACTTCCTGGCCGGCTTCGCCCTGCGCGACAGCACCAGCTTCGACGACTGGCAGTACTTCCAGGCCGAGCGGCTCCGGCGCCAGCTCGCCGGGACCCTGGAGCGGCTGGCCATGGCCGAGATCGGCCTGCACCGGTGGGACGACGCGGTCGACGCCGCCCGCCGCTGGCTGGCCCTTGACCCGCTGCACGAGCCGGCCCACCGGCAGCTCATGCGGATCTACGCCTGGAGCGGCCGGCGAGGGGCCGCGCTGCGCCAGTTCCAGGCATGCCAGCGGATCCTCGCCGACGAGCTCGGGGTCGAGCCGCTGGACGAGACGACCGCCGTGCACGAGGCGGTCCAGGCCAACCGCCTCCCGCCGCCGCCCGCCCCGGTCCCGGCCCCGGCCGAGCGGGCCCCGGTGGCGGGCGTCCCCGCCGCCGCCCCGGCCCCGGCCCCGGCCGAGCCGGCCCCGGTGGCGGCCGTCCCCGCCGCCGCCCCGGCCGAGCCGCCCGCCCTGGTCCCGCTGGTCGGCCGGGCGCCAGAGTGGGCGGCGCTGCTGGACGCCTACGCGGCCGTGGTCGGGGACGGGCGGCTGGTGGTGATCGAGGGTGAGGCCGGGATCGGCAAGACCCGCCTGGCCGCCGAGCTCGCCGGCCACGCCAGGGCGCTGGGCGCCTCGGTGGTCCGCGGCCGCTGCTACGAGGAGGAGACCGGGGTCGCCTACGGGCCGTTCATCGAGGGCCTGCGCGCGGTCCTGGCCGACGGTCGGTCGCTGGCCGGGGTCCGGGGGCACTGGCTGGCCGAGGCCGGGCGGCTGCTCCCCGAGCTGGCCGCGACCCATCCGGGGCTGCCGGAGCCGGGACCGCTGGACGGCCCGGCGGCGGGACGCCAGTTCTTCGAGGGGGTCAGCCAGGTGCTGCTGGCCGCCTGCGCCGGCCCGGTGCCTGGCCTGCTGGTCCTGGACGACCTGCACTGGGCCGACGAGGCCTCCCTCGACATGCTCGCCTACCTGGTCCACCGGCTGGAGGGCCGCCCGCTGCTGCTGGTCGCCTGCTGGCGCTCGGAGCAGGTCCCGGCCGACTCCCGGCTGCGCCGGCTCGCCGCCGAGGCCAGGCGGGCCGGGCACGGCAGCCTGCTCAAGCCGCGGCGGCTGGACGAGACGGAGGTGGCCGAGCTGGTCAGCGCGGTCGCCCCTGGCAGCGCCGGGGCGGCTCGGCTGCTGCACCAGAGGACCGAGGGCCTGCCGTTCCTGGTGCTGGAGTATCTGGCCGCCCTCGCCGACGACGGCGAGCTGCCGGCGCTGCTGCCCGGCGGGGTCCGCGACCTGCTGCAGGCACGGGTCAGGGGGGTGGGCGATGCCGCCAGGCAGGTGCTGGCCACCGCCGCCGTGCTCGGCCGCTCGTTCGACGTCGACACCGCCCGCGCGGCCAGCGGCCGCAGCGACGAGGAGGCGGTGGCCGCCCTGGAGGAGCTGGCCGGCCACGGCCTGGTCCACGAGGTCGGCGGCGACGCCTACGACTTCGGCCACGGGCTGGTCCGCGACCTCGTCTACCAGCAGACCAGCCTGGCCCGGCGGCGGCTGCTGCACCGCCGGGTGGGGGAGGCGCTGGCCGCCCGCGCCCGCGGCCGCCGCCCCCTGGAGCCGCCGGCCGCCTCGATCGCCAGGCATCTGGAGCTGGGCGGCGCCGACGTCGAGGCGGCCGCCTACCACCGGCTGGCCGGTGACCAGGCCCGCGCCGTCTACGCCAACCATGAGGCGCTCGGCCACTACCGGGCCGCGGTCGGCCTCGGCCACCCCGACGCCGCCGACCTGCACGCCGCCATCGGCGACCTGGAGACCCTGCTGGGCAACTACGACGCCGCCCTTGCCGCCTACACGGCGGCCTCGGGCGCCGCCTCCGCCGGCGACCGGCCGGCGCTGGAGCAGAGGCTCGGCGCCCTGCACGCCCGCCGCGGCGACTGGGGGGCGGCCGAGCGCCACCTGGCCGCGGCCCTGGCCGGGTTGGGCACGACCGGCGACCAGGCCCGCCGGGCCGGGCTGGCCGCCGACCGCAGCCTGGCCGCCCACCGGCAGGGTCGCGACGATGCCGCCGACCGGCTGGCTCGGGAGGCCCTGGACCTGGCCGGGCAGGCCGGCGACCCGGACGCGCTGGCCAGGGCCCACGGCATGCTGGGGATGCTGGGCGCCTCCCGCGGCGACCACGACGCCGCCCGCCGGCATCTGGAGCAGAGCCTCGCCCTGGCCGAGACCCTCCCCGACCCCAGCGCCCGGGTGGCGGCGCTCAACAACCTGGCCCTGGCCCACCGGGCGACCGGCGAGATCGACCGGGCCGTCGGGTACACCCGGTCGGCCCTGGAGCTGTGCGCCAGGCAGGGTGACCGCCACCGCGAGGCGGCGTTGCACAACAACCTGGCCGACCTGCTGCACCTGGGTGGGCAGCACGGCGAGGCCATGGACCACCTGAAGCAGGCGGTGGCGATCTTCGCCGAGGTCGGCGAGCCAGGCACCCTGGAGCCGGAGATCTGGAAACTGGTCTCCTGGTAGCCCGCGGCTGTGAGACGCTTGGCGGATGGCTCGGAACCTGACCCGCCGCCAGGCCGTCGCCGGGGGCGCGTGACGAGTGACGACCGCAACCTGTGACGGAGGTCACCGGCCCCGCCTGGTCCGGCGTGGGAGGATGACCACCGTGACCTGGATGCGACGGTAGGGGAGAGCATGTCGTTTCTCGCCAAGTCCGCGGCCCCGGTCGCGCCCTACCCGGCGGCGCGGCACTGGACGTTCGACCGGGCCGCCCTCGGCGGCCTGACAGCCTTCGCCGCCCCGCCCGGCTACCTGCTCACCGAGGGGCTGTTCGAAGCCCTCCAGCGCCAGGGGCGGCCGGTGATCTGGGTCCGGCTCGGCCCCGAGGACCGCGACCCGGGCACCTTCCTGCATTCGGTGCTCGCCGCTGTCCGGCGTCACCACCCGGGGTTCGGCCGCTCCACCTTGGAGCCGCCCGCCGGCCAGCCGGGGACGGATGCCGACTGGCCGTTCCGGTTCGGCCGGCTGGCCGCCGAGCTGGAGCAGGTCGCGCCACCGCCGACCGCCCTGGTCCTGGAGGACACCCACCACCTGGGCCGGACCGGTGGCTCGCCGGCCGGAGCCGAGGGCCCCGGACCCGCCCTGCTCGGCATCCTGCTCGGCCAGCTGGCCGAGCAGGAGGACCGGGCCTGCATCGTCACCAGCCACCATCGGCTGCCCGCCGGCGCCCTACCCGCCAGCGCCGTCCAGGTCACCGCCGACGACCTGCGCCTGCGCCCGGCGGTCGCCAGCGAGCTGCTCGGACGGGAAGCTCCCCGGCTGCCGCCGGCGGCCGCCAGGCGGGCCGCCGCCCTGTGCCGCGGGCCCGCCGACCTGGTCGCCGTCTGCGGGGCGGCCGCCGCGCTCGGGCCGGCCCCGGTCGAGCGGGCGGTCGACCGGGCCGCCGGTGTCGAGGAGCTGCTGGCCGAGCTGGCCGCCAACTGGCTGGCCGCGACCGGCCCCGAGGGCCACCGAGCCCTCGCCCTCGCCGTCCAGCTCGGCTACAGCCACCCGACGCTGTCGGCCGCGGTCCTCGGCGCCTCGACCCCGCCGCCACCCGGGCCGTGGCTGCAGCCGCTCGCCGACGGCTGGTCGAGGGTCCGGAACGGCTGGCGCGACGCGCTCCGGGCGGCGCTGGCCCCGACCCGGCCGCTGGACCCGGGCACCCTGCACCGGGCGGCCGACTACCTGCTGGACCGGGGCGCCGCCGAGCGGGCGGTCCCGCTCTACCAGCAGCTGGACGACCCGGCCTGCGCCGCCCAGGCCGTGGCCGGCCGGGCCGGACTCGACCTGCTGGAGGCACCAGACCGTGGGCTCGACCAGGCGGGCAGCCTGGAGCTCCACCAGCCCAACGGCCGGGCAGGCGGCCTCGGGCTCCGCCAGGCGGGCGGCCGGCCGGCCGCCCCCGTGCTCACCGTCCACCTGCTCGGCCAGCTCAAGGTGCGTCTCGACGACGTGGCGATCGACGACTGGCCGAGCGGCCGCGGGCGGTCGTTGTTCAAGTACCTGGTCTCCCACCGCGACCCGTGGCCGCGGCGGGAGCAGCTGATGGAGGCGTTCTGGCCCGAAGCCGAACCGGCCGCGGCCCGCAACAGCCTCAACGTGGCCGTCCACGGGCTGCGCCGGGCGTTCCGTGAGGTCCCTGGCGGAGCTCGAGGCCCACCGCCGAGGTGCCCGTGGTCGTCCTGGAGGACGGCGCCTACCGGCTCGACCGCAACCTGCGACTCTGGCTCGACGTCGACGAGTTCGAGCTCCACGCCCGGGCCGGCCGCGAGCTGGAGACGGCCGGCGAGCTGCCCGCCGCGGTGGCCGACTACGAGCTGGCCGTCGCCCTCTACCAGGGCGACTTCCTGGTCGACGACCCCTACGAGGATTGGCCGGTGCTGGCCAGGGAGCACCTGCTCCTGACCTACCTGGACGTCCTGGACCGGCTCGCCGGCCTCTACTTCGGCCAGCACCAGTACGGCTCCTGCGTCAGCCTCGGCCGGCTGCTGGTCCAGCGGGACCCGTGCCGGGAGGACGCCCACCGCCGGCTGATGCGCTGCTTCAGCCGCCAGGGCCAGCCGCACCTGGCCCTGCGCCAGTACCAGGTCTGCACCGAGGCGCTGCGCGACGAGCTGCAGGTCGAACCCGACCCGGCCACCGTCGCCCTGGCCCGGCAGATCCGCCGGCACCAGCCGGTGTAGCGCGCGGTCTGATCGCGACTTAATTCCGGGCTGGCCGAGATTAAGCGCCTGGGCGGTGCCGGTTAAGCGGGCTCCGGCAACCTACGGCCATCGCCGGTCGCAAGGCATGGCCGGCCCGGTGGCTCGGGGGGAGCCACCGCGCGACCCACAGAAGGGGGATTGCCGACATGACGGTCACCGAGAAGGAGCTCACGCTCCGGGCCGCCCAGGCCGAAAACGGGAAGGTGGCGCCATCGCGGGTCACCACGGCCACCGCCCAGAGCCTCGACATGACCCCTGCGGTCGAGGTCCCGGCGGCAGCCGAGGAGTGGCGGAAGGGCTACGAGAAGGTGCTCGTGGCCAAGGTCGAGAAGTACCTGGCCGCCATGGACGAGCGGCGCATGCAGGCTCAGGGCAACGGGCAGGAGCTCGGCGAGGTCACGGTCAACAACTACGTCGGCCTCGACGTGCTCAGCTTCTCGCCGATCCAGGCGATCAACCTGCCGCCGTATGAGCCGAGCAGGATCATCGCCGGCGGCGAGGACGCCGTCATCCTCGCCCTGGTGTTCATCAACCCGGCCGTCGACGTCGCCAACGGCTTCGCCATCCCGGCCACCGTCCAGCTCGGTGGGCGCGAGATCCGCATCCGCTTCGAGCAGCTGAACCTGACCACCGTGTCCAACGGCCCCGACTTCACCGTCCAGGGCGTCCTGCCGTCGCCGGCACCGTCGCTGTTGTTCGTGGCCTTCCCGTTCACCGCCCCCAACCCGGGCGTGAACCCGGCCCTGATCGAGGCCAACGTGACCGTCGACATCGTCGACCCGGCCCAGCCGTGGGCGGCGTTCGCCACCCACCACGTCAGCCTCGACGCCGACCCCGCCTTCCTCGGCATCCCGCCGCAGCCGCCGCAGCTGCTGCACAACATCCCGCTGCGCTACATGACCTATTCGCAGTAGCCAACCCACGCGGCCGGCCCCGGCGCCCGCACGTGGGCCGGGGCCGGCCCGTGCCGCCCCTGTGGGAGGGACCCCATGAGTCGCGAAGTCGATCGACGCCGCCGCCGGACCGGCGTGGTGACCGCGGAGCGGGAGGCGCGCCTGCGCGAGCTGGCCGCCGAGGTCTCCGACCGGCTCCCTGGCGCCCAACGCCTGGAGGTCGCCGCCATCGACGGCACCACCGGCAACCCGGCCGCGGTCGTGTCGCAGGCGGCCCCGGCCGAGCGGGGCAACTACATCCAGCGCGCCCTTGACCATCTCCAGGCCGCCGGGCCGGCCCTCGGCCTGGAGGCGACCCAGCCGACCGAGTACGTGGTCGACCCGAGCGAGCAGCACACCAGCGCCGACGCGGTCACCGTCCACGCCCAGCAGCGCTACAAGGGCATCCCGATCTTCCAGGCCGCCCAGGCGGTCCGCTTCGATCCCGACGGACGGCTGGAGCAGACGGTCGGCCGCGCCGTCGCCGTCACCCGCGAGCTCGAGGTGGCGCCCCGGCTGTCGGTCGAGGAGGCGGTGCTGCGGGCGGCCGAGCACGTCTCCGAACCCGACCGGGACGAGCGGGAGGCGACCGACCCGTTCGGCGAACCGCTGGAGCTTCCCGGGGTGCGCCTCGACGGTTTCGTCATCCGGGTCACGGCCACCTTCCCCGACCGGCCGGAGCGCCCGACCGTGCTCGCCCCGGGGCCGTTCGCCGAGGACATCCGGGCCAGCCTCACCTGGTTCCCGCTGGACGTCGACGACCTCCGCCTCGGCTGGCTGCTGATCCTGACCATGCCCGGCTACGCCGCCCAGTACCGGGTGGTGGTCGACGCCGGGACCGGCGAGGTCCTGTACTGCCGCCAGCTGGTCCGCACGGTCGCGGCCAGGGGCAGCGTCTTCCCGGTCGACGGGACCGGGACCCGCCGGACCAGCGAGTTCCCGCGGCCCCTGCCCGAGTACGGCCTGCCGGTGCCTCCCGGCCTGCCGGCCGGCTTCCCCGACCACTGGGTCGACACCGACCGGACCGTCGGCAACAGCGCCACCGCCCACCTCGGGGTCGACGGGCCGCCGGTCCGGGGCGCCCTCCAGGACGGTGTGGTGGTGTTCGACCCGGCCGACGCCGCCGGCAGCGAGCAGCTGGGCGTGAACCTCTTCTACCTCACCTGCTCGATGCACGACTTCTTCTACCTGCTCGGCTTCCGAGAGGCCGACGGCAGCTTCCAGCGCGACAACCTCGGCCGGGGCGGGGCGGCGGCCGACCCGGTCGACGCCCGCGCCCACCCCGGGCCGGTGACCGGCACGGCCAACATGCTCACCCCGGTCGACGGCAGCAGCCCGGTGATGAACATGGGCCTGGTCCAGAGCACCGCCCGACACACCGCGCTGGACTCCAGCGTCGTCTACCACGAGTTCATGCACGGCGTGACCAACCGGCTGGTCGGCGGCCCCCTGAACGTCGACGCCCTCGACGAGCCCCAGAGCGGCGGCATGGGGGAGGGCTGGGGAGACTACGTGGCCTGCGTCATCAACCAGACCGAGGTGGTCGGCGCCTGGGTGGTCGGCCGGCCCGGCGGCATCAGGGGCTTCCCCTACGACGCCGGCTTCCCCGACGACTTCGGCGACCTTGGCCGCGGCCGCTACACCGGGGTCCACGCCATCGGCGAGGTCTGGTGCGCCACGCTGATGGAGATGACCCGCCGGGTCGGCCAGCCGCTGGCCATCCAGCTGGTGGTGGACGCCCTCAAGCTGTCGCGGGCCAACCCCAGCTTCCTGGACATGCGCGACGCGATCCTGGCCGCGCTGGACGGCAAGCTGGCCGCCGGCCAGCTCGACCGGGCCGGGCACCACGCGGCCCTGCTGGGCAGCTGGACCGCCTTCGCCCGGTTCGGCATGGGCCCGGCGGCCGACTGCGTCGGCGCCACCCTGCTCGGCATCCGGGCCGACTTCGAGCTGCCCGACCTGCCCGTGGACCCCGACCCGGGTCCCAACCCCAACCCGGGTCCCAACCCCAACCCGGATCCCAACCCCAACCCGCATCCCAACCCCAACCCGCATCCCAACCCCGACCCGGATCCCGACTCCGATCCCGACCCGGTCACGGTGCGGGTCGAGGACGGGCCAATGGGGGGTGTGCTGGCCGACCAGCGCGTCGCCGGTGGCGCGGTCGGGCCGGGGCTCACGGTGGTGCCGTAGCCGGTCCGGCCACCGGCCAGGCCCGGCACCACCGCAGGTCCGCCGGGCGACCGCGCCGGGGTCAGCCGCCCAGGCTGCCGGGGGCGATCTCGGCGGGCACGGAGGCGTCGCCGGAGCCCGGTCTGGCCCGCCGGGGACGCAGGAACAGCAACGCCGCCACCGCCCCGGCGGCCAGGGCGACCCCGGCCACCAGGTAGCTGGTGTGGACGCCGGTCACGAACGCCGCGGCGACCGCCTCGCGGGCCGCGCCGGCGGCGGCCGGCCCGGACGAGGCACCCAGCCCCTGGCCGGCCGCGGTCTCGACCTGCTCGCGGACCGGGCCGGGGACGCCGGCGGCGGCCAGCCGGACAGGCAGGACGGCGCTGGAGCGGGCGGCCGCGACGGCGCCGAGCACGGCCACCCCCAGGGCGCCGCCGACCTGCCGGCTGGTGGTGATGACCGCCGAGGCCACCCCGGCCTGGGTGCCGGGCATGGCGGCGACACCGGCCGCGGTCGCCGGCGAGATCGACAGCCCAAGGCCGGCTCCCAGCAGGGCCAGCTTCCACCACAGGGCGGCGTAGGAGGTGCCGACCTGGATGCCGGTGAGCAGCCACAGCGCGGCCGCGGCGAGCAGCAGCCCGGCCACCACCGGCACCCGGTACCCGAACCGCGAGGCCAGGCGGCCGGCCAGCGGCGCCGTCACCACCACCGCCAGGGTGTTGGGCAGGGTCCGCAGCCCGGCCTGGAGGGGCGACCAGCCCTGCACGGCCTGGAAGTACAGGGTGTTGAAGAACACGAACCCGAGCAGGGCGAACCCGGCCAGGAGCACCACCAGGTTGGCGGTGGAGAAGACGGCGTCCCGGAAGAAGCGCAGCGACAGCATCGGCCAGCGCCGCCGCGACTCCACCACCACGAACGCGGCCAGGCAGGCGGCGCCGGCGGCCAGCAGGGAGACGATCACCGCAGAGCCCCAGCCGCGCTGGTTGCCCTCGATCAGCCCCAGGGTGACGCCGCCCAGCCCCAGGCTGCCCAGCAGCAGCCCCGGCAGGTCGAGGCGGCGGGCGTCCGGGTTGCGCGACTCCGCCATGACCCGGCCGGCGACCAGGAACGCGGTCACGCCGACGGGCAGGTTCACGTAGAACACCCAGCGCCAGCCGAGGCCGTCGGTGAGCAGCCCGCCGACCACCGGCCCGGCGGCCAGGGCCATCGCCGACACCCCCGACCACAGGCCGATGGCCTGGACCCGTTCCCGCGGGTCGGGGAAGGCGGCGGTCAGGATGGCCAGGCTGCTGGGGAGCAGGGCGGCCCCGCCGACCGCCTGCAGCGCCCGCCCGCCGACCAGCGCCGCCAGGGTCGGGGCGAGCCCGCACAGGGCCGAGCTGGCCACGAACACCACCAGGCCGGCCCGGAACACCCGCCGGCGCCCGAACCGGTCGCCGAGCGACCCGGCGGTCAGCAGCAGGGTCGCGAACACCAGGATGTAGGCGTCGAGCACCAGCTGCAGCCCCGACACCCCGGCGCCCAGCTCCCGCTGGATGCTCGGCAGGGCCACGTTCACCACGGTGTTGTCCAGCATCACCATGAACAGCCCAAAGCAGCAGGCCCCAAGGGTGAGCAGCTTGACCTTGCCGTCGGTGCCGAACACGCCTCCATTGTTCAGCCAGCTGGCCGGCCGCGCGACCGGGCTGTCTGTGGCGGCTGCTATGGTCGGGCGCGTGGACGACCTGGACGCGCGGCGCGACCGGCTGGTGCGGCTGTGCCGCACCCTTCCCGAGGCCACCGCGACTCCCCATGCCCAGCACGTCGGCTTCCAGGTGCGCGGCCGGACCTTTGCCTGGTATGTCGACGACGAGCACGGCGACGGCCGGGTGGCGCTGCTCTGCAAGGCGCCGCCTGGCGAGAACACCGGCCTGGTCGCCACCGACCCGCACCGGTTCTACCTGCCCAGATACGTCGGCAACCGGGGATGGGTGGCGCTTCGGCTCGACCTCCACGACGTCGACTGGGGCGAGGTCGCCGAGCTGGTCGCCGACAGCTACCGAATGGTCGCCCCCAGGCGGCTGGCCGCCATGGTGGGCCAACCTCGCACCTGAGCTACACTGCCGCGGTGCTTCCCCTTCCCGGGGTTGTTGGTTACGCTCCGGGGTGAACGTGTGTTCGTTCGCAGGTCCAGGGGACGCTCGCCGAGCCTCCCCGGTGTGACGAGGGGAGGCGCGCTGCTCGTCGAGGACTACGCCGACCGGGTACGGCTGGCCGCCGGCTACCTCAGCCGCCTGCTCGCCGACGCCGGGACCAGGGTCGACAACCCGGCCGACGAACCGGTCGGCCCCGAGGACGCCGCCCCCCTCGACCTCTCCGAGGACGCCGCCCTTGTCCAGTTCGGCAGCGACCCCGCCCCAGGGGTGACCGCGGCCGCCGTCGACGGCGGCTCGGCCTGCCTGCTCAACGGGCGCAGCTTCTGGCTGGTCGCCTACCGGGCCGGGACCGTCTGGCACCGCGACCGCGACACCTTCGCCACCGACGCCGACCCGCTGCAGCTGCGCGCCCTCACCCAGACCGACGCCAAGGCCGCCTACGCCGAAGCCCTGGCCCTCGCCGGGGTCCGGCGGGAACGGGAGCTGGCCGACCTCGGCGGGGTGGTCGACGTGCTCCGCGAGCTGGCCGAGTGGCGCCGGGCCGCCGAGGCGGTGGCGGCCGCCCGGCCGGGCGACCTGGTCCTGGTCGACGGCAGCCTCCACCCTGGCCCGTTCCTGCCCGCCGGCCTGGTCGAGCCGGTCCACCGGCTGGCCATGGAACGGGGCGTGGACCTGGTCGGGGTGACCAAGGCGTCCAAGCTGCGCTGGGGACGCTACGCGCCCCTGGTGCGGCGGGTGCGCCGCCGGGCCGAGGGCGAGCTCGGCCCCGACGCCCGCTGGTACCGGCGGGTGACCGGCCCCGACGAGCCGTCCGAGGTGTACGTGGCCCGGCTGGCCAGGCGCGGCGCCTACGCCTTCCGGGTCGACGCCGTCCGCGGCCACCGCGACCCCGAGGCGCTGTTCGCGGTGCTGGCCGGCCTGTCGGACGACCCGGCGTTCCTCGGCTACCCCTACCCGCTGGCCCGCGTCCACCAGGTGGTGTCGCTGCCCGGCCACCTGCTGGCCGACCTGCGCCGCGACATGCGGGAGGCATTCATGCGCGAGGGCCTGTCCGAGGACGACGTCGACCTGGTGATGCGCGACTTCCACCTGACCCTGAACGCCTGACCACGAGGACCTGGGACCTATGCCGGACTACAAGGGACGCATCTTCGGCCGCTCCGTGCTCGACGTGCGCTTCCGCGCCTTCTACGGCGAGGACCTGTTCCTCGGGGAGCTGCTGGCCGGCGACGACCCGGAGCGGGGCCGGCGCTACCTGTTCCGGGTCACCGACGTGGCCTACGGCTCGGAGTCCTCCGACGCCGGCTGGGCCGAGCGCACCGCCGGCGGGCTGATGGCCATGGACCAGGTCGGCGAGGCGACCACCCTGCGCGACTTCGAGAAGCGCCTCTACAAGGTGGCCGAGGTCGTCCCCCTCGGCTACGTCGACGCCAAGGGCTTCCACAAGCCCAAGAGCCTGCCGGCCCAGTTCGCCGCCGTGTCGGCCCCGACCGACACCGACCTGGCCTTTCTGCGCGAGCGGATGGGCGACGTGGAGGTCGGGCGGCTGCGCTCGGGGGAGGACACCATCGAGCTGCCGGTCGGGATCCGCGGCGAGACCCTGCCGAGCCACGTCGGCGTCTTCGCCACCACCGGCATGGGCAAGAGCAACCTGATGAAGGTCCTGGCCGCCCAGCTGCTGGCCGCCAGCGGCCGCTACGCCATGCTGCTGTTCGACCCCCACGGCGAGTACCTGGAGGGCGGCGCGGCCGGCCGCCGCGGACTGGCCCACCACCCGTGGGCGGCGCAGCGGCTGCGGGTCTACTCGCCCAGCCCCCGTGCCGGCCAGGCAAGCCTGCTGCGGCTGTCACTGGCCGAGCTGACCGTCGACGACCTGCGCACCGCCTGGAAGTTCACCGGCCCCCAGTCCGAGGCCCTGGAGAGCGCCTACGCCCTGCTCGGCGACAAGGGGGTGTGGCTCACCCGCCTGGCCGAGGAGGACCCGGAGGTGCTGAAGGACGCCGAGCTGGGCCGCCACGCCCTGGCCACCATCCAGGTGCTGTCCCGGCGGGCCAAGCGGATCGTGCGCCTGCCGCTGATGACCGACGACCCCAGCCAGTCGCTCACCGGCAAGGTCCTGGACGACCTGGCCGGCGGCAAGGTGGTGCTGGTCGACACCTCCGGGCTGGAGGCGGTGGAGGAGACCCTGGTCGCCTCCCTGCTCACCCGCAGCCTGCTTGACGAGCGGGCGCTCGCCTACCGCAACGACCGGGAGCGGTTCGGCCAGCTGCCCCGCACCCTGGTCGCGCTGGAGGAGGCCCAACGAGTCCTGACCCGGCTGGACGACGCCGAGTTCAACGTCTTCCCCCGGCTGGCCCGCGAGGGCCGCAAGTTCAACGTCGGCCTGTGCGCCGTCACCCAGCAGCCCAAGCTGATCGACCCCGAGCTGCTCAGCCAGTTCAACACCTACTTCGTGCTCGGCCTGGCCGACGAGCGCGACCGCAACACCCTG
>DASYSE010000065.1:0-3495 GCA_036003705.1 Actinomycetes bacterium | reverse complement strand
ACGGCCAGGACGGTGAGCGACCCGTAGAGCAGGAAGGTCGTCCAGCGGCTGCGTCCGACCGCGGTCATCGCGACCTGCCCGCCAGCAGCTGCCGCAGGTAGCGCCAGGAGCCGGCCACGAGCACGGCCGACATGAGCACCGCGATCGCGGTGGCCTGGCCGCCCTGGGGGGTGTCGAGGAAGGCGAACGCCTGCTGCCACAACAGCAGCGCCAGCACCATGGTGTCCTGGGCCGGGCCGCCCCCGGTCATCACGTACACGATGTCGAAGGTGCGCAGGGCGAAGATGACGCTGACCACGCCGACCACGACCAGCGAGCGGCGCAGCGCCGGGACGAGGATGTGCCTGGCCGCCTGCCAGGCGTTGGCGCCGTCGACCTTGGCCGCCTCGACGAGCTCATACGGCACGGCGGTGAGGCCGGCGGTGATGGTGATGACGCCGAAGCCGGTGAACGCCCAGAAGGCCGGCACGATCAGGGCCAGGTTGGTCAGGCGGAGGTCGGCGAAGCCGAGGTGGAGCACCCCGGGGTTGGACAGCCAGGAGCCGGGGTGCAGCTCCAGCGGGCCCAGGCGCCAGTCCGCGCCCAGGATGCCGAGCCGGTCCAGGACCGCGTTGAGCACCCCGATCTGGGGGTCAGCGTTGTAGACGAAGGACCAGATCACCCCGGCCGCGGCCAGCGAGATCGTCATGGGCAGGATGAACACGGTGCGGAAGACGGTTCCGGCGCGGGTCGTGTGCCAGATCAGGATGGACACCAGCAGCGAGAACGCGACCACCAGCACGGGGAACACGACCAGCCAGATGGTCGTGTTGAGCACGGCGTTCCAGAAGCTGGGGTCGGTCAGGGTGGTGGTGTAGTTGTCCAGCCCGACGAACCGCCAGCGGGCCGGCTCAATCGGGGACCAGGGGCGCAGCAGCCCCCAGCGGAAGAAGCTGCTGAGCACCGTGACCAGCGCCGGCCACAGGTAGAAGACGGCGAAGACCGCCAGCAGCGGGGCCACGAACACGTACGGCGCGAACCGCTCCGCCCTGCTCCGTACCCGGCGCGGCGCCGCCGGGCTGGCCGGCGACGGGGCCGCGTCCGGTGGCGCGGGGGCGACGGTGGTGGTGCGCCGCGACGCCATGGCCTCAGCCGCCCGCGGACCGGGTGTCCACCTGCTTCATGGTGGCGATGAACTTGTCGACGTTCTGGTCCCGGGTGAACTGGGCCAGGGCCTGCCGGTACTTCTCCTGGATCTCGCCGCCGATCCAGTCGTCCAGGTCGTAGCCGGCGGGGACGGTGGCCTGCTTGGGCCAGAGGGCGGCCGCCTTGCGGTCGTTCTCGTCCGGGTAGACGTCGGCCGGGACCTTGGCGTTGGGGGCGATGTAGCCGCCGCGCTTGGCCCAGATCTCCTGGGCGTCGGCCGAGGCCAGGTAGTCGAGCAGGGCCAGAGTGGCCGGCTTGTTCTTGGTGTCCTTGGCCCCCACGAACAGGTCGCCGCTGACGAACTGGGCCTCGGGCATCGAGGCGTCGTACTTGGGCATGAGGAAGAAGGAGAAGTCCTTGCCTGGCTTCAAGGACTTGTCACACTCGGCGGGAATGATGAGGTTGAGGAAGGCACCCTGGTTGTCGAACAGGGCCTTGCCCTTGGCCCCGGCGCAGGTGGCGTCGATGAACCCGGTGCCCAGGGCCTGGGGTGGGAAGTACTTGCCGATCAGGTCGCCCAGCACCTGGAACGACTTGACGATCCGGGGGTCGTCCCAGCCGATCTTGCCGCGGGCCAGGTCGTTGAAGGCCTGGGCGCCGGCCACGCGCAGGATGACCGGGTCGGTCCACTGGGTGAGCGGCCAGCCGTCCTTGCCCCCGACGGCCAGGGGGGCCACGCCCGCGGCCTTGGCCTTGTCCATGGCCGCGGTGAACTCGGCCCAGGTCGTGGGCACGCCGATGCCGAGCTTCTGGAGCTGCTGGGGCGAGTACCAGACGAGGGCGTTGACGTTGCCCTTGAAGTAGACGGCGTACGCCTTGCCGTCGGGGCCGGAGGCGATCTGGCGCAGGGCGTCGGTGTAGGCGCCGTCCTTGATCCAGGCGTCCCACTGCTGGTCCAGGTTCAGGAGCAGGTCCTGGCCGGCGAAGGTGCGGATGATGCCGGGCAGGGCCACGGCGACGTCCGGCGGCGAGCCGGCGGCGAACTGCTGGGTGAGCAGCGCCTGGGTCTGGTCGAACGGCACCTGCTCGACCTTCACCGTCACCTTGGGGTTCTTCTGGTGGAAGGCGTCAATGACCGCCTGGAAGGCCTCGCCCTCGGAGCCGGTCCAGTTCGACACCACCCGGAGCTGGCCGGACGCCTCGCCCTGAGGCGGCGTCGCCTCCCCGCCCTTGTCACCCCCGCCGCAGGCGCCCACCAGCAGCGCCAGGGAGGCGAAGACGGCGAAACCGGTCAGGAGCCGACGGTGCGGGTAGGTCCTCATCAGCTGCTCCTCGGTCGGACCGCTCCCGGTCATTTGCTACACCGCAGTAGCAAACATCCCCGCTGCAGGGTCCGTCAAGGTGCGTCGAGCGATATTTGCTACTGATAAGTGGCAAAGTCGGGGGCCGGTCCGGCGCCGCGGAGCGGCAGGCCGGTGACGGCGCCGACGAGCTCGGCGGCCCGGGCGACGGCCGCCGGCGGCTCCAGCCGCCCCGTCAGCACCGCCTCCAGCATGGCCTGGAGCTGCACCGACAGCCGGGCGTAGGCCGGGGTTGCCGGGCGTATGGCCGCGTGCTGGAGCAGCTCGGCGGTGCTGGCCAGCAACGGCGAGTCGCCCGCGACCTGGGCGACGGCCGAGCGCCGGGGCGGGATCTGGCCGGTGGCCCTGGACATGCGGGCCAGGGCCTCGGCCGAGGTCACGGCCTCCAGGAGCCGCATGGCCAGCTTGGGGTGGGTGGCTTGGCGGAAGATGCCGTACACCATGCCCCCGGCCAGGGTGGCCGGCGCCCCCCGGGGGCCGCCGGGGATGGGTGCGAACCCGAAGTGGTCCCACAGCTCGGACAGCGGCAGGCCGGCCGCCTTGGCCAGGCGGGGCCCCTCGTAGCTGCCACCGAAGCAGATGGCCGCCGAGCCGTGGGCCAGCAGCCGGATCGGCCGGTCCCACTCGAAGGCCACCGCGTCGACCGGCACCACCCCGTCCACGACCAGCTCCCGCAGGAGCTGCAGGGCCTCGATGGTGGCCGGTCCGTCCAGGGCGACCACACGATCCTCCAGCACCGCCGCTCCGTTGGACGCCAGCAGGGCCAGCAGGACGTAGGTGGTCGCCTCCCCCGCCTTGGACCCGCCCGGCAGCACCACCGGGTGGCTGTCGGGCCCGCCGGCCTCGGCCAGGGCCCGGCCGGCGGACCGCAGCTCGGCCCAGGTCGCCGGCGGGCCCAGCCCGAGCGCCTCCAGGGCGGCCCGCCGGTACCACATGCCGGCCACGTCGGCCTCGGAGTGGACCGCGAACGTCCGCCCCTGGCTCCGGCCCGTCAGCATCAGCGGCGTCA
>DASYSE010000064.1:0-19540 GCA_036003705.1 Actinomycetes bacterium | reverse complement strand
ATGACCGGCCACCTGTTCGGCGCGGCCGGCGCCCTCGAGGCGATCGCCAGCGCGCTCGCCCTGCGCGACCAGGTCCTGCCCCCGACCATCAACCTCGAGGACCCGGACCCAGCATGCGACCTCGACTACGTACCCCTGAAGGCCCGGGAGGCCCGGTTCGACGTGGCCATCTCGAATTCAATGGGTCTGGGGGGCCACAATGGCGCCGTCGTCCTTCGCCGCGCCAGCTCCTGAGACGACGCCGCGAATCGGTCGCCCAAGCCAAGGCGGCAGCCGCTCGGCGGCCTGTCCGCCTCGCCATGCCCGACCTGCTCCGCGAGGCCCTGCGCAGCCGCGTGAGCTAGCCCTCATGCTGGCCGCACTGGTGGTCGCCATGGTCGTCACCGCCCCCCTCCCCACCTACATCTGGGGCCCGGCCGCCCTCCTCATCGCCGCCATCCCCGGCACGGTGCTCATGAACCGGGTCCGGGCCCGCGCCGAGGCCCGGGCCCGCCGTGAGGAAGCCGGCGGGACCTGAGTGGCGGTGTCCAGCTAGAGGACCCGGACGGTGCCGTCGGGGCGACCGACCAGGACCTCGTCCGGGGGGTCGAGGAACAGGCCGTGCTCGACCACGCCAAGGGTGGCCCTGATGGCCGTGGCGAGGACCTCAGGGTTCCCCTCGGGAAGGACGCAGTCGAGGATGTGATGGCCCTCGTCGGTGACCACGGGAATACCGGCGTCGGTCTGGCGAAGGGTGGCCGATCCGACCAGGTCGAGCAGGCGCCGGCGGGTGGTGGGCCAGGCGAACCGGACCACCTCGACGGGGAGGGTGTGGGTGGCGCCGAGACGGTCGACCAGCTTGGGCGCCTCGACCACGATCACGACCCGGCGGGCGGCGGCGAGCACCAGCTTCTCGCGCAGCATGGCGCCGCCGCCGCCCTTGAGGAGCGCGCGGCGGGGGTCGACCTCGTCGGCGCCGTCGATGGCCAGGTCGAGGGTGAGGTCGCCGTCGAGGTCGACCAGCTCGATGCCAGCCGCCCTGGCCCTGGCCTCGGTCCTGGCCGAGGCGACAACCGCCCGGAGCGGGGTCCCCCGCCAGGTCGCGGCCAGCAGGTCGACCAGGGCGAACACCGCCCGGCCGGAGCCGAGGCCGATGGTCATGCCCGGCTCGATCCGGGCGCGGGCGGCGGCGGCCGCCGCCGCCCGCGCCGGGGCGTCGAGGATCCCGCTCATCCGGGGACGCCCCGCCAGCCGGTGGTGCCGGCCTCGGCGATGTGGGCGCCGGAGCCCTCCTGCTCGTTCCAGAGCAGGATCGCTGGCCACTGGTGCTCGGTGCCGAGGACCGAGAGGCTGGCCGTGCCCAGGAACAGGTGGCGAGCGGCGGCGGGCGGCAGGCCCAGATAGCACGCGGTCAGGATGCGGAGCTGGTGGCCGTGGCCGAACAGCATGGTCCGGCCGGAGCCACCGGCCAGCTCCTCGACCAGTGAGCGGGCCCGCGCGGCGGCGGCCTCGACCGACTCGCCGCCGGGGCAGCCGTCGCGGAACAGATCCCATCCGGGCCTCCCAGCCCGGATCTCCGAGGTGGTCAGGCCTTCGTAGTCGCCGTAGTCGAACTCGAGCAGGGCCGGGCTCATCTGGAGGAGGTCGCCGAAGCCGGCCAGCTTCGCCGTTGCCAGCGCCCGGGTGAGCGGGCTGGACAGGACCCGGTCGACCTCGAGGCCGCGCAGGTGGGCCCCGAGGGATCTGGCCTCCGCCTCGCCGACCGGGCTGAGCGGCAGGTCGGTGCGGCCCGTGTGCCGCCGCGCCCGCGACCACTCGGTCTCGCCGTGCCGGATCAGGTACAGCTCCACAGCATCTCCTCCTGGAGCGGCGGTCATGTATCCGGCACCGCAGGCAGCGCCGGACCATTCGTACCGCCGTGCAGCCTGCGCCGCCACCGGCGGTACGCACTCCCTCGAACCCGGATACCCGACTGGCGCTCTAGCGCGGGACGGTAGCATCTGGGCAGGCGCCAGAGAGGAGGTCCGCGCGATGATGGACTACCCGCTCACCGTCCGGAGCATCTACCAGCGGGCCCGGACGCTGTTCCCCGGCAAGCAGCTCGCGACCAGGCGGCCGGGGGGCGTGCAGCGCACCACCTACGGCGAATGGGCCGAGCGGGTGGCCAGGGTGGCCGGCGGGCTGCGCGAGCTTGGGGTCGGGCCGGGCGACCGGGTGGCCACCTTCTGCTGGAACCACGACCGCCACCTGGAGGTGTACTTCGCGGCGGCGATGATGGGCGCCAGCTACCACACGCTGAACATCCGACTCGGCGGCGACCAGCTCGCCTACATCATCAACCACGCCCGCGACAAGGTGCTGGTGACCGACGCCGAGCTGGCCCCGGCGATCGGCCCGGTGCTGCCCAGCCTGGGCACCGTGGAGCACCTGCTGGTGCTGGACGGCGCCGAAGCGGGACGGCCGGTGCTCGGCTTCGGCTCCGAGCACGGCTACGAGGAATTGGTCGAGCGCTCGGCCCCGATGCGCGACTGGCCGGCCCTGGACGAGGACCAGACGGCCGGCATCTGCTACACCTCGGCGACCACCGGTAACCCCAAGGGCGTCGCCTACCCCCACCGGGCGCTGTTCCTGCACTCGCTGATGGTCGGCCTGGTCGACACCGCCGCCATCTGCGAGCGGGACGTGCTGCTCCCGATCGTGCCCATGTTCCACGTCAACGCCTGGGGGATGCCGTTCGCGGCCACCTGGTACGGGGCCGGCCAGGTGTACGGCGGGCCCGCCCCGACCCCGGCCGACTACCTGCGGCTGATCCGCGAGGAGGGAGTGACCGTCTCCGCCGGCGTGCCGACGGTCTGGCTCGGCATCCTGCAGCTGCTCGACCGGCAGGGCGGCGACCTCGGCCGGCTCCGGCGCATCATCTGCGGCGGCTCGGCCGCCCCGGTCTCGATGATCCGCGCCTACGAGGAACGCTTCGGCGTGGAGTTCATCCACGCCTACGGCATGACCGAGGCGACCCCGGTGACGCATTTCTCGCGGCTCAAGTCGACCATGGGCGATCTGCCGGTCGAGGCTCGCTACTCCTACAAGGCCAAGCAGGGGCTGCTGGTGCCGGGGCTGGAGCAACGGGTGGTGGACGCCGACGGCCGCCAGGTCCGGGCCGACGGCAAGTCCATGGGCGAGCTGCAGCTCCGCGGCCCCTGGATCGCATCGGAGTACCTGGACGACGAGCGGTCGGCCCAGGCCTTCGTCGACGGCTGGTACCACACTGGCGACGTCGCCACCATCGACGGCGAGGGCTACCTGCACCTGGTGGACCGGACCAAGGACCTGGTCAAGTCCGGCGGCGAGTGGATCTCCAGCGTCGAGCTGGAGAACGCCCTGATGGGCCACCCCGAGGTCGCCCAGGCGGCGGTCATCGCCATCCCCGACGAGAAATGGGGCGAGCGCCCGATGGCCGTCGTGGTCCGCAAGCCCGGCTCGGAGGTGGGCGAGGCCGAGGTGGTCGCCTCGGTCGCCGGCAAGTTCCCCAAGTGGTGGCTGCCCGAGCGGGTCGAGTTCGTCGACGAGATCCCAATGACCGCCACCGGCAAGTTCTCCAAGCGCCTGCTGCGCGAGCGGTTCGTCAACAGCGTCCAAGAGGAGGAGGGTTCCGACGAGCGCTGACCAACCCCGCGACCCGGGAGCCGACCCGGCACAGGCGCTGGCCCGGCGGCTGTTCGAGGACACCCTCGCCGTCCTGGAGCTCTACACCGTCTACCTGGGTGAGCGCCTCGGCCTGTACCGGGCGCTGGCCGGGGCCGGGCCGGCGACCTCCTCGGAGCTGGCCGGGGCAACCGGCACCGTCGAACGCTACGTGCGGGAGTGGCTGGAGCACCACGCGGCCAGCGGGCTGCTGGCGGTCGACGACCCGACCGCCGATCCGCTGGCCCGCCGCTACCGGATCCCTCCCGGGCACGTCCCGGTCCTGGCCGACCCGGACGACGTCCGGTACGAGGCCTACCGGGGTGTCGATATGGTCCGGGCCGGCCGGCCGCTCCCGCAGCTGGTGGAGGCGTTCCGGACCGGCGGAGCCCCGCCGCCGCTGGCATGGGAGCCGGAGGGGCGGGCGGAGTTCAACCGGGCGCTGTTCATCAACCTGCTCGGCCAGGAGTGGCTGCCGGCGATCCCGGAGGTCGACCGGCGGCTGCGGGCCGAACCGCCGGCCCGGGTCGCCGATGTCGCCTGCGGGACCGGCTGGTCGAGCATCGCCATGGCCACGGCGTACCCGACCATCACCGTGGACGGTTTCGATCTGGATCCCGACGTGATCGCCGTCGCCACCGAGAACGCCCAGGAGGCCGGGGTGGCCGACCGGGTCCGGTTCGCGGTCGTCGACGCCGCCGACCCGGACCAGCCCGGCCGCTACGACCTGGTGACCATCTTCGAGGCCCTGCACGACATGTCACGGCCGGTGGAGGCCCTGCGGGCGGCCCGCACCATGCTGGCCGAGGGCGGGTCGGTGGTCGTCGCCGACGAGCTGGTGGAGGACGAGCTCACCGCCCCGGCGCCGGAGCAGGAGCGGCTTGCCTACGGCTGGAGCGTGGTGTCGTGCCTGCCGGGCGCCATGGGCGACCCGGAGACGGCCGCGACCGGGGCGGTCATGCGCCCGGCCACCCTCGCCCGCTACGCGGAGGCTGCCGGGTTCCGCCAGACGGAGACGCTCCCGGTCGATGCCGCGGCCTTGCGGTTCTACCGGCTGCTCTAGCTGCGGGCCTCGGCCAGCCAGGTGTCGAGCAGCCGGCCGGTGAGGCGCTCGTAGGCTTCCCGGTAGCGCGCGGCGGTGCCGGCGATGACGTCGGGTGGCAGTGGCGGGGCGGGGGGGCGCTGATCCCAGTCCTGGACCTCGAGCCAGTCACGCACGTACTGCTTGTCGAACGAGGGCGGCGAGTGGCCCGGGGACCAGCCGCCGGCCGGCCAGAACCGGGAGGAGTCGGGGGTGAGGACCTCGTCGGCCAGCACCACCTGGTCGCCATCGAGGCCGAACTCCAGCTTGGTGTCGGCCAGCAGGATGCCGCGCCTGGCCGCATGCTCGGCGCCGCGGCGGTAGACGGCCAGGGTGAGATCGCGCAGGCGTGCGGCCAGCTCGGGGCCGAGGGCCTCGGCCACCTGGGCCTCGGAGACGTTCACGTCGTGGCCGGCCTGGGCCTTGGTGGCCGGGGTGAAGATCGGCGCCGGCAGCCGGTCGGCCTGGCGCAGGCCGGGCGGCAGCGGGATGCCGCAGACGGCTCCGGTGGCCTGGTAGTCCTTCCAGCCCGAGCCGACCAGATGGCCGCGGGCGACGCACTCGAACGGCAGCATCTCCAGGCGGCGGACCAGCATGGCCCGGCCGGCCAGGTGCCGCGCCGACGGCGGCAGCTGGGAGGCCTGCCAGCCGGCCAGGTGGTTGGGGACCAGGTCGCCGAGCAGGTCGAGCCAGAACAGGGTCAGCGCGGTCAGCACCTCGCCCTTGCCCGGGACCGGGTCGTCGAGGACCACGTCGAAGGCGGAGATGCGATCGCTTGCCACCAGCAGCAGGTGCCGGTCGTCGACCTCGTACAGGTCGCGGACCTTCCCGGAGCCAAGGGGCCGGAGCCCCTCGGGGGCCTCGAGCTCGCTCACCGCAATGCCTCCAGTCGCTCGAACACCGGGACGGCCCCGGCGACGAATCGGGCCGGGTCGATGGCGGCGTCCAGGTGGTGTTCGGCCAGCGCCTCGGCGACGCCCGGCTCGGCCAGCAGCAGGTCCCGGAAGCCGCCCTTGCCCTCCCAGGCGGCCATGGCGGCCCGTTGCACCACGGCGTAGGCGTCCTCCCTCGCCCAGCCGGCGTCGACCAGGGCGAGCAGGGCGGCCGACGACCCGGCGAGCCCCCCCGACGCCTCCAGGTTGGCCCGCATCCGCTCTGGCGACACACGCAGGCCGGCGACCAGCCAATGGGCCCGTTCCAGGGCGTAGTCGAGCAGGCAGCAGGCGTCCGGCAGCGCCACCCGCTCGACCGCCGAGTGGGAGATGTCCCGCTCGTGCCAGAGGGCGACGTCCTCCAGGCCGGCGACGGCGTAGCCGCGCAGCAGCCGGGCGAAGCCGGTGAGCCGCTCGGCGACGATCGGGTTGCGCTTGTGGGGCATCGCCGACGAGCCCTTCTGGCCCTCGGCGAACGGCTCCTCGGCCTCCCGCACCTCGGTCCGCTGCAGGTGGCGGACCTCGACCGCCAGCCGCTCGATGTCGGCCCCGACCACGGCCAGGGTGGCCAGCAGCTCGGCGTGACGGTCGCGTGCCACCACCTGGGTCGGGGCCGGCTCGGGAGCGAGGCCGAGCTCGTCCAGCACCTCGGCCTCGATCGCCGCCGGCAGGTTCGCGTAGGTGCCGACCGCGCCCGAGATGGTGCCGACGGCCACCGAGCGGCGGGCCGCGGCCAGGCGCTGGCGGTCGCGGTCGAAGGCGAACGCGTGACCGGCCAGCTTCAGCCCGAAGGTGGTCGGCTCGGCCGCCACCCCGTGGGTGCGCCCGAGGCACAGGGTGTCGCGGTGCTCCAGGGCCCGGTCGCGGGTGGCCGCGACCAGCCGGTCCAGTCGACGCGCCAGCAGGTCGCAGGCCCGCACCAGCTGCAGGGCCAGGGTGGTGTCGAGCAGGTCGGAGGAGGTCATGCCGTAGTGGACGTGCCTGGCCGCCTGGCCGGCGCCCTCCCCGTAGGCGGTCAGGAAGGCGACCACGTCGTGGTGCAGCTCGGCGTCGAGCTGGTGGACCCGCTCCGGGGAGGGGATCGGAGCCTCCTGGATGGCGGCGAGGTCGGCGGCCGGCACCAGCCCGCGCCGCGCCCTCGCCCCGGCCACCGCCACCTCGACCTCGACGAACAGCCGGAACCGGGTGGCCTCGCTCCAGATGGCGCCCATCTCGGGCAGCGTGTACCTGGGGATCATGGCGCTACAGCCGCAGGCCCTCGGCGAGCTGGTCCTTGAACTCCTGCAGCTGGAGCCGGAGCCGGGGGTCCCCGACGGCCAGGATCTGCACGGCCAGGATGCCGGCGTTGGCGGCCGCGTCCAGCCCCACGGTGGCGACGGGCACGCCCGACGGCATCTGCACCATCGAGTAGAGCGAGTCCAGCCCGGCGAGCTGGGGGGTGAAGATCGGCAGGCCGATCACGGGAAGGGTGGTGTGGGCGGCCAGCACCCCCGGCAGGGCGGCCGCCCTGCCGGCGGCGGCGATGATCACCTGGAGCCCCCGGCCGACGGCGCTGGCCCCGTAGTCGGCGACCCGGCGGGGGTCGCGGTGGGCGCTCAGCACCTCCAGCTCGTACTCGACGCCGAACTTCTCCAGCATGACCGCCGCCGTCTTGGCCTTCTCCTCGTCGGAGGTCGAGCCGAGCACGATCCCAACCCTTGGCGGCATGGAGGCTCCT
The DNA here is from genome assembly GCA_036003705.1 of Actinomycetes bacterium. GTDB lineage: Bacteria > Actinomycetota > CALGFH01 > CALGFH01 > CALGFH01 > CALGFH01. Next base: position 12,150 of record DASYSE010000064.1, on the reverse strand, counting down.
TGATCTGGTCTTGGTCGGGGCATTCTAGACCGGATCTAGGGAAGCCCTCCGTGTTCGACCTCCTCGAGCGCCTCGACCAGGCCGAGGCGCTCGAGGGCGGCGACGATCCAGCCGTGCTTGGCCTTGGAGAAGGCCACCGAGTCGACCGTCCCGGAGGCGACGATGGCCCGCTTGAGCCGCGCGTACTCGTCGCGCAGGGCCGGGTCGGCGAGCAGGGCGTCGCGGAAGCCGCGCAACGCCGCCACCTCGGGGCTGGACGCCGGCACCACGTGGACGTGGATCCGGAACGAGGTGTCGCCATGGCGGATGATCCCTTGGAGCATCGGCCGGGTCGGCGGGAACGCCGTCGCCACCGCCTGGCGCTGGAAGCCCAGGTCGAGCAGGTCGTCGGTGACCGCCGCAATCTCCTCCGGCGGCGTCGGCAGGAGCAGGTCGACGGTGCCCTTGCCGGCCAGGCCGGGAACGGCCGAGCTGCCGACGTGCTCGGCCAGGGCGCCTGGCCGCTTGGTGGCGATGAGCTCGGCGACCCGCCTGGCCACCTCGGGGGCGCTGGCGTCGGCCTCGCGGATCACGATGGGCACCCGGCAGTAGGGCAGGATCATTGCCCTCTCGGCGGGTGGTGTATCCCTCATCTTGCGCAATCGTGACGAAGATGCGTCTACCGTAGCACGGCGGCGATGTCGTGCCGGTACTGCACGCCGTCGAAATTGATCAGCTCGGCGGCCTGGTAGGCGCGGGCCCTGGCGTCGGCCAGGTCGTCGCCGAGGGCGGTCACGCCGAGGACCCGCCCACCGGTGGTGCGGACCCGCCCGGCCGGGTCGAGCGCGGTCCCGGCGTGGAACAGGTGGACGCCTGGCTCGGCCGCGGCCGCCTGCAGGCCCTCCACCTCCAGACCGGTGCGGTAGGAACCCGGGTAGCCGCCGGCGGCCAGGACGACGGTGACGCAGGCCCTTGGGTCCCAGGAGACCTTGCAGCCGGCCAGGGTGCCCTCGGCCGTCCCCCAGGCCAGGTCGGCCAGGTCGGTGGTGATCCGGGGCAGGATGGCCTGGGTCTCCGGGTCGCCGAAGCGGCAGTTGAACTCCAGCACCTTGGGCCCGGCGGCGGTCAGGGTCAGCCCGGCGTACAGCAGCCCCTGGTAGCGGGCGCCCCGGCGGGCCAGCTCGGCGACGGTCGGCTCCAGCACGGTCCGGCGCACCTCATCGACCAGCTCGTCGTCGACGTCGGGCAGGGGCGAGTAGGCGCCCATGCCGCCGGTGTTGGGCCCGGTGTCGCCGTCGCCGATCCGCTTGTGGTCGCGGGCCGGGGCCAGCGGCAGCACCGTGCGGCCGTCGGTGACCGCGAACACGCTGGCCTCCGGTCCTTCCAGGTACTCCTCCAGCAGGATCCGGGTGCCGGCCTCGCCGTGGACCCGGCCCACCAGCGCCGCCTCGATCGCCGCCCGGGCGGCCGCGTGGTCGTCGGTGACCGTGACGCCCTTGCCGGCGGCCAGCCCGTCGGCCTTGACCACCCAGGGCGGGCCGAAGCCGTCGAGCGCCGCCACCGCCGCGGCGGGGTCGGTGAACGTCTCGGAGTGGGCGGCGGGCACGCCGGCCGCGGCCATCACCTCCTTGGCGAACGCCTTGGAGCCCTCGATGCGGGCGGCGGCCGCTGTGGGACCGAACACCGGAAGGCCGCGGTCCAGGAACTCGTCGGCGACCCCGGCGACCAGGGGCAGCTCGGGCCCGATGATGGTGAGGTCGATCTTCCTCCGCTCGGCGAAGCCGGCCAGCGCGGCCGCGTCGGTGGCGCCAAGCCCCTGCACGTTCTCGGCCACCTCGGCCGTCCCGGCGTTGCCGGGGACGGCGAACAGGCGCTCGACGTCCGGGCTCTGGGCCAGCGTCACCAGCAGCGCGTGCTCGCGCCCGCCGCTCCCGACGACCGCGATCCGCATCGTCATGCCTCCCGTGAGATCGTCGCCGGGGCGGGTGGCGGCCGAGCGGCCGTCGCCCCTGCCGGCCGGGCCGTTGCCGGCTGGGCCACCGTCTGCTCGCGGCCGGGACCGACGCCGACGGCGGTCACCGGCACCCCGCCCAGCTTCTCGATCGCGTCGACGTACACCCTGGCCGCCCGGGGCAGGTCCTCGAGCCGGGTCGCGCCGGTGATGTCCTCCCGCCAGCCCTCGAACAGCTCGTAGACCGGCTCGGCATGATGGACCTCGGTCTGGGTCATCGGCCAGTCCTCGGTCACCTCGCCGTCGACCCGGTACGCGGTGGCCACCGGGATCCGTTCCAGGCGCGAGAGCACGTCCAGCTTGGTCACGAACAGCTCGGTGAGGCCGTTGACCCTGGCCGAGTAGCGCAGGCCGACCGTGTCCAGCCAGCCGCAACGGCGGGCCCGGCCGGTGGTGGTGCCGAACTCGTCGCCGGCCGCCCGCAGCGCCTCGGCCTCCGGGTCGTCGGCCTCGGTCGGGAACGGGCCAGCCCCGACCCGGGTCACGTAGGCCTTGGCGATGCCGATGACCCGTTCGATCCAGCCGGGGCCGACGCCGGTCCCGGCCAGGGCGCCGCCCACGCTCGGCGAGGACGAGGTCACGAACGGGTAGGTGCCGTGGTCGACGTCGAGCAGGGTCGCCTGGGCGCCCTCGAACAGCACCTGCTTGCCCTCGCGGAGCGCGTTCCAGACGAACAGCGAGGTGTCGGCGATGCGGGGCCGCAGCGCCTCGGCGTAGGTGGCGTACTCCTCGACGATCGCCTCGGCGTCCAGCGGCAGCCGGTTGTAGACCTTGGCCAGCAGCGGGTTGCGCTCCCGCAGCACGGCCTCGACCTTCTTGGCCAGGATCCCCGGGTCGAGCAGGTCCTGGACCCGGATGCCGAGCCGCCCGACCTTGTCGCCGTAGGTCGGCCCGATGCCCCGGCCGGTGGTGCCGATCCGCTGGCGGCCGAGCCAGCGCTCGGTGAGCTTGTCCAGCTCCTTGTGCCAGGGCATGATCAGGTGCGCGTTGGCCGAGATGAGCAGCTTGCCGGTGGCGATGCCCTGGGCGTCGAGGGCGGCCAGCTCGGCCAGCAGGAACCCCGGGTCGATCACCATGCCGTTGCCGATCACGGGGGTGACATGCGGGTACAGGATGCCGCTGGGGACCAGGTGGAGCTTGAAGGTCCGCCCCGCGACCATCACCGTGTGCCCGGCGTTGTTGCCGCCCTGGTAGCGGACGACCACGTCCATCTTGTCGGCCAGCAGGTCGGTGGCCTTGCCCTTGCCCTCGTCACCCCACTGGCTGCCGACGAGGATGGTTCCCGGCATGGTCGCGGCTCGCTTTCTTGCTGGCTTGGTCCGGGCGGTCAAGCCTACATCCGCCGCGAGCCGGTCGTTGCCAGCCACACCCCGGCCAGCACCAGCGGGGCCCCCAGCCAGAATCCGGGCCCGGGCAGCTCGTCCAACAGCAGCCAGGCCAGGACGGTGGCGCCGACCGGCTCGATGAGGATGGCAACGGCCACCACCGAGGCGCGCACCGTGGCCAGCAGGCCGTTGAACACCGTGTGCCCCAGGAGCTGCGGCCCGACCACCACCCCGGCGACAGCCAGCCAGGACGCGGCCGGGTAGCCGCCGAGGCTGGAGCCGCTGAGCAGGCAGGCCGGGAGCAGGAGGACCGCGGCCACCCCGTACACCGACGCGCCGTAGGTGGTCACCGGCAGCCGACGCCTGACCACCCGCCCCAGCAGCAGGTAGGGGGCCACCGCGGCCGCGCCGGCGAACGCGAGCGCATCCCCCAGGAGCGGCGCCCATCCACCCGTGGGGCCGGAGCCACCCTCCCGGACCGCCCCGACCGGGCCGGTGGCGTCGCCGAGGCCGATGACGACCGCGCCGGCGGTCGCCAGGACGATCCCCAGCCAGGCCCGGCGACCGGGCGCCTCCCCGAGGAACCGGGAGCCGAGGCCGACGAACAGCGGCGCGCAGCTGACCAGCGTGGTCGAGGCGGCCACCGTCGTCAGGGCCAGGGAGGCGTTCCACAACCCCAGGTGCACGGCCAGGAACACCCCCGCCGCGACCAGCCGCACGACGTCCCCCCGCTCCAGGCGACGCAGGGCCTGGCCGCGAAGGGCGAACGGGGCCAGCACCGCCGCCGCGGCCAGGCAGCGCCAGAACGCCAGCGACAGGGCGGGCAGGGCGGCCACCCTGACCAGGATCGGCGAGGTCGAGATGGCCACCACCGCGAGGGCCAACCAGACCGCCACCGCCCGGCCGGAGAGCAGCGGCGACGGCCCTGGGGACTGCGACGCCCCGGTCCTGGCGGAGAGCCTCACCGATCGGGCGCCACGGCGAAGCGGTGACGCATGGTCCCGATCCTACCCGTTGCGGTTACCATGCGCGCCCGAGGGGGGATCGCCGCCGCGCTGGAGGAGGCACCCGGCAATTGACAGCGGCGCAATACTGGGTCCAGCAGAGCGAGGAGGGAGTGGCATGGACGACGGCCGGCACCGCCTCCCGGCGGAGTTCGATCGGCTACAGGCGCCTTCGAGCGCCTATGCGCCCCGCCAGGTCGTCACCTACCTGTGCACCAGGGAGCACGTGATGTCGGTGCCGTTCGCGGCCGACGCCGAGGTCCCCGAGCTCTGGGACTGCCGCTGCGGCCAGCCGGCGACCAGAGTGACCGTGGCCGACGCCTCCTAGGACCTGCCGAGCGGCTCGAGCCACTGCAGTCTCCGGATCCATGTGGGGGGAGATCCGGTTCCCCACCGCCACTCAGGAGCGCCTGTGCCCTCGATCTGGGACCTGGTGGTCATCGGCTCCGGGCCGGCCGGGGCGGCGGCGGCGCTGGAGGCCAGGCGGCTGCGACCGGACGCCTCGGTGCTGCTGGTCGACAAGGCGGCCTTCCCGCGGGACAAGGCCTGCGGCGATGGCCTCGGCCCGCACGCCGTCGACGAGCTGGCCGCCGTGGGGGCCGGGGGGGTGCTGGCGGGGTACCCGCCGATCCGCGGGTTGCGGCTGCGCTCCCCGCGGGGGCTGGAGGTGGCCGGCGATCCCGCCCGGCCGAACTACGTGGTGCCAAGGGCGGTGCTCGACGCCCGCCTGGTCGAGGCGGCGCTGGCCGCCGGAGCCGGCTTCCGGCGGGCGAGGGTTCGCGGCCTGGAGCAGCGCGACGGCCTGGTGGTGGTCGACGGCGAGCTGGCCGCCCGGGTGGTGGTCGGGGCCGACGGGGCCAACTCGACCGTGCGCCGGCTGCTCGGCGCTCCGCCCAACCCCGACCGGGCCCTGGCCATCGCCGTCCGCGGGTACGCGCCTGCCCCCGCGGGGCGTCCCGAGCAGCTGATCGCCTGGGTGGCCGAGGGCTGGCCGGCCTACGTCTGGTCGTTCCCGACCGGCACCGGGGTGGCCAACGTCGGCTACGGGCTGCTCCGCAGCCGCTTCCACGGCGACGGGGCCGAGCTGCGCCGGCGCCTGCACGCCCTGCTCCCCCAGGCCGATCCCGACCCGGCCAGCCTGCGCGCCCACCATCTGCCGTTCTCGTCGTTCCGGCCGCCTGGGGGCCGGGGCCGGGTGTTGCTCGCCGGCGACGCCGCCTCGCTGGTCAATCCCCTGTCCGGCGAGGGCATCTACTACGCGCTCGCCTCCGGCCGGCTGGCCGCCCGCGCCGCCCTCACCGCCCCGCGGGACCCGGTCGCCGCCTACCGGCGGCTGCTCGCCGACGCCCTCGGCCGCCACCTGCGCCACGCGGCCGTGCTGGCCAGAGCGATCCGCTCGCCGGCCCTGGCCGAGGCCGGCCTCGGCGCCGCCGCCGGATCCCCAGCCCTGTTCGACACCCTGGTCGAGCTCGGCCTCGGCCAGGCCAGGATCACCCCGCGCCTGGTCGCCAGCCTCCCGGCCGGCATGCTGCTGGCGCATCGGGCTCGCCACCGCGCCCGGCACGGGCGGCCCGGCTCGGGGGGCGGCGGGCTCCCCCCCGAATGAGCCGGGGACGGCCCGGCTCGGCTCCTCGCCAGCGACTTCGCTACCACAGGAAGAGGATCAATGCCTGGAGGGTGAAGGCGTTGACCCAGTTCTCCTGGGCGTTGAACAGGCGCAGGTGGTTCTGGGGCGAGCGCCTGGCCGCCTTGATCCCCTTCCAGGCGAACCAGATGACGATCACCTCGAGGACCAGGAACAGCCACCGCGGCGGCTCGAACGGCAACCCGATACCGAGCAGGGCAAGGCCCCAGAGGACGAACCCGTAGATCAGCATCTTGAAGACGCCCGGGTAGAGCGGTCGGGCTCCGCGGCGGTAGCCGGGCGGCGGACGGCGCATGCTGGCAGTCTAGACCGGACGAACCACGCCGGGAACGGTCAGGAGACGGTGGCCCGCTGCCGGCGGGTGAAGCTCAGCCGGTCGCCGTCGGCGTCGACCAGCACCGCGTCACCTTCCGACAGCTCCCCGCCGAGCAGGCGCCTGGCCAGCTCGTCCCCGATCGCCTTGGCGACCAGGCGGCGCAGCGGCCGGGCCCCGTAGGCGGGGTCGTAGCCGCGGTCGGCCAGCCACGCCCTGGCCGCCGGGGTCAGCTCGAGGGTGAGCCGCCGGTCGGCCAGCCGGGCCGCCAGCCTGGCCACCTGGAGCTCGACGATCCGGGCCAGGTCCTCGCGGTCGAGGCGGTGGAAGACCAGGATCTCGTCGAGCCGGTTCAGGAACTCGGGCTTGAACGCCTCCCTGACCACGGCCATGACCCGCTCGCGGCTGACCTCCTCCGGCTCGAGCATGTCGGTGAGCAGTGCCGACCCGAGGTTGGAGGTCATGATCAGGACCACGTTGGCGAAGTCGACCGTGCGGCCCTGGCCGTCGGTCAGGCGCCCGTCGTCCATCACCTGGAGCAGGACGTTGAACACGTCCGGGTGGGCCTTCTCGACCTCGTCCAGCAGCACCACCGCGTAGGGCCGGCGCCGTACCGCCTCGGTCAGCTGGCCGCCCTCGTCGTAGCCGACGTAGCCGGGGGGCGCCCCGACCAGCCTGGCCACCGAGTGCTTCTCGCCGTACTCGCTCATGTCGATGCGGACCATCGCCCGCTCGTCGTCGAACAGCAGCGCGGCCAGGGCTCGGGCCAGCTCGGTCTTGCCGACCCCGGTGGGCCCGAGGAACAGGAAGCTGCCGATCGGCCGGCCAGGCTCGGACAGGCCGGCCCGGGAGCGCCGGATCGCGTCGGCGACCGCCTGGACGGCGTCGTCCTGGCCGACCACCCGCTGATGCAGCTCGTCCTCGAGCCGCAGCAGCCTGGCCATCTCGCCCTGGACCAGCCGGGTCACCGGGATCCCCGTCCAGGCGGAGACGACCTTGGCCACGTCCTCCTCGTCGACCTCCTCTTTGAGCATCTTGCGGTCGGACTGCAGCTCCTCGAGGCGCCGGTTGGCCGAGGCCAGGTCACGCTCCAGGCCAGGCAGGACGCCGTAGCGCAGCTCGGCAGCCCGGTCGAGCGTCCCGTCGCGGGTGGCGCGCTCGGCCTCGCCCCTGACCTCCTCGATGCGGACCTTGGTCTCGCGGATGGCCGCGATGGCCTCCTTCTCCGCCTCCCAGTGGGACTTCATCCCGGTGAGCGTCTCGCGCAGCGAGGCCAGCTCCTCCTCGAGCTTGGCCAGCCGCTCCAGCGAGACCTGGTCCGTCTCCTTCTTGAGCGCGGCTCGCTCGATCTCCAGCTGGCGGGCCCGGCGCTCGAGCACGTCGACCTCGGTCGGCATCGAGTCGATCTCGATCCGGAGCCGCGAGGCGGCCTCGTCGACCAGGTCGATGGCCTTGTCGGGCAGGAACCGGCCGGTCACGTACCGGTCGGAGAGCACGGCCGCCGCGACCAGGGCCGAGTCCTTGATGCGGACGCCGTGATGGACCTCGTAGCGCTCCTTGAGGCCGCGGAGGATGGCGATGGTGTCCTGCACGCTCGGCTCGCCGACCAGCACCGGCTGGAAGCGGCGCTCCAGCGCGGCATCCTTCTCGATGTGCTTGCGGTACTCGTCCAGGGTGGTGGCCCCGACCATGCGCAGCTCGCCCCGGGCCAGCATCGGCTTGAGCATGTTGCCGGCGTCCATGGCCCCCTCGGCCGCCCCGGCCCCCACCACCGTGTGGAGCTCGTCGATGAAGGTGATGATCTGGCCGTCGGAGCCGCGGATGTCGTCGAGCACGGCCTTGAGCCGCTCCTCGAACTCGCCCCGGTACTTCGACCCGGCCACCATGGCGCCGAGGTCGAGGGCGACGATCCGCTTGTCCTTGAGCGACTCGGGCACGTCGCCGGCGACGATCCGGCCGGCCAGGCCCTCGACGATGGCGGTCTTGCCGACGCCGGGCTCGCCGATCAGCACCGGGTTGTTCTTGGTCCGGCGGGACAGGACCTGAACGACCCGGCGGACCTCGTCGTCGCGGCCGATCACCGGGTCGAGCCGGCCGGCTTGGGCCAGCTCGGTGAGGTCGCGGCCGAAGCGCTCCAGCGCCTGGTACTTGGCCTCCGGGTCCTGGTCGGTGACCCTCTTGCCGCCTCGCACCTCGGCCAGGGCGGCCAGGATGGCCTCGCGGGTCACACCGGCGCCGGTCAGCAGCCTGGCCGCCGGTCCCGACCCCTCGGTCAGGGCGAGCAGCAGGTGCTCGGTGGAGACATACTGGTCGCCCATGGCGCCCGCCTCCTTGCGGGCGCGCTCGATCAGCCGCCCCAGCTGGGGCGATGCCACCGTCTCCTGGTCGGGGCCGTAGACCTTGGGGATGCGGTCCAGCGCCTCGCTGGCCCTGACCTTGAGCAGCCCGGGGTCGGCGCCGGCCCGGCGCACGACCGGGAACACCACGCCGTCGGGGTCGCCGAGCAGTGCCAGCAGCAGGTGCTCGGGCTCGATGCGCTGGTGGTCGTTGGACCGCGCCTCGCGCTGGGCGTTGGCCAGCGCCTCGGCGGCCCGGTGGGTGAAGCTGTTCACGTCCATGGCGGTTCAGACCTGCCCGTATCGCGGTGGATGCTCGTAGCGGACGATGGCGGAGGAGTATGGGACCAGGTCGCGGCGGGCCGACCGGCGGACCGCCTCCAGCTCCTGGCGGTGGCGGCGGGCCTGGGCCCGCAGCTCGGCCTCGACAGCGGCCACCCTGGCCTGGAGGCGCTCGACCTGCTGGGTCAGCTCGATGACCCGCCGCACTCCCTCCAAGTTCATGCCGTCGCCGGTCAGCCGCTTGATCTCCAGCAGCCGCTGGATGTCCCGCTCGGAGTAGCGGCGGGCGTTGGAGGTGGTCCGCTTGGGCCGGACCAGTCCCTCCCGCTCGTAGATCCGGAGGGTCTGGGGATGGACCCCGGCCAGCTCGGCCGCGACCGAGATCACGAACACCGCGCGGTCCCGTTGGTCCGCCATCCCCTCTCCCCCTCGATCACTCGATGCCGAGGTGGTTCCTCGGCGTGCTGTCCGACAGCGACGCGAACTCGCGCAGCAGGTCGCGTTCCTTGCGCGAGAGCTTCTCGGGCACGGCCACCTGGAGGCTGACCAGCAGGTCGCCGGTGCCCCTGCGGCCGGTGCCGTGCACGCCCCTGCCCCTGACCCGGAAGGTCCGGCCGTTCTGGGTGCCTGCCGGCACCTTGAGGGTCACCGGGCCTTCCAGCGTCGGCACCTTGAGCTCGGTCCCGAGGGCGGCCTCGGCGAAGGTCACGGGAACGGTGATGGTGAGGTCCTGCCCGCTGCGCCCGAACAGGGCGTGCGGGGTGACCCGGACCTTCACGATCAGGTCGCCGGCGGGGGCGCCGGCCTGGCCCGGCTCGCCCTGGCCCTTCAGCCGGACGGTGGCGCCGTCGCTGACACCCGATGGGATCCGGACGCGAAGTTCCCGCATGCGGATCTCGCTCCCCCGGCCATTGCAGGTCGGGCAGGGGTCCTCGATCACCGAGCCGCGGCCCTGGCAGGTCGGGCAGGGGCTGGAGAGGCCGAACAGGCCCTGGTCGCGGGTGACCGTACCCCGGCCGTTGCAGGTCGGGCAGGGCCGGGGCAGCGTGCCGGGCTTGGCGCCGGAGCCGTGGCAGGTGTGGCAGGGGGCGGGTCCGCGGAGCTGCAGCGGGATGGTGGCACCGTGCACGGCCTCCTCGAACCCGAGGGTGACCTCGCTCTCGACGTCGCGGCCGCGCCTGGCGGCCGTCTGGGACTGCCGGCCGCCGCCGAACAGGTTGCCGAACAGGTCGCCCAGGCCGCCGAGGTCCTCGACCCTGACCCGGTTGCCGCCGCCGAAGCCCCCGCCGCTCGGGAACCCGCCGAAGCCGCCGCCGAACGCGCCCGAGGCCAGCAGCCGGCGGGCCTCGTCGTACTCGGCCCGCTTCTTGGGGTCGGAGAGCACCGCGTAGGCGCGGCCGACCTCCTTGAAGCGCTCTTCCGCGGAGGTGTCGCCCGGGTTGGCGTCCGGATGGTGCTTCTGGGCGAGCTTCCGGTAGGCCTTCTTGATGTCGGCCGCCGACGCGTCCTTGGACACGCCGAGGACGGCGTAGAAGTCCTTCTCCAGGTACTCCGGGTTGTTCATCCGCTACTTCGCGACCTTCACCATGGCGGGGCGGAGAACCTTGCCCCGCAGCTCGTAGCCGGCGCGCACGATGTCGACGACCGTGCCCGGCTCGGCGTCCTCCTGCTCGACGGCGACCACCGCCTCGTGGCGCTCGGGGTCGAAGGGCTTGCCCTCGGCCTCGATCTTGACCAGGCCCTCGCCCTGGAGGACCTCGCGGAGCTCGCCGAAGACCATCTCCACACCCTTGAGCATGCGGTCGAAGTCGCGCGACTGCTCGGCCGCGGACACGGCCAGCTCGAAGTCGTCGAGCACCGGCAGGAGCCTTGCCACCAGCGCCCGGGAGGCGGAGGCGGCCCTTGCCGTCTGCTCGCGCAGGGTGCGCTTGCGGTAGTTGTCGAAGTCGGCCTGGAGCCGGCGCAGGTCGTCCAGGTAGCTCTCGGCCTCGGCCCTGGCCGCGTCGAGGTCGGCGGCGATCACGGCCCCGTCCGCGGGCGCCGGGGCGGCCTCGGCGACGGCGTTGGGCGCCGGGGCGTCCTCAACGGCCTCGGCGACGGCGTCGGCCGCCTCGTCGGCCCGCTCGGCCACGATCTGGTCCTGGTCCTCGGCGGCCTCGTCCTCCGCCTCGACGGCCTCGACGTCTCCGGCAGTGTCGGCCTCAGGCTCGCCTGCCTGCTGGGCGGTCGCGGGGTGTCCCACGGAGTCGGCCTCAGGCTCGCCTGCCTGCTGGGCGGTCGCGGTCTCCTTGGCGTCCGCGTCGTCGGTGGCGTCAGGCAGGCCGCCGGAGCCGGGTTCGGCGGCCTTGGCCTCGCGCGCCTCGGCGGCCTCGCCTTCGTCGCGCTCGCCTCCCTGCTGAGCATCTGTTGTCTGCACGTTGTCCCCTCTGGCCGAGAGGGGAGGCGGTGGGCCGCCTCCCCTCCCCGGTGGCTGGTTCCCGATCAGGCGGTGTCCGCCGGGTTGGATGTCCCCTCGATCCGCTGGCGGCCGCCGGCCCGAACGGTGATCTTCTTCGGCTTGGCCTCCTCGGCCTTGGGCACGACCACCTCGAGCACCCCGTTCTCGAACGAGGCCTCGATCTGCTCGGCCTTGACCTGGGCGGGCAGGGTGATCGAGCGGCGGAAGCTGCCGTATCGACGCTCGACCCGGTGGAACTGCTGCTCGGACGACTCCTGGGTGAGCTGACGCTCACCCTGGATGGTGAGCAGCCCGTCCTCGAGGGTGATGTCGAGGTCGTCGGGGCTGACGCCCGGCACCTCGACGGTGACCACGTAGGCGTCCTTGCGCTCGGAGATGTCGAGCGCCGGAGCCCACACCCGCTGGCCGGTCTGGCCCTGGCTGCGACCCTGGACGCTCTGGCCGCCCGTTGCCCGGCCGAAGAGCTGGTTCACCTCGTCCTGGATCGCCAGCAGGTCCTGGAAGGGATCCCACCGCGAGACGCTCATGACGGTCCTACCTCCTCCTGGTTCCCGGGGGTTCATGCCCCCTTCTGCTGATCCTGGTCGCCCTCGTCGATGATCTCGGCGTCGACCACGTCGCCGTCGCCCTGGGTGGTGCCCTGGTCGGCGGTGGTGGTCGTCCCGGCCTGGGCCTGGCCGGGGCCGGGCTGGGCCTGGGCGTAGACCGCCTCGGCCAGCTTGTAGCTCGCCTGCTGCAGCGCCTCGGTGGCCGAGGTGATGGCGACGGTGTCGTCGCCGGCGAGCTTCTCCTTCAGG
>DASYSE010000063.1:0-39415 GCA_036003705.1 Actinomycetes bacterium | reverse complement strand
GCCGCAGCGCCGGACCGCTCGACCTGGGCGGCCGGCGGATCAGCTCACTCGTCTGAGGGCCGCCACCAACGGGATGAAGACCCAGCAGGCCAGGCCGAGCCCGATCAGGTTGACCCGGCCGGCCCAGGCGGCTCGGACGCTGAAGGCGGCCAGCAGGAAGCAGAAGAAGGCGGCCAGGTACAGGATGAACTCGAGCGCGTCGGGCATGGCGCGGCTCCTCTCCGTTCGGGAAACCATGACGAGAGCGGGTAACCCGGTCGGCATACGGATCAACCTCCGCAGAACGACGGAGCTTGCCCAGCCCCAGACCGTTCGCAGACGACGGAGCTTGCCCAACCCCAGACCGTTCGCAGACGGCGGCTCGCCCAACCCCAGACCGTTCGCAGAGGGCGGAGCTTGCCCAGCCCAGACGTTGCGCAGAGGGCGGAGCCTGCCAGCACCGGTGTTTACCGGGGGACCGAGCTGTCAGAAGGCGTCCGGGGGGCGGTAGGTGCCGAAGACGTCGCGGAGGGCGTCGCAGACCTCGCCGACGGTGGCCAGCTGGCGTAGCGCCTCCCGCATGGGGACGAGCAGGTTGTCGCGGCCCCTGGCGGCGTCGTGCAGGTCGCCGAGGGCGGCCCTGACCGCCTCCTGGTCACGGCCGGCCCGGATGTCGGCCAGTGCTTTGGCCTGGGCCTCGGCGATCGCCGGGTCGAGCTGCATCAGGCTGACCGGCTCCTCCTCGCCGCCGGCGTACCGGTTGACCCCGACCACCACCCGCTGGCCGCGCTCGACCGCGCGGAGCTGGTCGTAGGCCGACCGTTCGATCTCCTCCTTCTGGAAGCCGCGCTCGATGGCCTCGACGGCGCCGCCCAGCTCCTCCACCCTGCCCATCAGTTGCCTGGCCCTGGCCTCGACGTCGTCGGTGAGGCGCTCCACGAAATAGGACCCGGCCAGCGGGTCGACGGTGTCGGTGACCCCGGTCTCGTTGGCCAGCACCTGCTGGGTGCGCAGGGCCAGCCTGGCCGCGGCCTCGCTCGGCAGGGCAAGGGCCTCGTCGTAGGCGTTGGTGTGCAGCGACTGCGTGCCGCCGAGGACCGCCGCCAGGCCCTGCACGGCCACGCGGACCACGTTGTTGAGCGGCTGCTGGGCGGTCAGCTGGACGCCGGCCGTCTGGGTGTGGAAGCGCAGCATTCGCGAACGGGGGTGCTCGGCGCCGAACCGGGTGGCCATGATGTCGGCCCACATGCGGCGGGCCGCCCGGAACTTGGCCGCCTCCTCGAACAAGGCCGTCCGGGCCACGAAGAAGAACGCCAGCCGAGGCCCGAACGCGTCGACCGCGAGCCCGGCGTCAACGGCCGCCTGCACGTAGGCGATGGCGTTGGAAAGGGTGAACGCGATCTCCTGGACGGCGGTCGCGCCAGCCTCGGCCATGTGGTAGCCGGAGATCGAGATGGTGTTGAACCGGGGCAGGTGGTTGGCGCAGTAGGCGAACAGGTCGGTGGTGATCCGCAGCGACGGAGCCGGCGGGTAGATATAGGTGCCGCGGGCGATGTACTCCTTGAGCACGTCGTTCTGGACCGTGCCGGTGAGGGCCGCCGGGTCGACCCCCTGCTCCTCGCCGACCAGCTGGTAGAGCAACAGCAGCACGGCCGCCGGGGCGTTGATGGTCATCGAGGTCGACACCCGGTCCAGCGGGATGCCCTCGAACAGCCGGCGCATGTCGGCCAGGGAGTCGATCGCCACCCCGACCTTGCCGACCTCGCCGGCGGCCATCTGGTGGTCGGAGTCGTAGCCCATCTGGGTCGGCAGGTCGAACGCGACGCTGAGGCCGGTCTGCCCGTGGTCGAGCAGGTAGCGGAAGCGGGCGTTGGTCTCGGCGGCCGACCCGAACCCGGCGTACTGGCGCATCGTCCAGACCCGGCCCCGGTACATGGTGGGGTAGATGCCGCGGGTGAACGGGTCGCGCCCCGGTTCGCCGAGCGCTGCCCCCGGGTCGAAGCCGGCAAGGTCCTCGGCTCCGTACAGCACCTCGATCGGGATGCCCGACTCGGTGAATCGCTGGTCGCCGTCGCCCATCGCCGCACCTCCCGCAGGGTGGTTTTCAGCCTACCCGCTGGCGGTGCCGACCGTAACGAACCGGGCCCGGCGGCGATCTACACCCGCTTGGTGGGCCAGCTGGCCATGGTCACCGGCGGCCCTCACGAGGCCGAGGACGTGGTGGTCACCGAGACTCGCGGGCAGCATGGGGCCCCTGCGGTCGGCTGACAAGGTTCAGGCGGCGTGGGGGCGGAAGCCGACCAGGAAGGCTTGGAGCTCGTCCCGGGAGGCGGTCCAGCGGTCGGCCGGGGCCTGGAACAGGATGGCGTGGCGGTGGCCGGCGGCGTTGAAGGTGAGGTCGTAGCCGCGGGTCGGCCGGCCCTCGTCGAGGAAGGTGAACTCCCATTCGGCCGCCGGCAGGCTCTTGAAGGTGGTCGGGCCCAGGCGCAGCTGGCGGTAGCCGTCGTCGGGATGCCTGGACACGAACGAGCGCTCGAGGCTGCGCTGGGCGGTCAGCGGGGCCATGCCGTCGGTGGTCGGCTGGACCCGGAAGAAGCGGTCCCCGCCCGGCTCGGTGAAATCGACGAAGGCCCCCCGGTCGGTCGGCGTCCAGGTCGGCGGGAACGACAGCCGGTAGGTCCCGTCCGGGTCCAGGAAGCTGCGCCAGCTGGCGGGCACCGCCGGCCGCCTGGTCTCGGCGGTCGGCTGGCGCCGCTCCCTGGCGTCGTCGCGGGTGACGCCCTGCCAGACCGCCATGCCGGCGAGCACGACGGCCACGGCGGCGAGCACGACCGGCGTCCGGGGACGGCGCCGGCGGGCGCCGGAGAAGACCGGCTCCCCCGGCATGGGCACCGGCGGGACCGGGGGCAGCCGCCGGGCCCTCCGCCTGCCTGCCGGCGCCCGCGGGACCGTGCCGCCGGCGTCGCCCTGGCGCCGCCGGACCCGGCTCGGCACCGGTGGGGTGTCGCCCGAGGCGACCGTGCCACGGTCATCCGCACCCGCCGTGGCCGTGCCGGTCCCAGCGGGAACGGCGCCGCCGGTGTCGGCCGAGCCCCGCTGCCCCTGGCCGGCCGGTCGGCCCCGGCCGGCGGCCACCTGGCGCAGCAGGGGACGCAGCTGGGCCGGGGTCGAGCGACCGGCGGGATCCTTGACCAGCAGGCGGGCGAGGACCGGGGCCATGGGGCCGAGGCGGTGGGATCGGCGCGGCTCGCCGCTGACGATCGCGCTCATGGTCTGGAACTCGCCGCCGCCGAACGGCGGTTCGCCCTCCACCGCGAACCACAGGGTGGCGCCCAGTGCCCACAGGTCGGTGGCCGGGCTGACCGCTTCCGCCTCGACCTGCTCCGGCGCCATGTAGGCGGGCGAGCCGACCACCAGCCCGGTCGCGGTCAGCCGGGGGTCGCCCTGGATCGAGGCGATGCCGAAGTCGGCCAGCTTGGTGGTGCCGTCCTGGCGGACCATCACGTTCTTCGGCTTGAGGTCGCGGTGGACGATGCCGGCCCGATGGGCGGCCTCCAGCGTGTCCAGCAGCCCGAGCCCGAGTCGGGCGGCCCGCTCCGGGGCCAGCGGCCCGCCGGAGCGGACCAGGTCCTCCAGGGTCGGCGCCGAGACCAGCTCCATCACGATGAAGTCGCTCCCGCCGTGCCGCGCGATGTCGTAGACGGTGACCACCCCCGGGTGGCTGAGCCGGGCGGCCGCCCTTGCCTCCCTCGACACCCTGGCCCGCAGCTGCTCCCGCTCGGCGGCGTCGACCCCGCGGGGCAGGTCGACCTCCTTGAGCGCCACCTGACGCGCGAGCAGGGTGTCGGTGGCCCGCCAGACCACGCCCATGCCGCCATGCCCGAGCTCGGCCTCGAGCTCGTAGCGGTCGGCGACGCGCCGCCCGGCGCCGTGAGTTGCCATCGACCGGAACGCTACCGGCTACCGGGTCGGGCAGCCATCACCGCTACCCGAGCGGCTGGAACGCCTGCTCGAACTGGCTGGCAAGGGCCCGGGAGGCGTCCCACTGGTCGACCGGGACGATGAACTCGACGTTGTAGCCCCACTGCCTGCCCTTGAAGTTGATGTGGCTGACGTGGACCCGCCGGCCGTCCCTGACCGCCTCGTACTCGAACACCACCGCCCCCGTGCGGCCGGCGTAGGTCTGGTTCTCCTCGTAGCGGACCTCGCGGAAGTCGTCGAAGTTGTCGGGGGCGGCGGCGCGATAGTCCCGCGACGCCTGGGGCAGCGGGTTGGCCGGGTTCTTGGACCGCACGGTGAACAACCGCCGCGCTCCGCCCTGCTCCTCGACCACGGTGGCGTTGAAGCTCTGCCTTGTCTGGGCCTTGAACCCGGGCGGGACGCCGACCCGGTTGCTGCCGCGCTGGTTGGTGAACACCGTCCAGCCCTCGGGCAGCTCGCCCCCGGCGGCGGTGGTGGGGGCGCTGGAGGTCCCGGACGCCCCAGTGGTCGAGGTGGCCTGTCCGGTCGTCTCGTCCGGCCGGGTGGCGGCGCCGGCGGCCGAGGTCGACGGCCCCGCGGAGGGATCGCGGCCGCCATCTGCCAGCAGGTTGACGGCAACCACCACGGCCAGCAGCCCCGCCACCACCAGCAGGGCAAGCAAGGCGACCCGCCGGCCGGGCCCGGAGCGGCTGACCAGAGGCGCCGGCGGCAGCAGCGGCCGGGTCGGTCGCCCGGCGGTCGCCGCCTCCAACGCCCGCCCGGCGCCAGGATCGTCGGCCGGCCCGGGGGCGGGGTCGCGCGCCGGTTCGAACGCGGGCGCCCGTTCGGCGGCGGCCACGGCGGGAGGCGCGAACGGGCCCCCCGGACGGTCGGGACCCGCCCCGGAACCGACCGGGGACGCCTTTTCCTGGAGGGTGGGCGGCGCCTGGGCGGCGGCGGGTGGGGGCACCGGCGCCTGGGCGGCGGGTGGTGGACCGGCCGGCGGCTCGCCCCCAGGGGCGGGGGTCGGGTCGGCGGCGGGGGCCGGGGCGGCGGCGGGTGGGGGTTGGGTCGGAACCGTGGGCAGCGGAACGGTCCGGCCCGGTCCGTGGACGGGGAGGACCTCGGTGGGCGGGGCTGGACGGATGGCGGGCCCGAGCCGGCCCAGCCCGGCCCGGAGCTCCGGGCCGGACGGGCGAGCCTGGGGGTTCTTGGCCAGCAGGGCCGTGAGCAGCGGGGTGAGCGGGCCGGCCAGGCGCGGCGCCCGCGGCTCCTCGTTGACCACGGCGGCCAGGGTCGCGATCGAGGTCCCCCGGTCGAACGGCGGCTCGCCCTCGACCGCGTAGAACATGGTCGCCCCCAGCGCCCAGAAGTCGACCGGCGGACCACTCTCCTCTCCAATGGCCTGCTCCGGTGCCATGTAGGACGGCGAGCCGATCACCAGCCCGGTCGAGGTGAGCTGGGGATCGCCCTGGAGCGAGGCGATGCCGAAGTCGGCCAGCTTGGCCGGGCCGGCCTCGGGGACCATGACGTTGCCCGGCTTGACGTCGCGGGGGACGATCCCGGCCCGGTGGGCGGCCTCCAGCGCGCTGGCCACCTGACGCCCGATCTCGGCCACCCGGTCGGCCGGCAGCGGCCCCTCGGCTCGGACCAGGTCGGCCAGGGTCGGCGCGTCGACCAGCTCCATCACGATGAAGGTGCCGCCGTGGTCCTGGACGACGTCATAGAGCGTGACCACGCTCGGGTGGTTGAGCCGGGCCGCCGCCCGCGCCTCCCGCATCACCCGCGCCTGGGCGGAGCGCCGCTCGTCGTCGGGCAGCGTCGGCGGGAACACGACCTCCTTGACCGCGACCTCCCGACCCAGCACCGAGTCATGGGCACGCCAGACGACACCCATCCCTCCGCGTCCGAGGTGGGCCCTGAGCGCGTAGCGGTCGGCGACGAGACGATCGGCTGCCGGTCTGGACATACCCGTCCACCCTACCCGCAAGCCGCCTCCGGCGGTCAGGCTGGGGGCACGAATGAGGCCTTGAAGGCCTCGAACAAGGCCCAGCCGGTTCCCCAGTCGCGGTGGCGGGCGCAGATCGCAAAGGGACACCGGCGGCCCGCGACGAGCCGCTCGGCGGCGTCTGGCGACATGATGGGAGGCAAACGACACGACCAAACCAGCCGGGCCCAAAACCCGCCGTGAGCAGCAGGTTCGGTGAGAGGACAGGCTGGTTACCCGATGGTAGAGTCGGGCGAGGTGCGATGAGGAGGTGACGTTCGAGGGATGCAACGCCTCGGAACGCTCTACCGTGGCCGCGAGGGGATGTGGACCTGGGTCCTGCACCGGGTCTCCGGCGTGGCCATCCTGTTCTACCTGTTCGCCCACGTGGCCGACCAGGCCCTGCTGAGTGTCTCCCCCGAGGCCTACAACCGGGTGGTCGACACCTACCGCAACCCGTTCGTCGGACTGCTCGAGATCGGCCTGGCCGTCGTGGTGATCTTCCATGCGCTCAACGGCCTGCGGATCATCCTGTTCGACTTCTGGTCCCAGGGAGTGGCCAGGCAGCGCCAGATGCTCTGGGTCCAGACGGTCCTGTTCGTGCTCCTGGCGATCCCGCCGGTGATCGCCATCGGCGCCCACGTGGTCGAGGAGCTGTAGTCCATGAGCACCGACATCACCCCGGCGCCACTCCCCCGCTCCACCTCGGCCGACCGGCGCCAGCCCAAGCCGGGCCGCGGCAGCTTCGAGCTGTACGCCTGGGTGTTCATGCGCGTCTCCGGCGTGCTGCTGGTGCTGCTGGTGCTCGGCCACTTCGCGATCATGCACGTGCTTGACGGCGGCCTTGACCGGGTCAACTTCGCGTTCGTGTCCGGCCGCTGGGCCAACCCGTTCTGGCGGGTCTACGACTTCGCCATGCTCACCCTGGCCATGCTCCACGGCGGCAACGGCCTGCGGGTGATCATCGACGACTACACCCGCACCGGCGCCAGGCGCCTGCTCTACCAGAGCCTCAACGCCACCGTGGTCGGCCTCACCTGGGCGCTCGGCACCCTCACGATCTTCGCCTTCACACCCCAACCGTAGGGCTCATGTGATGAATGTCACTGGCAGCACAGCCACCCGCAGTCCTCGATCCAGGTGGGGGGAGCTCCGGCTCCCCTCCACCCCCACTCGGCAGCGCCCGTGCCATGGCCCTGGTGGTGCGCGATGACGCCGCAGCAGCACACCTTCGACGTGGTGATCGTCGGGGCCGGTGGCGCCGGTCTGCGGGCGGCGCTGGAGAGCTCCAGGCGGGGCCGGACGGCCGTGATCACCAAGCTGTACCCGACCCGGTCCCACACCGGCGCCGCCCAGGGCGGCATGTGCGCGGCCCTGGCCAACGTCGAAGAGGACAACTGGGAGTGGCACACCTTCGACACCATCAAGGGCGGCGACTACCTGGTCGACCAGGACGCGGCCGAGGTGATGTGCCGCGAGGCGATCGAGGCGGTCTACGACCTGGAGCACATGGGCATGCCGTTCAACCGCACCCCGGACGGCAGGATCGACCAGCGGCGCTTCGGCGGCCACACCCACCACCACGGCAAAGGGGCCGTGCGCCGCTCCTGCTTCGCCGCCGACCGCACCGGCCACATGATCCTGCAGACGCTGTACCAGCAGAACGTCAAGCAGGGCACGACCTTCTTCGACGAGTTCTACGTGCTCGACCTGCTGCTGGCCGGCGACCGGGCCGCCGGGGTGGTCGCCTACGAGCTGGCCACCGGGGAGCTGCACGTGTTCCGGGCCAAGTCGGTGGTCTTCTGCACCGGCGGCTACGGCAAGATGTTCAAGATCACCTCCAACGCCCATGCCCTCACCGGCGACGGGCCCGGGGTCTGCTACCGCCGGGGCGTGCCCATGGAGGACATGGAGTTCTTCCAGTTCCACCCCACGGGGTTGTACCGGCTCGGGGTGCTGCTGTCCGAGGCGGCCCGCGGCGAGGGCGGCATCCTGCGAAACGCCGACGGCGAGGCGTTCATGGAACGCTACGCCCCCACCATCAAGGACCTCGCCCCCCGCGACATGGTCAGCCGGGCCATCTACACCGAGATCCGGGAGGGTCGCGGCGCCGGCCCCCACGGCGACTACGTCTATCTGGACGTCAGCCACCTCGACCCCAGGGTGATCGACGCCAAGCTGCCCGACATCACCGAGTTCGCCCGCACCTACCTCGGCGTCGAGCCCAAGAAGGAAGGCGTGCCCATCCAGCCGACGGCCCATTACGCCATGGGCGGCATCCCGACCAACGTCGACGCCCAGGTGGTGGGCGATTCGGCCAGCACGGTGATCGGTGGGCTGTTCGCGGCCGGCGAGTGCGCCTGCGTGTCGGTGCACGGCGCCAACCGCCTCGGCACCAACTCGCTGCTGGACATCGTCGTCTTCGGCAAGCGGGCCGGGATCAACGCCGGGGAGTTCGCCGCGACGGTCGACCACCTCGAGCTGCCGGAGGACCCGGCCGGTGCCGTCACCCGCATGCTCAAGGGACTGGCCGGCCACCCGGAGGGCGAACGGGCCGCCGCGATCCGGCTCGACCTCCAGGTCAAGATGGACGAGAAGGCCGGGGTCTACCGCACCGAGACCCTGCTCAAGGAGATGGAGGTCGAGCTGGCCTCGCTGCGCGAGCGCTACGCCCGGGTCTGGGTCCAGGACAGCTCGCGGCGCTACAACACCGACCTGCTGGAGGCGGTCGAGCTCGGCTTCCTGCTCGACCTGGCCGAGACCCTGGTCGTGTCCGCCCGTGCCCGTCAGGAGAGCCGCGGCGGCCACTTCCGGGAGGACTACCCGGTCCGCGACGACAAGAACTGGCTCAAGCACAGCCTGGCCGGGCGCACCGAAGGCGGGGTCAAGCTCGACTACAAGCCCGTCTCGATGACCCGCTATCAGCCGATGGAGCGGAAGTACTGACAACTGCGGAGGACCAGGCCCGCCGGGTCGCCATCGCGTCGGCGGCGTGAGCGCATCGTGTTTCCGCTGGTGCCCGCGCGTGCCGAGATGGCTTTGTTAGGGTAGATATCCCCTGGTGGCACAGACTGGTGACCCCACGAGCCAATGGAGCGGGACGCATGCAGGTGACCTTGCGGGTTCGCCGGTTCAACCCGGAGACCGACAGCGAGTCGCGGATCGAAACCTATGACGTCCCGGCCGACCCGATGGACCGGGTGCTCGACCTGCTGCACTGGGTGAAGTGGAACCTGGACGGGTCGTTGACCTTCCGGCGCTCGTGCGCGCACGGGATCTGCGGGTCGGACGCCATGCTGATCAACGGGTCCAACCGGCTGGCCTGCAAGGTGCTGGTCCGGGAGGTCGGCGACCAGGTCACGGTCGAGCCCCTACGGGGGCTGCCGGTGGCCAAGGACCTGCTGGTCGACATGGAGCCGTTCTTCGCCTCCTACCGCGAGGCCCTGCCCTACCTGATCAACGACGAGCCGGCGCCGGACACCGAGCGCCGCCAGTCGCAGGAGGACCGGGAGCGCTTCGACGACACCACCAAGTGCATCCTGTGCGCCGCCTGCACCACCTCCTGCCCGGTGTTCTGGGCCGACGAGGAGTACTTCGGCCCGGCGGCGATCGTCAACGCCCACCGCTTCATCTTCGACTCCCGCGACCAGGGCGCCGCCCAGCGGCTGACGGTGCTGAACGACAAGGAGGGCGTCTGGCGCTGCCGGACCACCTTCAACTGCACCGACGCCTGCCCCCGGGGCATCAAGGTCACCCAGGCCATCCAGGAGGTGAAGCGCGCCCTGCTGTTCCGCAAGGTGTGAGCTGCCGTGACGGTGCCGGTCTCCCGCAAGGTGTGAGCTGCCGTGACGGTGCCGGTCTCCCGCAAGGTGTGAGCTGCCGTGACGGCCGGTCTCCCCTCAGGCGGCCAGGACCACGAAGGTCTCCTCGAACGAGGCTGGGACCGTTGTCACGTCGGCGGGCACGCCGGCGTCGGCCAGGAGGCGGCCGACCGCGCCGGGCTCGGCGCCGGGGACGCGGAGGGTCCGGCCGACCAGGTTGACCGGGAGACCGGCGTCGTCCAGGGCGGTGAAGGCGGCCTCCCAGCTGGGGGTGCTGACCTCGACCGCCTTGGTGTCGCCGACCACCTCGGCCAGCGGCCCGGCGGCGACCACCCGGCCGGAGGCGAGCACCACCAGGCGGTCGCACTGCTCGGCCTCGCTCAGGTGGTGGGTGGTGACCAGTACCCCGGCGCCATGCTCGGCGCTGGCCCGGATGGTGTCCCACAGGTAGGCCCGTTGCAGCGGGTCCACCCCTGAGGTCGGCTCGTCCAGCACCAGCAGGTCGGGGTGGTGGCCGAGGGCGATGGCGAACGCCGCCCGCCGGCGAAGGCCCAGTGGCAGCTCACGGATCAGGACGTCCCGGACCTCGGCCAGCTCACCCTCCAGCACGGCGTCGTGGCTGCCGTAGGCCGCGGTGGAGAAGGCCAGGTTCTCGGCAACGGTGAGGTCCTCGTACAGGCCGAGGGACTGGGGGAGGTAGCCGAGGCGGGCCCTGGTCCGGCGCGACGGCGGCTCGCCGAAGAGGAGCACCTGGCCGGTGGTCGGGGGCAGCAGGCCGAGCAGCATCCGGATCAGGGTGGTCTTGCCGGCGCCGTTGGCGCCGATCAGCCCGACGACCTCGCCGGCGGCCACCCGCAGGGTGACGTCGTCAACCGCCAGCACCTCCCCGAACCGTCTGGTCAGCCCGGAGGCACTCGCGAGCTGCTCCCCCGACCGCGCCGGGCTCATGCCGCCCTCCCCTGGTGCTGGCGGAGCTGGGCGACGATCACCGCGTCCTCGAGGTCGAAGGCGGCCGCGCCGGTGCCTGGCGGCGTCGAGCCGCCGGACGACCAGGCCCGCCAGCGGGCCCCCCGGCGCCAGGCGGGGAGGCCGTCCGGCCGAGCCGGTCCCTCGACGACCAGGCCCGGGGTTGCGGCCAGCACCTCGTCGGGGGTGCCGGCGAGCAGGCTGCGGCCACGGTCGAGGACCAGCACGGTGGCGGCCCGCTCGGCCTCGTCCAGGTAGGTGGTGGCCACGACAACGGCCGCCCCGCCGGCGGCCGCCCCGGCCAGCAGCCGCCACAGCTCGGCCCGGCTCACCGGGTCGACGCCGGTGGTCGGCTCGTCCAGGATCAGGAGGTCCGGCTGGTGGGCGACGGCCATGGCAAGGGCCAGCTTCTGGCGCATGCCGCCCGACAGCCGGCCGGCCAGCCGGTCGCGCGCTCCGGTGAGGCCGGTGCGCTCCAGCAGGCCGGCGATCCGCCGCCCCAGCTCGTCGGCGCCGAGCCCGTAGGCCCGGCCGCTGAAGCTGAGGTTCTCCTCGACGGTGAGGTCGCTCCAGACGCCCGGCCCGGCGGAGACGTAGCCGAGCCGGCGCACGTCGGGCCGGCGGACGGTGCCGGCCGACGGCTGGACCGTGCCGGCAAGGGCCCGCAGCAGGGTCGTCTTGCCGGCGCCGTCACCCCCGACCACCGCCGCGACCGCGCCGGCCGGCGCCTCGAAGCTCACGTCCTGCAGGGCGACGGTGCCGCCGTAGCGAACGCCGAGCCCGCTGCAGCCCCAGGACTCCCGGCTCATCGGGACACCCACCTGGGAGTTCCCCGAGCCCCTCCGGCCGCTCACCGGGCACCCGCCTCTGTCCGGGCGGCCTCGGCCGCCGAGGTGTCGGAGGCATCGGCGTGCCGTCGCGGGCCGGCCGGGGCCAGGTCCCGGCGGAACCGGGCGACCGACAGGCCGAACACGGCCAGCCCGAGCCCCGCCAGCATGCCGAGCGGGAGGAGCAGGGCGCCGAACGGGGTCCCCCTGACCATCACCCCCCTGGCGACCTGGACGAAGTAGGTGAGCGGCAGCAGGTAGCCGATCCAGCGGACCCCGGCGGCCATCGCCTGGAGCGGGAAGATCAGCCCGGAGAGCAGGATCTGGGGCAGCATGGTCATCATCGCCAGCTGGATTGCCTGGCCCTGGGTCTCGGACACGGTCGAGATGAGCACGCCAGCCCCGACGGTGACGAACAGGAACAGCAGCGCACCCAGGGCGAAGACCAGCGGCGAGCCGGCGAACGGGACGTCGAACAGCAGCACCCCGACGGCCACGATCACGAGCAGGTCCACCACCGCCACCCCGAGGTAGGGCAGGAGCTTGCCCAGCAGCACGTCACGGGCCCGGAAGGGCATGACCGCCAGCTGCTCCAGGGTGCCGCTCTGGCGCTCGCGGACCACCCCGAGGGCGGTGGCGATGGTCCCGACGAACACCAACACCACGCCCATCAGGCCGGGCACCATGATCGCCGAGGTCTCCAGCCCCGGGTTGAAGAGCACCTCGGGGGCTGGCAGCTCCGGACGTCCGCGCAGCTCGGTCACCACCGACCGGGCCGAGAACAGGTCGGCCCCGTCGACCAGCACCTGGGGCCGGCCCGTCTCGGCGGTGACCACCCCGACCACCGCGTCGCCGTCGCGCAACCTCTCGACCGCGGCCTCGCGCCCCTGGTCGGCCGAGACCTGGATGACGTCGAACCGCTCGGGGAGGGCGGCGGCCACCTGCTCGGCCCGCGACCCCACCACCACCGTCTTCACCCGGTCGACGTCGAAGCTGGCCGCGTAGCCGAACACCACCAGCAGCAGCACAGGGAGCAGGATCATCATGGCCAGCGTGCGCCGGTCCCGGCGCATCTGGCGGAACTCCTTCATCGCCATGGCCCACATGCCGTCGACACCTCCGGGACCAAGAATTCATCGTCTGATGAAGTCTACGCCTAGTGAAATCCGTGGACAAGAGGGAGCCGGCGACGCAGGGAGTGAGCTCCTCCGACAGAAAGGCGCCGGCGACGCCGGCGCCTCACGACCAGCGCGGAGCGCAAATCCCTCAAACCCGGATACTTGGCCGGTGCGCTAGTCGTCGTCGTGCATGACCTTGGTCGGCGGCAGCTCGCCGGTGGCCCGCTCCCAGAGCTTGTCGATCAGCTTGCGGGTGGCCAGCACCGCGACCGCGGTGATGACCGCGAACGCCACCCGCTTGATCAGCTTGCGGGCTTCCTCGGGAGCGCGCTCGGAGAGCTTGGCCACCTTGTCCTCCATCTGCTTGCGCGTCGCTTCTACCTCTCGGGCGGTTGCTGCCGAGGTCTCCCCCACGTGATCTCCTCCTTCAGCTCGTTGGCGGTCGCCTGGAGCTCGGCCTTGGCCCTCTGGGGGGCGACCTTGGAGGCGGCCAGGCGCTTCTTGCCGATCAGTCCGAGCACCGCGACCACGATGAGCAGCACCACGGTCACGATGGCGAACCCGAGCCAGCGGGGCCCGCCGATCGCCTCACCGATGGTGTAGAGCAGGAAGCCGAAGGCGTACAGCCCGAGCACGCCGGCCGCCATCAGCAGGGCGCTCGCTTTGGCGCTCGCGGTCAGTCCCTCTTGCAGCTCCTGCCTGGCGAGCAGGAGCTCCTGCCGCATGAGGGTGGTGGCGTCGTCGGCGAGCCCCTTCAACAGCTCGCCGGTGGACGGCTCCTCGGTGGGTGCCGCCCCGGCGGGCCGGGTGGTCGCCCGAGCGCCCGACTGCGGGTCCTGGATTGCCAAGGCAGTCCCCCCTTGTCGTCGTCCGTCGGGTTCATGGGCCAGCTTGCCTCGCCGTCCCCCGACCTTCTACCCCACCACCGGGAGAGTTATCGCATATCAGCGGGACGGGTGCAGCGGACCCGGCGTCGCCAGCATGGCGGCCAGCCGAGCAACGGCCGCCCTGGTGGTCGGGGTCAGCGGCCGCTCCGCCGCCTCGTGCAGCGGCACCCAGGCCAGCTCGCTGTGCTCGGACGGCTCGCGGTTGCTCGGCCGGCCCTTCCATGCGGTGACCAGGAAGTAGGCGTCGGCCCGCTCGCCGTCGTGGAAGCAGCCGAGCGCGGTCAGGTCGAGCGGCTCGATGCCCGCCTCCTCGCTGGCCTCCCGGGACAACGCCTCCAGCAGCGACTCCCCCGGGTCCGGCTTGCCGCCGATCGCGTCCCAGGTCCCCGGGTAGCGGCGCCCGCGGTCGCGGGTGCGCAGGCCGAGCAGGACCCGCGGCGGGTCGGGGGCGAGCATGAGCAGCGCGGCGCTGGCCGCCTCCTGGAACGACACCTCGCGGATGGCCGTCGACGCCCCCACCTGGACGCCGGCCATCGGCCGCCAGACCTTGTCCCGCTCCTGGCGCATGAGCGCGATCTCCCGCACCGGGAAGGTGGCCTGGAAGCCGGCCAGCTCGCGGGCGGCAGCCTCGATCTGGTCGGGGGGCAGATCCTGGGTGACGGTCACGTGCGGATGGAACCGGTGGGTGCGGCGGTCCAGCGGTGGCGCCAGCAGGGCGACCTCGAGGGCGCGCAGGGCCGGCCCGCCCTCACGCACCACCAGGTAGGCGACCGGGCTGTCGGGCAGGAAGGTGGCCGCCCCGTCAAGCTCGACCAGGAACGGCACCGCGTCGGCGGCCACCCGCTGGACCAGCGCGACCGCCTGGTCCAGGTCGCGTTCGGCCACCGTCTGGGGCGGCACGACGGTCAGGTGCGGCACGATCCGGTCACTGGTCGGGTCGTGCAGCGCCCGCCGCCACGCCTGGACATGCACGGCCAGCGGCTCCGGAAGCCGCGCGACCACGCCGAGCCGCTGGCGGGTCATGATGGCTGTGGCACCACAGCTACCTCGGCAGAAAGCCCATCCGCTCCTTGGCCAGGGCGAGGTTCTGGCGGGCGATCGCCTGGGCCTTGGCGGCGCCCTGCTCCAGGATGGCGGTCAGGTGGGCCGGGTCGCCGCGCAGCTCCTGGTAGCGTTCACGCACCGGGGCCAGGAAGGCGATCAGGGCGTCGGCCAGGTCGGACTTGAAGTCGCCGTAGCCGCGGCCCGCGTAGGCCTGCTCCAGCTCCCCCACCTTGCGGCCACTGGCCACCGAGAACAGCTCCAACAGGTTGGAGATGGCCGGCTTGTCCGGCCGGGCCACCACCTCCCTGCCGGAGTCGGTGACGGCCGAGCGGACCTTCCTGCGGAGGACGTCGGGCGGGTCGAGCAGCTCGATGCGCCCGGCCGGTGACGCGCTCGACTTCGACATCTTGGCCTCGGGGGACTGCAGATCCATGACCCGGCCACCGACCTCGGGGATGTAGGCCTCGGGGACGACGAACGTCTGGCCGAAGCGGGCGTTGAAGCGCTCGGCCACGTCGCGGGTCAGCTCCAGGTGCTGGCGCTGGTCCTCTCCCACCGGCACCCTGTCGGCCTGGTAGATGAGGATGTCGGCGGCCTGCAGGACCGGGTAGTTGAAGTAGCCGGCCGGCAGCGGGCCCTCGCCACCGTCGGCCGCCTTGGCCTTGAACTGGGTCATGCGGCGCAGCTCGCCGAAGGTCGCCAGGTGGTTGAGCAGCCAGGCCAGCTCCGTATGCTCGGGAACGTGGGACTGGACGAACACGGTGCACACGTCGGGGTCCAGCCCGCAGGCGAGCAGGATCGCCGCCACCTCCAGGGTCCGGTCCGCCAGCTCCGCCCGGTCGTAGGCGAGGGTGATGGCGTGCAGGTCGACCACCGGGTAGTAGGCGTCGAAGTCGTGCTGCATCTCCACCCACTGCCGGAACGCCCCGACGTAGTTGCCGAGGTGGGAGTTGCCGGTGGGCTGGACGCCCGAGAGGATGCGCGGCGGCACTGGCCTGTTCCTTGCCGGGTTGGTGGTTGCCGAGATGATGGGTTGTACCTTACCGTGGCTGACCATGACCGCCACGCTGTTGACCCGCAACCGCGCCCTCGACCACGGGTGGGTGGTGTCCTGCGCGTGTCCGTGGGCCTGGCGGTCGTGCCGTGTGACGACGTAGCTCGCGTGCTTTCCGACCGACCGGGCCTGGGACCATCGGCGACCCGAGCGAGTCGAGAGGAGCCCGCCTGTGGCGGCGACCGCCACCACCTGGCCGCACGGCCTCGAGCCACACCTGGAAGCACCCGACCTCACCGGCCTGGAAGCACGTCCGGCCGACGAGCTGCTGGCCTGGGCGATCGGGGCCTACGGGCGCCGCTTCGCCGTGGTGACCAGCTTCCAGGCCGAGGGCATGGTCGTGCTCGACCTGGCCCGCCGCATCGACCCGGACGTGCGCGTCCTCACCCTCGACACCGGCCGCCTGCCCGAGGAGACCTACGAGGTCATCGAGGCGGTCCGCGCCGGCATGGGCCTCCAGGTCGAGGTCATCACCCCCGACCCGGCCGACCTCGCGGCCATGGTCGCCCGCCACGGGCCCAACCTGTTCCACAAGGACCCGGCCCTGCGCCTGCTGTGCTGCCACGTCCGCAAGGTCGCGCCGCTGGACCGCGCCCTGGCCGGGGTCGGCGCCTGGGCGACCGGGCTGCGCCGCGACGGCGGCCCGGCACGGAGCGACACGCCCAAGGTCGAGCTGGACGCCGCCCACGGCGACATCGTCAAGCTCAACCCGCTCGCCGACTGGACCCGCGAGCAGGTCTGGGCCTACCTGCGCACCCACCGCCTGCCGGTCAACTCGCTGTACGAGCGCGGCTACAGCTCGATCGGCTGCGCCCCCTGCACCCGCCCGACCCGGCCCGGCGAGGACGAGCGAGCCGGACGCTGGTGGTGGGAGGCCGACTCGGACCGCGAGTGCGGCCTGCACGCCCGCGCACCGGGCGCAGCCGCGGCGTCCAGCCCGGGCGACCGCTTCTCCGCCGCGCTCGACCGCCTGCGCGCCGACGTCGGCTCCCGGAGCGGGGAGGCCACCCATGCCTGAGGACCCCCGCAACCAGCGGATCGACGCCGGAGGCGCGTGATGGCGTTCGGGTACCCGGTGCTGCTGGAGCTGACCGGCCGGCGGGTGGTGGTGGTGGGCGAGCTCGCGGTCGAGGCCGGCAAGGTCGAGGGGCTGCTGGTGGCCGGGGCCGAGGTGACCGTTGTCGCCAAGGGGCCGGAGGCGGCGCTGCGGCGGCTGGAGGACGAGCCGCGGGTGACCGTGCACCGGCGCGGGTACGCCGCCGGCGACCTGGACGGCGCGTTCCTGTGCGTGGCCCATGCGGCCGAGGCGGGCGTCCGCGCGGCCATCGCCGCCGACGCCAGAGCCGCCGGGGTGCTGGTGAACGTCATGGACGACGTGCCCAACTGCGACTTCGCCGCCCCGGCGATCGTGCGCCGGGGCGACCTGGTGGTCGCCATCGGCACCGGCGGCCGCGCCCCCGCCCTGGCCAGCCGGCTCCGGGCCGAGCTGGGCGAGCGGTTCGGCCCGGAATGGACCGAGCTGGTCGACCGGGTCGGCCAGGTCCGGACGGCCACCCTTCCCCTCCTGCCCGATCTCGAGGAACGGGCCCACCGCTGGCGGGGCGCGCTGGACCTGGACGAGCTGGAGGGCCTGGTCCGCGCCGGCCAGGGCGAGCTGGCCGCCACCCGGCTGCGCGAACGACTGCTGGAGGGGTCGGTGGAGCCCCGGCTGGGTCAGGACCAGCAGGAGGCGACGTCGTGAGCGGGATCGTGTACCTGGTCGGGGCCGGGCCGGGCGACCCGCGGCTGCTGACCCTGCGCGGGGCCGAGGTGCTGCAGCGGGCCGACGTGGTCGTCTACGACCGGCTCGCCCCCCCGGCCCTGCTCGACCTGGCTCCCAGGGGGGCCGAGCGGGTCGACGCCGGCAAGGCCCGTGGCCGGGCCGCCCTTCCCCAGCAGGCCATCAACCGGCTGCTGGTCGACCGGGCCCGGCGCGGCCTGACCGTTGTCCGGCTCAAGGGCGGCGACCCGTTCGTGTTCGGCCGGGGCGGCGAGGAGGCCCTCGCCCTCGCCGAGGCCGGCGTGCGCTTCGAGGTCGTCCCCGGGGTCAGCGCGGCCGTCGCCGCCCCGGCCTACGCGGGCATCCCCGTCACCCACCGGGGCCTGGCGGCCAGCTTCGCGGTGGTCAGCGCGACCCTGGCCGGCGGCGCCCCGGCCGAGCTGGCCCGGACGGCGATGGCCGCCGACACGCTCGTTCTGTTGATGGCGGCCGAGCGCCTCGGTGAGGTCTGCAGCCAGCTGATCGCCGCCGGACGCCCGGCCGACGAGCCGGCGGCGGTGATCGCCTCGGCCGCCACCGCCGCCCAGCGGACCGTGCTCGGCACCCTGGCCGAGCTGGCAACCGCCGAGGTCGACCCGCCGGCCACCCTGGTCACCGGCCCGGCCGTCGCCCTCGCCGGCTCGCTGGCCTGGTTCGGCCAGGCGCCGCGGCCGGCGGCCGCGGGTTCCGCTACCCCCTGAGCTGGCGCAGGACGAACTGGAGGATGCCGCCGTTGCGGTAGTACTCGACCTCGTTGGGCGTGTCGATCCGGACCCGGCAGGTCAGCTGCTTGTCGTCGGCCCTGACGGTGACCTCGCGGGGGAAGCCCTCGGAGCCGGCGCCCTCCAGCCCGGTGATCTCGAAGGTCTCGTGGCCCGTGAGGCCGAGGGTCTGCACCGACTCTCCGGCCGGCAGCTCGAGCGGCAGGATGCCCATCCCGACCAGGTTGGCCCGGTGGATGCGCTCGTAGCTCTCGGCCAGCACCGCCCGCACCCCCAGCAGCATCGGCCCCTTGGCCGCCCAGTCCCGGCTCGATCCCGACCCGTACTCCTTGCCGGCCAGGACCACCAGCGGCACGCCGTCGGCCTGGTAGCGCATGGCCGCGTCGTAGATGCTCATCTGCTCCCCGTCAAGGGAGCCGCCCGCGCGAGCATCCTCTGCGGAACCGGCGACCCCCCTGGGGGGCAGGTGCAGGGTCACCCCACCCTCGGTGCCCGGGGCCAGGCGGTTGCGGAGGCGGATGTTGGCGAAGGTGCCGCGGACCATCACCTCGTGGTTGCCGCGGCGGGACCCGTAGGAGTTGAAGTTCCTCGGCTGGACGCCCTGCTCCACCAGGTAGCTGCCCGCCGGGCTGTCGCGCTTGATGACCCCGGCGGGCGAGATGTGGTCGGTGGTCACGCTGTCGCCGAGGACGGCCAGCACCCTGGCGCCACGGATGTCGGTCACCGGCTCGGGGGTCGCGGGCATGCCGTCGAAGTAGGGCGGCCGTTGGACGTAGGTCGAGGCGTCGTCCCAGGCGAAGCTCTTCCCGGTCGGCACCTGGAGCGAGTTCCAGCGCTCGTCGCCCGCGAACACCTGGCCGTAGCTCCTGCGGAACATGTCCGACTGCACCGCCCAGCCGATCAGCTCGGCCACCTCGGCGCTGGACGGCCACAGGTCGCGCAGGTAGACGGGGTTGCCGTCGGGGTCATGGCCGAGCGGGTCGTCGAGCAGGTCGACGTCCATCGAGCCCGCCAGGGCGTAGGCGACCACCAGCGGCGGCGAGGCCAGGTAGTTCATGCGGCAGTCGGGGTTGATGCGGCCCTCGAAGTTGCGGTTGCCGCTCAGCACCGAGGCGACCACCAGGTCGCTCTCCTCGACCGCCTGGGAGACCTCGGGGGCCAGCGGGCCGGAGTTGCCGATGCAGGTGGTGCAGCCGAAGCCGACCAGGTGGAAGCCGAGCTTCTCGAGGTAGGGCAGCAGGCCGGCCCGCTCGTAGTAGTCCATCACCACCTTGGAGCCGGGGGCCAGGGAGGTCTTGACCCATGGCTTGGAGGCGAGCCCCCGCTCGACGGCGTTGCGGGCCAGCAGCCCCGCGGCCAGCATCACCGAGGGGTTGGAGGTGTTGGTGCAGCTGGTGATGGCGGCGATGACCACGTGCCCGTGGTCGAGGTCGAACTGGGTGCCGTCCTGCAGCCGCACCGGGACCCGCTTGGTCGGGCGGCCGCCGACGCCGGTCGGGTCGGGCTCGAACCAGCCGGCCGGCTGCGCATCGTGGTTGGCGTCCTGGACCACCCCGGCCATGGCCGCCGGCGGGTCGCTGGCCGGGAACGACTCGGCCGACGCCTCGTCCGGCCCGTCCTCGCGGATCCTCCGGTCGACCGGCGTGTGAGGCCGCTCGGGGGTCGCCGGCGCCATGTCGGCCAGGGCGGCCCGGAAGCCGCGCCGGGCGTCGGTGAGGGCGACCCGGTCCTGGGGCCGGCGCGGGCCGGCCAGGCTCGGCACCACCGTGCCGAGATCCAGCTCGACCCGCTCGGAGTAGCGGGGCTCGGCGTCAGGGTCGTGCCACAGGCCCTGCTCCTTGGCGTACGCCTCGACCAGGGAGACCAGCTCCGGCGGGCGGCCGGTGAACTCGAGGTAGCGCAGCGTCTCGGCGTCGATCGGGAAGATGGCGCAGGTCGACCCGTACTCGGGCGACATGTTGCCGATGGTGGCGCGGTTCTCGACGGGCACGTTGCCGACCCCGGGACCGTAGAACTCGACGAACTTGCCGACCACCCCGTGGCGGCGCAGCAGCTCGGTGACGGTCAGGACCAGGTCGGTGGCGGTCGACCCCTCGGGCAGCTCGCCGGACAGCTTGAACCCGACCACCTTGGGCATGAGCATCGAGATCGGCTGGCCGAGCATGGCCGCCTCGGCCTCGATGCCGCCGACGCCCCAGCCGAGCACGCCCAGCCCGTTGACCATCGGGGTGTGGCTGTCGGTGCCGACCAGGGTGTCCGGATAGGCTTGGCCGCGGTCGCCCACGAACACCACTCTGGCCAGGTACTCGCAGTTGATCTGGTGGACGATGCCGGTGCCGGGGGGCACCACCTTGAAGTCGGCGAAGGCCTGCTGGCCCCAGCGCAGGAACGCGTAGCGCTCCTTGTTGCGCTGGAACTCCAGCTCGACGTTGCGGACGAAGGCGTCGGCCCGGCCGGCGATGTCGGCCACCACCGAGTGGTCGATGACCAGCTCGGCCGGGGCCAGTGGGTTGATGCGGGCCGGGTCGCCGCCCAGCTCGACCATGGCGTCGCGCATGGCGGCCAGGTCGACCACGGCCGGCACCCCGGTGAAGTCCTGCATCAGCACCCTGGCCGGCGAGAAGGCGATCTCGCGGTCGGCCGCCGTTGCCGGGTCCCACCCGGCGAACGCCTCGATGTCCTCGGCGGTGACGGCGCTGCCGTCCTCGTTGCGGAGCAGGTTCTCGAGCAGCACCTTGAGCGAGAACGGGAGCCGCCCGACATCGCCGGCCGAGGCCAGCGCGTCCAGCCGGAAGATCTCCAACGACCGGTCCCCGACGTCCAACCCGGCCCTGGCCCCGAAGCTGTTTCCCGCCATGTCCCGGCCCTCCGCATCGCCCATCGTGGTGACGCTCAAGGGTACCCGGTGTCGGACACCCCGAGCCTAGAATCCCCGTGCGAGCGCTGGGGCCGCCAACGGGTACGCTCGGCCGGCGACGACCGCGAGCCGTATCTCGAGTGCGGCGACCACCGCAAGGCATGGGCGACCGGGCTCCGGGAACCGGTCGCCACGAGCTGACGGGACGGCCGGGACATGGACGAGGTACTGGTTCAGTCGGCGACTGCCGCGGCACGGATGCTGCATCGCAGGGAGATCGCCGCTCGCGAGCTGACCGAGCTGCTGCTGGCGCGGATCGATGTGGTCAATCCCGCCTTGAACGCTGTCGTCGAGCTCCGGCGCGAGGCAGCCTTGCGGGAGGCGGCCGCGGCCGACGAGGCGATCGTCCGTGGCGGCGACGCGGGACCGCTGCACGGCGTCCCGATGACGATCAAGGACTGCTTCGACGTCGCCGGACTGCACACCACCTGGGGCAACCCCGCCTTCAAGGAAGGCGTCGCCGACGCGGACGCCACCGTCGTGCGGCGGCTCGAGCAGGCCGGCGCGATCATCGTCGGGAAGACCAACCTGCCCTTCATGCTGGGCGACTTCGGGCAGACGGCCAACCAGCTGTACGGCACCACCAGCAATCCGTGGGACACGACGCGCACGCCGGGCGGCTCCTCCGGTGGAGCGGCCGCGGCACTGTCCGCCGGGATGACGTTCCTCGAGTACGGGTCGGACCTGGTGGGCTCGATCCGCATCCCGGCGAGCTTCTGCGGTGTCTACGGGCTGAAGCCAAGCGTCGGGACCGTCCCGTTGACCGGGTTCCAGCCGCCCGGTCCCCCGGCGGGCCCGAGCGAGATGACGTACCTGTCGGCGGTGGGCCCGCTCGGCCGGTCCGCGGGCGACCTGCGGACGGGGTTGGCGGTCACCGGCGGCCCCGAGGGCCAGGCCGCCAAGGCCTACTCCTGGGCGCTGCCGCGGTCGCGCCACACCCGGCTGGAGGACTTCCGCGTCGGTGTCGTGCTCGACCACGCACACGCCCCCGTCTCCAGCGAGGTCACCGCAGTGCTGTCCAACGCGGTGGACGCGCTCGCCGGAGCCGGTGCGACGGTGGTCGAAGGCTGGCCCGATGGAGTGGACCCCGTGCAGCAGGCCGAATCGTTCGGGTTCCACGTTGGGTTGTTCTTCGCCTTCCAGCAACCCGGCGAGGACTTCGCGACGCTCTCGGAGGTCATCGACCACGAGAACCGCCGCATGGCGGCACGGGCCGCCTGGGGCCGCTACTTCGGCGACATCGACGTGTTCCTGTGCCCGGCGAACTTCACGCCAGCCTTTCCACACGACACCAGACCCTTCGAGGAACGCACCATCACGACCCCCGAAGGCGACCGGCCCTACAGCAACCAGGTCTTCTGGGTGTCGCACGCCTCGCTTCCGGGGTTGCCCGCCCTGGCGGCACCCGTCGGGCGGACGCCGGGCGGACTCCCCGTCGGCGCGCAGATCGTGGGCCCGCTCTACGAGGACGACACGGCGATCACGTTCGCCGAGCTGCTCGGCGACCTGATCGGTGGATACCGACCCCCGCCCCTTTGACCCGCGGCGAGCGCGGTCTCCCAGTCATGCCCGACCCCGGCGGCCCGCCCAGGTGCAGGTCGAGCCCGTTGGCGCGCAGGCTGCGCTCCGTCACCGAGGACGCCGGCGGCAACCTCCCAGCCGTGGGCAAACCCCGGCCGGGCGGGCTCGCCCTGGTCAGCCAACCAGCTTGGCCACGTCGGCCTGCTTGGAGCGGACAGCCTCGGCAGCCTCGCGCAGCTCGGCCAGCTCCGCGTCGGTCAGGGGCAGCTCGACCACCTCCCGGACCCCGCCCTGGCCCAGCCTGGCCGGTACGCCGAGGAAGACGCCGTCGATGCCGTACTGGCCGGCGACCCAGGCGCAGACGGGCATGACCTCGCCGGTGTCGCCGAGCACGGCCGCGACCATGGCGGCGGCCGCGCTGGAGGGCGCGTAGTAGGCCGAGCCCGACTTGAGCAGGGCGACCACCTCGGCGCCGCCGTCCCTGGTCCGCTGGACCAGGCGCTCGATGGTGCCGGCGTCGGCGACCTCGGTCAGCGGCCTGCCGTCGACCTTGACCAGGCTCGGCACCGGGACCATGGTGTCGCCGTGCGAGCCGAGGGTCATCGCCTCGACCCGGCCCGGGCTGATGCCGAGCTCCTCGGCCAGGAAGTGCTTGAACCTGGCCGTGTCGAGCATCCCGGCCTGGCCCATGACCCGCTCCCTTGGGAAGCCGGAGACCTCGGTGGCCAGCGAGGTCATCTCGTCCAGCGGGTTGGAGACCACGATCAGCACGGCGTCGGGCGAGTGCTCGGCGACCGTGCGGGTGACGTCGCCGACGATCCTGGCGTTGGTCTCCAGCAGGTCCATGCGGCTCATGCCCGGCTTGCGGGGCACCCCGGCGGTGATCACGACCACGTCCGAGCCGGCGGTCTCCTGGTAGCCGTTGCTGCCGACCACCCGGGTCTCGAAGTCCTCGATCGGCCGCGACTGCATCATGTCGAGGGCGAGCCCCTGGGGCAGGCCCTCGACGATGTCGGTCATCACCACCTCGTCGCAGATGCCCTTCTCGGCCAGCCGCTGCGCGGTGGTCGAGCCGTACTTGCCGGCGCCGACGACGGTTACCTTGGCCATCAGACGCCCTCCTCCAGCCTGGCGATGACCGCGTCGGCGACCTGGCTGGTGCCGACCGCCGTCGGGTCGTCGCGGGAGGGCTTCATGTCGTAGGTGACGCTTCGGCCCTCGGCGATCACCGCGGCCAGGGCGCGCTCCAGCCGGTCGGCGGCCTCGCGCTCCTCCAGATGGCGCAGCATCAGCATGCCCGAGAACATCATCGCCATCGGGTTGACCTTGTTCTGGCCCTTGTACTTGGGGGCCGAGCCGTGGGTGGCCTCGAACACCGCCACCCGGTCGCCCAGGTTGGCCCCTGGGGCGACCCCGAGCCCGCCGACCAGGCCGGCGCCCAGGTCGGAGAGGATGTCGCCGTAGAGATTGGGCAGCAGCAGCACGTCGAAGTTCTCCGGCTTCTGCACCAGCTGCATGCACATGTTGTCGACCAGGTACTCGTCGTACTCGATGTCGGAGTACTCCTGGGCCACCGCGCGGGCGACCGCGTAGAACAGGCCGTCGGTGTACTTCATGATGTTGGCCTTGGTGACCGCGGTGACCTTCTTGCGCCCGTAGGCGCGGGCGTGGTCGAAGGCGAACTTGGCGATCCGCCTGGTGCCGGTGATCGACATCGGCTTGATCGAGATGCCGGAGTCCTGCCGGATCTGCTTGGCCTGGATGCCGTTGAGGAACTCGATCACCTGCGCGGCCTCGGAGGTGCCCTGCTGGAACTCGATGCCGGCGTACAGGTCCTCGTGGTTCTCGCGCACCACCACCAGGTCGATGTCCTCGTAGCGGGACCGCACCCCCCGGTAGGACTTGCACGGCCGCAGGCAGGCGTACAGGTCCAGCTCCTTGCGCAGGGCCACGTTGACGCTGCGGAACCCGGTGCCGATCGGGGTGGTCAGCGGCCCCTTGATCGCCACCCCGTTGCTCCGGATGGAGTCCAGCACCTGGTCGGGCAGGGGCGTGCCGAACTCGTCGATGACCTCGGCGCCGGCCTCCTGGACGTCCCAGTCGAACTGCACGCCGGTGCCCTCGAGGACCCGGCGGGTCGCCTCCGAAAGCTCCGGTCCGACCCCGTCCCCGGGGATGAGCGTGACGCGATGGGCCATGTCGAAGCTCCTTTGCTCGCGGTGTCGCTCAGCGTATCTCTCCGCCACGATGGGGAGACGAAACCCCTACGATTGATGCTGATCCCGTCCCGCGAGACGACCGGAGGCACCCCGAGATGGCACAGAGCAAGAGCAAGGGGCTCGAGGGCGTGGTCGCCGCCCAGACCCGGATCTCCGACGTCGACGGTCAGCAGGGCAGGCTGTTCTACGCCGGCTACGACATCACCGACCTGGCCGCTCACGCCAGCTTCGAGGAGACCATCCACCTGCTCCATCACCTGGAGTTGCCGACGGCGGCACAGCTGGAGGAGACAGTCGCCGCCCTCCGTGCGGAAAGCGTCCTCGACCAGCTGCTGGTCGGGCTGATCGCCTCGCTGGCCGACCGGACGGGGCCCATGACCACCCTGCGGACGGCCGTCTCGGCCGCGGCGGCGCTGGACTCCGATGACGACTCGCAGGAGGCCAACCTCCGCAAGGCCTACCGGCTGATGGCTAAGACCCCGCAGATCATCGCCACCTACCAGCGGCTGCGGACCGGCGCGGACGCGATCGAGCCGCGCGACGACCTTGGGGTTGCCGCCAACTTCCTGTACGCCCTCACCGGCAAGGAGCCCGACCCGCAGGTGGCCCGCGACTTCGACGTCACGCTGGTGCTCTACGCCGACCACACCCTCAACGCCTCGACCTTCGCCGCGCGGGTCGCCGCGGCCACCCTCGCCGACATGTACGCCGCGGCCACCGCGGCGGTCGCGACCCTGCAGGGACCGCTGCACGGCGGCGCCATCGAAGCGGTCCGCCACATGCTGGACGAGATCGGCTCGCCCGACCGGGCCGCCGACTGGGTGCGCGGGCAGCTCGGGCGCAAGCAGAAGGTCATGGGGTTCGGCCACCGGGTCTACAAGACCTGGGACCCGCGGGCCACCGCGCTGCGGAAGATCGCCGAGCGCCTCGGCAGGCAGTTCGGGGAGACCCGCTGGTACGACACCTCGGTCCGGGTCCAGGAGGCGGTCATGTCCGAGAGGAACCTCTATCCCAACGTCGACTTCTACACCGCCAGCGTCTACTCCGCGCTCGGGCTGCCCCCCGACCTGTACACCCCCCTGTTCGCCGCCTCCCGCATGGCCGGGTGGACCGCCCACATCCGCGAGCAGTACGCCGACAACCGGCTGATCCGGCCCGACTCGGAGTACGTCGGCCCGGACCCCCGGCCCTGGCAGCCCCTCGACGCCAGGGGATAGCGTTCCCCGCCCGGCATCCCGGTCGGCTGGGTGCGATGGCATGCCGTGCGCGTCGGGCACGACCGGCACGCCGCCGGTAGGCCGCTCAGGCGGGGACAGGGCGTGGGAGGAGGCCGGCGGCTTCGATGACCTCGGGGACGCCGGAGTCGGGGCCGAGGCCCATCAGGTGGACCCCGCGAACGGCCGGCAGGTCGCGGACCGCCTGGACCATCTCGGCGGCCAGGGTGATGCCCTCGGCCCGCTGGTCGCGGGCGGCGCGCATGCGGGCCAGGACGGCGTCGGGGACCGCCCAGCCGGGGAGGGCGGCGAAGCGCTCCAGCTGGGCGGCCGAGGCGGGCGGCAGCACCCCGGCCATGATCGCCACCCGGCCGGGCAGCCCTCGTGCGGCCAGCCGGTCCAGCCAGGCGGCGAACTGGGCGGCGTCGTAGACCGGCTGGGTCTGGACGAAGCTGGCCCCGGCGGCGGCCTTGGCGGCCAGGCGGGCGCCGTCGGAGGGGTCGGCGCCCGGTGCCTCGGCCACGCCGACCAGGAACCGGGCCGGCGGGTCGATCACCGAACCGCCCGGGGCCCTCCCCTGCCCGAGCTCGGTGGCCAGCCGGGCCAGGCCGACGGCGTCCAGGTCGAACACCGGCTTGGCCCCGGTCCGACCGACCTCCATGGGGTCGCCGGACAGGCAGAGCACGGCCCGGATGCCGAGGGCGTGGGCGCCGAGCAGGTCGGCGGTCAGGGCCAGCCGGTTGCGGTCGCGGCAGGTCAGCTGCAGGACCGGCTCAAGGCCCTCGCCGGCGGCCAGGATGGCCGCGGCCAGCGGGGTCATGCCGACCCGGGCGGTGGCGTTGTCGGTCACGTTGACCGCGTCGACCAGCCCGCGCAGCCGCTGGGCGGCCCGGCGGACGACCGCCGGGTCGCCCGACCGCGGCGGGACCAGCTCGCCGGTGACCACGAACCGGCCCTCCCCGAGCAGCCGGGCCAGGTTCACAGGGGCGCCCCTCTGGGCCCCGGCCCCCTGCGGCTCACCGGCGGCCGTCGGCCTGGTCGCGGGCGGCGGCGACGGTGTTGGCCAGCAGCATGGCGACGGTCATGGGGCCGACCCCGCCGGGCACGGGGGTCAGGGCGCCGGCGACCTCCGCGACCTCGGGGGCGACGTCGCCGACGATCCGGTCGCCGACCCGGTGGTTGCCGACGTCGACCACGGCCGCGCCCGGCTTGACCATGTCGGGGGTGATCATGGCCGGCCGGCCCGCCGCCGCCACCAGCACGTCGGCCTGCCTGGTGAAGCCGGACAGGCCCCTGGTGCCGGTGTGGCAGAGGGTCACGGTGGCGTTGGCACCCGACGCCTTGGCCGACAGCAGCACGGCCAGCGGCCGGCCGACCAGCAGGCCCCGGCCGACGATGACCGCATGGCTGCCCTCCACCGGCACCCGCTCCCGGCGCAGCAGCTCGACGATGCCGATCGCGGTGCAGGGCGCGAACCGGGGGTCGCCCCGCAGCAGCCGGCCCTCGTTCTCCGGGTGCAGCCCGTCGACGTCCTTGGCCGGGTCGATGGCGTCCTGGACCTCGACCGGGTCCAGCCCGGCCGGCAGCGGCAGCTGGACCAGGATGCCGTGGACCCCGTCGTCGGCGTTGAGCTCGGCCACCGCCGCCAGCACGTCCTTCTGGGCGGCGTCGGCGGGCAGCGACACCCGGCGCGACCCGATGCCGCTGCGCTCGGCCGCCCGCTGCTTGGAGGCCACGTAGATGTGGGAGGCGTCGTCGTCGCCGACCAGCACCGCGACCAGGGTCGGGCGGGCGCCGGCCGCGGCCAGCCGCTCGACCTCGCCGGCCAGCTCGGCCCGGATCGCCGCCGCCACCGCCCTGCCGTCCAGCAGCCTCGCCGCCATCGGCACCTCCGTCGAAGGGTTCGCGTGCTCGCCCGCCCAGGCTATCCCCCCGGGGCCATGGCGGCCCGACCCACCCCCGCGGCGCGGCGCGCCGACGGCCGGGCATGCCCGACCTGGCCGAGCCGTTCGCCGCGCTGCGCCGGTCGCTGCGCCCGCGCTCGGGCGGCCGGGTCGACCCGGTCAGTGGCGGAAGTGGCGGCGGCCGGTGTGGAGCATGGCCACCCCGGCCGCCGCGGCCGCCGCGGTGACCTCGGCGTCGCGGACGCTGCCGCCCGGCTGGGCGACCGCCCGGACCCCCGCGGCGGCCAGTGCCTCGACGCCGTCGGCGAACGGGAAGAA
This sequence comes from Actinomycetes bacterium, assembly GCA_036003705.1. Classification (GTDB taxonomy): domain Bacteria; phylum Actinomycetota; class CALGFH01; order CALGFH01; family CALGFH01; genus CALGFH01. Next base: position 11,159 of record DASYSE010000063.1, on the reverse strand, counting down.
GGCGTCGCTGCCGGCGGCCGCCCCGCCGGCCCGCTCCCCCGCCTTGGCGACGGCGATCCTGACCGAGTCGACCCGGCTCTGCTGGCCGGCCCCGACCCCGACGACCCGGCCGTCCCTGGCCAGCACGATCGCGTTGGACTTCACGTGACCGGCCACCGACCAGGCCAGGGCCAGGTCGGCCAGCAGCTCCGGCCCCGGTGGGTCGCCGGCCTGGAGGGACCAGCCGGCGGGGTCGTCGCCGCCGCTGTCTGGCTCCTGGGCCAGCAGGCCGCCGGCCACCGACCGCACCGCCACCCGGCCCGCCGGCCTCGCCGGGTCGACCTGGAGCAGCCGCAGTGACGGCTTGCCGGCCAGCACGGCAAGGGCCTGCTCGTGGAACCCGGGGGCGACCACCACCTCGGTGAAGATCCCGGCGATCCGGGTGGCGGTGGCCGCGTCCAGCGGGCGCGACAGCCCGACCACGCCGCCGAAGGCGCTCACCGGGTCGCCCTCCAGCGCGCCGGCGTAGGCCTCCTCGAGGGTCGCGCCGAACGCCGCCCCACAGGGGTTGGTGTGCTTGACGATGGCCGCGAACGGCCGCTCGGCGTGCTCGGCGGCCAGGGCGAGGGCGGCGTCGGCGTCGAGCAGGTTGTTGTAGGAGAGCTCCTTGCCGGCCAGCTGGGTGGCGGCACCGAGCCCCCACGGCCCGCCCGGCCCGTCGGCGGCGTAGAAGGCCGCCCCCTGGTGCGGGTTCTCGCCGTAGCGGAGGATCTGCCGCAGCCGCCCCCCGACGGTCAGCCGCTCGGGGAACCGCTCCCCGCCCGCCCGGTCGCCCATCCAGCTGGCGACCGCGGCGTCGTAGGCGGCGGTGCGGGCGAACGCTCTGGCGGCGAGGACGCGCCGCTCGGCCAGGGTGGTCCCGCCGGCGGCCAGCGCGGCCTCCACCAGCCGGTAGTCGCCAGGGTCGCAGACCACCGCCACGAAGGCGTGGTTCTTGGCCGCCGCCCTGACCATGGCCGGCCCGCCGACGTCGATCCGCTCGACGGCCAGGGCGTCGTCGACGCCCGGGTCGGCGACGGTGTCCTCGAACGGGTAGAGGTTGACCACCACCAGGTCGAACGGGGCGATGCCGGCCGCCTCCAGCGCCGCCCGGTGCTCGGGACGGCCCCGGTCGGCGAGCAGGCCGGCATGGACCCGGGGGTGCAGGGTCTTGACCCGGCCGTCCAGCATCTCCGGGAAGCCGGTCAGCTCCTCGACCCGGATGACGCGCAGGCCATGTCCCTCGAGCACGGCCGCGGTCGAGCCGGTGGAGACCACCTCGACCCCGGCGGCCCCCAGCGCCGCCGCCAGCCGGTCCAGCCCCTCCTTGTCGAACACGCTGACCAGGGCACGGCGGACCGGCAGGCGTTCCCCGTTCACCCGGCCACCTCCTCCGCGTCGGTGACCGTGGTCCTGCGGCCGTCGACCCGGACCCGGCCGCCGGCGACCAGGCGCACCGCGGCCGGGAGCAGCCGGTGCTCCTGCCGCTTGATGCGCTCGTGCAGCCGGTCCTCGTCGTCGTCGTCGTTCACCGGCACGGCCGCCTGGAACAGCACCGGGCCGTGGTCGACCTGCTCGTCCACCAGGTGGACGGTGCAGCCGCTGAGCTTGACCCCGTAGGCCAGGGCGTCGCGGACGGCGTGGGCGCCACGGAACGCCGGCAGCAGGCTGGGATGGGTGTTGACGATCCGGTCGGGGAAGGCCCGCACGAAGTCGGGGCCGAGGATGCGCATGAACCCGGCAAGGCAGACCGCGTCCGGCCGGGCGGCGGCGACCAGGTCGCGCAGGGCCCGGTCGAAGGCGGGGCGGTCGGGGTGATCGGCCGGCCGGACGACGGCGACGTCGACTCCGGCCAGGCGCGCCCGTTCCAGCCCGTAGGCTTCGGGGCGGTCGGCGGCCACCAGCACGACGGCCATCTTGGAGCCCGGCTCGGCGGCCGCGTCCAGCAGCGCCTGGAGGTTGGAGCCCTGGCCGGACACCAGCACGACCACCCGCTTCGCGTCCGCCACGACCTCTCCGGTTCCTCGGTACCCGGGCGGGATGCTGCCATCGGGAGCCGGCGCCGGCAAGTGCCCGACCTCGGGCTGGTGGGAGGATTGAACCACTCCTGCGCATGTGGTTCACTGCGCCAGCCTGCAAGAACGGGTCGAGGCGGGGCAACGAGCGGAGGGAGCGGGACGGCGGGATGAGCACCGGGAGTCCCCGGAACGCCCGTGCCCGCCCCGGCGGCACGGTCCAGCCGGCCGGGGCGTGGCGCGCTCGTTCTGTGCCCGAGCAGCTCGGTGTCGCCGGACTGGTCGCCGCCGGGGCCGCGATCGCCTACCAGGCGGTGAGCGGAGGAGAAGGTCTCTGGCTTCCCTGCCCGCTGCGGACCCTGACCGGGGTCCCGTGCCCGCTGTGCGGGATGACCACCGCCGCCACCGGCCTGGCCGCTGGCGACCCGGGGGCGGCCGTGGCCGCCAACCCGCTGGTCCTCGTGCTGGCCGGGTTCACGCTGGTCATGCTCGTGGTGATGGCCGCGCGGGCGGCCGGGCGGATTGCCCCGCCGGCTCAATGGCCGGAGGCCCGCCGCCGACAAGGCTACTGGGTGGCCGCGGTGCTGGCCGCCGCGAGCTGGGCGTTCCAGCTCCACCGGTTCGGGTGGGTGTAGGCGGCTCGTCCGGCCGGGCGAGCCGAGCGCGACGACAGGAGGACCGACCATGACCGAGGGGCCAACACCGCGGGAGCCGCGGGACGAGCCAGGCGCCCCCGATGAGGCACCCCGGTGGGAGTCGCCAGGCGCAGCGCCCCCGCCGCCACCGTCGCAGGGGGAGACCTGGGGGCAGCAGCCGGGTTCCGCCCCGCCACCGCCACCGCCGCCCCCGCCGTCCGGCGGTCAGGGCTGGGAGCAGCCGGGCGGGTACTCCGGGCAGCCGGGCGGGTACTCCGGGCAGCCGGGCGGGTACTCCGGGCAGCCGGCGAGCAGCGGCATGGCCCCCAACGTCGCCTCCGGCCTCTCCTATGTGCTCACCTGGCTGACCGGCCTGATCTTCTTCCTGGTCGACAAGCGGCCCGAGGTCCGCTTCCACGCCATGCAGGCGATCGCCTACGGCGTGCTCTGGACGCTGGTGGCGGTGGTCCGTCCCTACATGCCTGGGCCGATCGGCGCGCTGTTCGGCCTGGTCCTGCTCGCCTTCTTCATCGGCTGGATCGTCCTCATGATCCAGGGCTTCCAGGGCAAGCATTTCAAGCTGCCTGTGATCGGTGATTTCGCCGAGCAGCAGGCTGGTCGACCCGGGCTCTGATCGCCGGGCCGGTACCGACCTCACCAGCCAACGACAAGGAGCAGCTCTCATGTCCCAGGGGTATGGACCGCAGGACCCCAACCAACCCGGCTACCGCCAGCAGCCACCCGCCCAGCCGCCCTACGGCAGCCAGCCGCCCTACGGCAGCAGCCAGCCGCCGTACGGCACCCCGGCCCCGGGCAGCTACGGCCAGCCGGCACCGGCCTACGGCGGCGACCAGGCCGGCTTCTACATGGGCCGGGCGCTGGCCAACTGGCCGCAGCGGGTCGGCGCCTACCTGATCGACGGCCTGATCGCCGGCATCCCGGCGTTCCTGGCCGCGATCCTGTTCAACCCCGACCCCGGCGAGCCGATGAGCGGGGCCAGCGCCCTCGTCGTCTTCCTGCTCTACCTGGTCTCCCTCGGGATCATCGTCTACAACCGCTGGATCCTGCAGGGCCGGACCGGGCAGAGCTGGGGAAAGCAGGTGCTGAACCTGCGCCTGGTGCGCATGTCCGACGGGCAGCCGATCGGCGGGGGCATGGCCTTCGTGCGCGACCTGGCCCACTTCATCGACGCGCTGCCCTGCTACATCGGCTACCTGTGGCCGATCTGGGACGCCAGGCGCCAGACCTTGGCCGACAAGATCATGAGCACGGTGGTGCTCGCCGAGGGCTGAGCGCCACCGGCCCGTCGCCGCCGTCTAGCCTTGCTTGACGGCGGCGACGGCCAGCTCGGCAGCCTCGGTGGGGTTACGGCCGACCCGCACCCCGGCGGCCTCCAGCGCCTCGGCCTTGGCCTGGGCGGTGCCGCTCGAGCCGGAGATGATCGCCCCGGCGTGGCCCATCCGCTTGCCGGGCGGCGCCTCGAACCCGGCGATGTAGGCGACCACCGGCTTGCTCATCTTCTCGGCGATGAAGCGGGCGGCCCGCTCCTCGTCGTCGCCGCCGATCTCGCCGATCATCACGACCGCCTCGGTCTCCGGGTCGTCCTGGAAACGCGCCAGCACGTCGATGAAGCTGGACCCGACGACCGGGTCGCCGCCGATGCCGACGCAGGTGGTCTGGCCCACCCCGGCCGCGGCCATCTCGTACATCACCTGGTAGGTCAGCGTGCCCGACCGGGACACCAGCCCCACCGGGCCGCCGTGGGTGATCTCGCCGGGGATGATGCCGACGTTGGCCTTGCCGGGCGAGATGACCCCCGGGCAGTTGGGCCCGACCAGCGCCGTCCCCTTGGCCCGCACGTAGTTGTAGGCGCGGGTCATGTCCAGCACGGGGATGTTCTCGGTGATGAGCACGACGGTGCCGATGCCGGCGTCGACCGCCTCGTAGAGGGCGTCGACCGCGAAGCGGGCCGGCACGAAGATCAGCGAGGTGTTGGCGCCGGTCTCGGCGACGGCGCTGGCGACGGTGTTGAACACCGGGATGCCCTCGACGTCCTGGCCGGCCTTGCCCGGGGTGACCCCGGCGACGACGTTGGTGCCGTAGTCGCGGTTGCGCAGGGCGTGGAAGCGGCCCTCGCGGCCGGTCAGGCCCTGCACGACCAGCCGGGTCTGCTCGTCGACGAGGATGGCCATGGTCAGGCACCTGCCTTCGCGTTGGCGAGCTCGACCGCCTTGCGGGCCGCGTCGAGCATGGTGGCGGCGGGGATCACCTGGTCGGAGGGGGAGCCTGCCAGCAGCGCCCTGCCCTCCTCGGCGTTGGTACCGTCCAGGCGCACGACCAGGGGGACCTGGACCTTGTCGCCGAGCCGGTCGAGGGCGTCGAGGATCCCCTGGGCGACCAGGTCGCCGCGGGTGATGCCGCCGAAGATGTTGACCAGCACGCCGCGGACCTTGGCGTCGGAGAGGATCACCTCCAGCCCGGCCGCCATGGTCTCGGCCGAGGCGCCGCCGCCGACGTCGAGGAAGTTGGCCGCCTTGCCGCCGGCCTGGGCGACCACGTCCAGGGTGCTCATGACCAGGCCGGCGCCGTTGCCGATGATGCCGACGTAGCCGTCGAGCTTGATGTAGTTGAGCCCCTGCTCCTTGGCGGCCTGCTCCTGGGGGTCGACCGCGAAGGTGTCGCGCAGCGCCTCCAGGTCGGGGTGGCGCGGCAGGGCGGAGTCGTCGAGGCTGACCTTGCCGTCGAGGGCGACCACCTGGCCGCCGCCGGTGAGCACCAGCGGGTTGACCTCCACCAGCATGCAGTCGGCGGCGACCAGCACGTCGTACAGCTTGGCCAGCAGCTCGGCGGCGCCCTTGCGGGCGCGCTCGTCGAAGCCGGCGCCGTAGACGAGCTGGTTGACGTGATAGGAGCGCAGCCCCACCAGCGGGTTGACCGGCACCTTGACGATCGCCTCCGGCTTGGTCGCCGCCACTTCCTCGATGTCGACCCCGCCCTCCGCGGAGGCCATCGCCAGGAAGCCCTTGCTGGCCCGGTCGTGCAGGATCGCCACGTAGTACTCGGCGGCGATGTCGCTGGCCTCCTCCACCAGCACGCGGCGGACGGTGTGGCCGCGGATGTCCATGCCGATGATCCGCTCGGCGTGCGCGCGCGCCTCGGCGGGGTCGCCGGCGAGCTTGATGCCGCCGGCCTTGCCGCGGCCGCCGATCTGCACCTGGGCCTTGACCGCCACCGTGCCGCCGAGCTCGGCGGCGACCGCCGCGGCCTCCTCCGGCGACCACGCGACCCTGCCGCGGGGTACGGCCACCCCGTGGCGGGCGAACAGCTCCTTCGCCTGATGCTCGAACAGGTCCATGCCTCATCCTCCGTCGGGCGGCCGTGGCCGCCTGGGCGCCGTGTCCGGCTAGGCGGCCTGGTCGAGCGCCGCCCGCAGCCACTCCACGATCTTCTGGGTGGGCGTGCCCGGGGTGAAGATCTCGGCGACCCCCTGTTGCTTCAGCAGGACGATGTCGTCGCGGGGGATGATGCCGCCGCCGAAGACGAGCACGTCGTCGGCGCCACGCTCCCGGAGCAGCTCGACCACGCGGGGAAACAGGGTCATGTGGGCGCCCGAGTGGATCGAGAGCCCGACCGCGTCGGCGTCCTCTTGGACCACGGCGGCGACGATCTGCTCCGGGGTCTGGTGCAATCCCGTGTAGATGACCTCCATGCCGGCGTCGCGCAGCGCCCTCGCCACGACCTTCGCCCCGCGGTCGTGCCCGTCCAGCCCCGGCTTGGCCACCACGACCCGGATGCGTCCCTGCGCCACGGTGACGTCCGCCCCTTTCGCTGTCGCACCGGCCCGGCGTCGTTGCCCGACCGCACCTGGGAAGATACTACCCGGCCGTTGGCCTGCTACAACGCTCGACCCCGGAGGACCGTCACCGTGCCCACCCCCGACCCCACCGGTGCGCCGCGCCGCACCGCCTACCTGCCTCCCAGGGCGGCCAAGGCCCGCAAGCTGATCCTGCGCAGCCAGCTCGGCCGCGGCTGGATCGTCGCCTCGGCCCTGTTCGGGGTGGTGATCCTGGCCGCCGGCGGCCTCTACCTGGCCAGGGCCGGGCGACCAGGGCCGCCGTGGGTGCGGGTCGCGGCGCTGGAGACGCTGCCGGCCGGTGCGGTCACCGAGGTGCCCGGGGCCTCGCGCTCCGCCAGGCAGGCGCTGGCCGGGCAGGTGGTGGTCGTCGACCGGCGCGGCGACGAGCTGCGGGCGTTCCTGGCAGCGCCAGGCCCCTGCAAGGTGGTCGCCGCCGGCGCCGGGTTCGCCCGTCCCTGCAGCGGCCAGCGCTGGGACGCCGGCGGGGTGCCCGCCGCCGGCGAGGCCACCCCGGCGCTCCGCCGGCGGCCGGCCGCGTTCGCCCGCGGCGACCTCTACGTGCTGCCCGGTAACTAGTTAGATCGTGCCCCATCCTGGCCACCCGACGAGTGGGTGTGGCGTCCGCGGGAGCCCGCCGATACCAGTAGCGCCACCACTCTCCGTGGTCGGCTGACGACGGGACCTGGGATGAGGTGACGTGTTCGCTCGGGTGCTGCGGGCAACCGCCCGGTCGGAACAGGCGGCCCTGGCCATGGCCGCGCTCTGGGGCGAGCAGGTCGGCCGGTTCGAGCGGGCCGCGCCCGGCTTCCAGGGAAGCGTGCTGCTCAGGGAGGGGGTGTGCCTGCTCGCCGTCTCCTGCTGGGACGGGCGCCCGTCCGCCGAGGCGGCACTGGAACCGCTGCTCGACCGGATGGCCAGCTCGGACCTGACCGACCTGCTGGCCGAGCCGCCGTCGTGCCGGTTGCGGGCGCTTTGACCGGCCAGCCGGCTCGCGGAGCGCCAGCGGCTCAGGCTCGCGGAGCTCCAGCCCGGCCGCTCGCCGACCTCGGCCAGGGCGCCAGGGGGCGGATCGTCGAGGTCCGCCTGCCACCTGGCCGGCGGCTGGCGCCCGAGTCGCCGCTGCGGCCGGGCGCGGAGGTCTACGTGGCGGAGGCGCCCGGCGGCCGCTGGCTGCACGCGCGGATCGACTTCCGGGAGTACTCGGTGCCGGTGGACGTGGCCGAGCATGTCCTGGTCGAGCTGCCGGCCGGCGAGGTCGCGGCGCCCCGCCCTCCGGCGACCGACGCCTATGTGGTGCTCCTGTCGCGCCTGGACCGGCGGAGCTGGCGGGTGCGGATCGTGGACCGGGGAGGCGGCGCGGTCGCCCGCAGCGAGTGCTTCGACGACGGGGAGGACGCCCGCCGGCGCTGGGAGGCGCTGGCCGGCGACGCGGCGCGGCTGGACGCCGCCGGCTTCCGCTCCCGCTACCGCCTGCCCTGACCCCGCAAGCGGCGGGCCGCCTGCAGGTCGCTGACGGCCAGCACCAGTTCCTTGGCGCCGTTCCGCTCCCCCGCCAGGTAGACCGCCTCCAGGTTGATCGAGGCGTCCGCCAGCTTTCGGCAGTAGCGGCCGAGCGCCCCCGGCTCGTCCTCCAGCGTCACCGACAGCACCTCCCTGACCCGCTCCGGGACCAGGTCGTGCTCGCGCAGCACCCGAACGGCCACGTCGGCCGGCTCGACCACCAGATGCGCCAGGGCCTGTCCCCCGGCCACGGTCAGCACGGCGAGCGCGCGGATGTCCACCCCGTGCCCGCCGAGCAGCTCTCCCAGGTCGGCGAGCGCCCCGATCCGGTCCTCGAGCTTCACCACCACCTCGGTCAGCATCGCTCCCGCCTCCCTCAGGGACCCTCAGGCCTCGCGGCCCGGCGTCCTCACCGGTACCCGTGGTGCATCGTCTCACCGTGGCTGTCATGGTCGTCGAGCCCGGCCGGGTCCAGGTGCAGGTCGACCGCGGCGACGCCGGGCACGGCGTGGAAGATGGCATGGCGGACCCGCTCGCCGAGCGCGTGGGCGTCGCGCAGGGGCAGGTCCGGATCGACGTCGGTGTGGACCATGACGTGCAGGGAGCGGCCGACCCAGCGGGCACGGACCGCGTGGACGGCCTCGGCGCCCGGCACCGAGGCGGCGGCGTGCTCGATCTGGTCGACCACCCCGGCGTCGACCCGGTCCAGCAGCCGGTCCAGGACGTCCCGGGCGGACACGACCAGCACCCAGACGATCACCCCGGACAGCAGCAGGCCCGCGAGTGGGTCGGCGGCCGGCCAGCCGGCCCATGCCGCCGCGATGCCGAGCGCCGCGGCCAGGCTGGCCAGGCCGTCGACCCGCGAGTGGCGCCCGTCGGCCTCCAGCGGCACCGAGTTGACCCGCCGGCCGACCCGGATCTTGTACTGGGCCACCGCCTCGTTGCCGACCACGCCGACCAGGGCGGCCCCCAGCGCCCAGCTGGGGCGGCGCAGCTCGGGGACCTCGCCGCCCAGGAGCTTGTCCAGCGACTCCCAGGCCGCGACCGCCGCCGAGGCGGCGATGGCGAGCACCACCAGCACGCCCGCGACGTCCTCGGCCCTGGCGTACCCGAAGGTGTGGTCCCTGTCGGGCTGGCGGCGGCCGACCACGAAGGCGATCCACAGGGTGGCGGTGGTGAACACGTCGCCGAGGTTGTGCAGGGCGTCGGCGAGCAGGGCGACCGAGCCGCTGGCGGCGACGAAGGCGAACTGGACGGCGGCGGTCAGGCCGAGCCCGACGGCCGACCGGCGGACCGCCCGCAGGCCCTCGTCCGCGCCTCCCGGCGAGCCCGCGACCGGGACCGGGGCGTGAACGTGCCCGTGGCTACCACCCACCGTCGCCTCCGTCAGGGGCCTGTTCGGGCGCAAGCGCAGCGGGCCCATGGCGCCGACCGGGTGGGATCGGCGGCGCCAGGGCCCGACTGCCGGAGGCCGCGCACGCCCGAGGGCCGGGGCCACCGCACCAAGGGTAAGCCGCCGCGGCCCTGGATGCCAGCCCCCTTGACGAGGAAAATGGCCTCCCGGCCCAACGGCGGTCCCGGGGACCGAACTGGAGGTGTGCCCGATGGACGCTCGTCTGGACCGCGAGGCCCCCGACCGTAACCTGGCCCTGGAGCTGGTCCGGGTCACCGAGGCGGCCGCCATGGCCGCGGCGCGCAAGATGGGCTTCGGCGACAAGGAGGCCGTCGACCAGGCCGCCGTCGACGCCATGCGGCACGTGCTCGGCTCGGTCCCGATGACCGGGGTGGTGGTGATCGGCGAGGGCGAGAAGGACAACGCGCCGATGCTCTACAACGGCGAGGAGATCGGCGACGGCACCCCGCCGGAGGTCGACATCGCCGTGGACCCGGTCGACGGGACCACGCTGACCGCCAAGGGCATGCCCAACGCGATCTCGGTGGTGGCGCTGTCGGACCGCGGCACCATGTTCGACCCCGGCCCGTGCGTCTACATGGAGAAGCTGGCGGTCGGGCCGGAGGCGGCCGGCGCGGTCGACTTCGAGGCGCCGCTCGCCGACAACCTGCTGGCGGTCGCCAAGGCCAAGGGCGCCGACGTCGCCGACCTGACCGTCTGCATCCTGGACCGCTCCCGCCACCAGGAGCTGGTGGGACAGATCCGCGAGGCCGGCGCGCGGGTCAAGTTCATCACCGACGGCGACGTGGCCGGGGCGATCATGGCCGCGCGCGAGGGCACCGGCGTCGACATCCTGGTCGGCATCGGTGGCACGCCGGAGGCGGTGATCGCCGCCTGCGCGCTCAAGTGCCTGGACGGGGCCATGTTCGGCAGGCTCTGGCCGCGCAACGACGAGGAGCGCCGCGCGGCCCTCGACCAGGGCTACGACCTCGAGCAGGTGCTGACCATCGACGACCTGGTCACGGGCGACAACGTGTTCTTCGCGGCCACCGGCGTGACCGACGGCGAGCTGCTGCGGGGCGTCCGCTTCGACCGCCGCGGCGCCCTCACCCAGTCCCTGTCGATGCGCTCCAAGTCCGGGACCAGCCGCCAGATCGACGCCCGCCACCAGCTCTCCAAGCTGAGCCGCTACGCCAGCATCGACTACGGCTGAGATCGCGTAGGCTTCAACTTACGGCCGCTAAGTTGGTGGCCGCCGCCGAGCAAGGAGGCCCCCCGCATGAGCCAGATCGACGCCTCGGACTTCTCCGCGCTGAGCGCGGCGGTCGAGCAGAACTCCAACGAGGAGCTGGTCGCCGCCATCCAGCAGCAGGAGGGAGGGGTCGACGCCGTCCTCGGCCAGGTGTTCGCCGGCATGGCCAAGTCGTTCAGCCCCGCCAAGGCGGCCGGCCAGGAGGCCGCGGTGCAGTACGAGATCAGCTCGCCCGCCGGCACCCACGAGTGGGCGATGCGGATCGCCGACGGCCGCTGCGAGGTGGAGGAGGGCAAGGCCGAGAGCCCGCGGGTGACCATCCGCATGGGGCTGGGCGACTTCCTGCGCCTGATCACCGGCAAGGCCAACGGCATGCAGCTCTTCATGACCGGCAAGCTCAAGGTCTCCGGCGACCTGTTCTTCGCCCAGACCTACCAGTCCTGGTTCGAGCGGCCCCAGGCGTAGCCCGACCCCAGTCCAGGTCGACCCC
>DASYSE010000062.1:0-6460 GCA_036003705.1 Actinomycetes bacterium | reverse complement strand
CATCTCGACCGTGACCCCGTGCAGCTCCAGGTACTCGCGGTAGCGGTTGTCGGCGAACAGCTTGGCGGTGGCCTCGGAGGCGGCAAGGCCCATGGTGACCACGTGCATGCCGATCACGTCGGGCTCGCCCGAGGAGATCGGGCGGAAGAAGTCGGCGATGCACAGCCGCCGGTCGCGCCGCTGGCGGGGGAAGCTGAAGCGCACCCGCTCGCGGCCGTCGCCGTCCCAGACGACCAGGTCGTTGCCGTCGCCGTTGCAGGGGAAGTAGCCGTAGACGACCGCCGGGCGCAGGATCTGGCCGGCGATGGCCTCGTCCAGCAGGGCCCGCAGGCGCGGCCGGGCCTCGGTCTCCAGGGTGTGGCGCCAGGCCTCCTTGCCGCCGGTCGGGCGCAGCTGCCACTGGCCGCGGAACAGGGCCGACTCGTTCAGGTACGGCACCAGGTCGCGGACCGGGATGCCCTTGACCACCCTGGCCTCGCCGAGGAACGGCGCGGTGGGCACGGGCACGTCGACGGCGACGTCGGAGCGGGCCAGCTCGGAGACGTCCGGAGCCACCGGGGCGGGGCCGCGTGGCTTCACCGGGGCGACCCGGGGCGCCCGCACCGGCTCCTTGGCGGCCTCGAGACCCTGCTCGCGCTCCTCGCGCAGCTGGTCCATGACCCGCAGCCCGGCGAACGCGTCCCGGCAGTAGAACACCCGCCCCTTGTAGACCTGGCGCAGGTCGCCCTCGACGTAGGTGCGGTTGAGCGCGGCCCCGCCCAGCAGCACCGGGTAGCTGGCCAGCCCGCGGGCGTTCAGCTCCTCCAGGTTGTCGCGCATCACGATGGTCGACTTGACCAGCAGGCCGGACATGCCGATGGCGTCGGCGCCGACCTCCTCGGCCTTGTCGATGATGGTGGCGATCGGCTGCTTGATGCCGATGTTGTGGACCGTGTAGCCGTTGTTGGTGAGGATGATGTCGACCAGGTTCTTGCCGATGTCGTGGACGTCGCCCTTGACGGTGGCCAGCACGACCCGGCCCTTGCCGCCCTGGTCGGCCTTTTCCATGAACGGTTCGAGCACCGCAACGGCCGCCTTCATCACCTCGGCCGACTGGAGCACGAACGGCAGCTGCATCTCGCCGGCCCCGAACAGCTCGCCGACCGTCTTCATGCCGGCCAGCAGGACCTCGTTGATGATGACCAGTGGGCTGCGGGTCCGCATGGCTTCCTCGAGGTCGGCCTCGAGGCCGTCGCGGACCCCGTCGACGATGCGGCGCTGGAGGCGCTCGTCGATCGGCAGCTCTGCCAGGTCCTCGGCGCTGGCCGCCTTGGTCGCCTCCTTGCCCTCGAACAGGGCCATGAACCGCTGCAGCGGGTCGTAGCCGTCCCGCCGCCGGTCGTAGATCAGGTCGAGGGCGACCTGGCGCTGCTCGTCGTCGATACGGTGCATGGGCAGGATCCGGGCGGGGGCCACGATGGCCGCGTCCAGCCCGGCCTCGCGGGCCTCGTGGAGGAACACCGAGTTGAGCGCCTGGCGGGCCGCCGGGGCCAGCCCGAAGGAGACGTTGGAGACGCCGAGGATGGTCCGCACCCCTGGCAGCTCGGCCTTGATGCGCCGGATCGCCTCCAGGGTGGCGATGGCGTCGCCGCGCAGGTCCTCCTGGCCCGACCCCAGCGGGAAGGTGAGGGCGTCGAAGACCAGGTCCTCAGGAGCCAGCCCGTGCTTGCCGACCGCCAGGTCGTGGATGCGGTGGGCGATGCGCAGCTTCCATTCGACGTCGCGGGCCTGGCCCTCCTCGTCGATCAGCAGCGCGACCAGGGCGGCGCCGTACTGCCTGGCCATCGGGCAGACGGCGTCCATGCGGGCCTCGCCGTCCTCCAGGTTGATGGAGTTCACGATGGCCCGGCCGCCCAGGCGCTTGAGCCCGGCCTCCAGCACGTCGGCCTGGGTCGAGTCGAGCATGATCGGCACGGTGGACTGCTGGGCCAGGCGGGCGGCGAGCACGTCCATGTCGGGGGCGCCGGCACGGCCGACGTAGTCGACGCAGACGTCGAGGACGTGGGCGCCCTCGCGGATCTGCTCCTTGGCCACCCCGACCATGCCGTCCAGGTCGCCGTCGAGCATCAGGTCGCGGAACTTGCGCGAGCCGTTGGCGTTGCAGCGCTCCCCCACGGTCAGGTAGGTGGTGTCCTGGTCCAGCGGGACCGACTGGTAGAGGCTGGACAGGCTCGGCTCGTGGACCGGTTCGCGGGGCGCCGGCGCACGCCCCGACAGCGCCTCCACCACCTGGCGGATGTGCTCGGGGGTGGTGCCGCAGCAGCCGCCGACCACGCTCAGGCCGAACTCGGCCACGAACCGGGAATGGGCCTCGGCCAGCTCCTGCGGGGTCAGCGGGTACCAGGGCTTGCCGTCGCGCAGCTCCGGCAGGCCGGCGTTGGGCAGGCAGGACAGCGGCGTGCGGGCGTGCTGGGCCAGGTAGCGCAGGTGCTCGCCCATCTCGGCCGGGCCGGTGGCGCAGTTCATGCCGATCACGTCGACCCCGAGCGGCTCGATCGCGGTCAGGGCGGCGGCGATGTCGGACCCGAGCAGCATCTGGCCGGTGGTCTCCACCGTCACCTGGGTGATCAGCGGCACCCGGCGCCCGGCCCGCCGCATCCCCTGGAAGCCGCCGGCCACCGCCGCCTTGATCTGGAGCAGGTCCTGGCAGGTCTCGACCAACAGGAGGTCCGCCCCACCCTCCAGCAGCCCGAACGCCTGGTCGGCGTAGGTCGCCAGCAGCACGTCGTAGGTGGTGTGGCCAAGGGTCGGCAGCTTGGTGCCTGGGCCGATCGACCCGGCGACCCAGCGGGGCCGGCCGTCGGCCTGGAAGCCGTCGGCGACCTCGCGGGCCAGCTCGGCGGCCAGCCGGTTCAGCGGCACCACCTGGTCGGCGATGTCGTACTCGGCCAGCACGATCGCCGAGGAGCCGAACGAGTTGGTCTCCACCGCATCGGCCCCGGCCTCGAAGTAGGCCGCGTGGATGTCCCTGACCACGTCCGGCCGGCTGACGCAGAGGATCTCGCTGCAGCCCTCCTTGCCCTGGTAGTCGTCCAGCGACAACCCGGCATTCTGCAGCATCGTCCCCATGGCGCCATCGAAGACCAGGACGCGCTCGCGCAACGCCTCCATGAAATCCCGATTCATGAAGTCAAGCGTAGCCGATGCCGTTACCGTGGTGCCGTGGACACGCACAAGGCCTCCCAGCACCCGCTGCCCGACCCCCCGGATCGGACCGCCTCACCGGCCCGGTCCAGCCACCCCGCCCCGGCCGGCCAGCTCGCCCCGGCCGGCCAGCTCGCCCCGTCCGACCACCCTGCCCTGCCCGGCCGGCGGGTGCTGCGGGACGAGGTGGCCCTGGTCCTGGCCCTCTCGCTGGCCGCATCCGCCCTCTACGCCCTGGTCGACATCCTGTCGGCGCCCATCCGCGGGGTCGAGGCGCCCCTGTTCGCCGACGTCGGCCTGGTCTACCAGCTGCTCAACATCGCCACCTCGGCGGTGCCGGTGGTGCTGGTCCTGCACCTCCTCGGCCGGTCGGGCGAGTCGGCGGCCAGCATCGGCCTCGACGCCCGCCGGCCCTGGAGCGACCTGCGCCGGGGGGTCGGCCTCGCCGCCCTGGTCGGCGCGGTCGGGCTGGGCATCTACATCCTGGCCGTGGGCGTCGGCGTCAACCGCACCGTGGTCCCGATCCCCCCCACCGGCCACTGGTGGACGATCCCGGTGCTGCTGCTGGCCGCCGCCCGCAGCGGCCTGCTCGAAGAGGTGATCGTCTGCGGCTACCTGCTGCGCCGCCTCGACCAGCTCGGCTGGTCCGCGGGGAGGGCCCTGTGGGCCAGCGCCCTGCTCCGCGGCGCCTACCATCTCTACCAGGGCTTCGGCGGCTTCTTCGGCAACCTCGCCCTCGGCCTGCTCTTCGGCCGTCTCTACCAGACCCGCGGCCGCACCACCCCCCTGGTCCTCGCCCACTTCCTGATCGACGCCACCGCCGGCCTCGGCTACCTCGCCCTCCGCGGCCACGTCTGGTGGCTCCCGGGGTAGGTCGGCGGGTTGTCCACAGCTGATTGACCGGCCGTTCAGGTCTGTCCATGATCGCGGTATGCGCCATCGTCGGTTCCGGCTCGTCTCGGCCCTGCTGCTGGCCGCGGCCATGGTGTTCGGCCTGGCACCCGGCACCGGCGCATCCCCGGCCCAGGACGACGGCCTGACCGTCGGCCAGCTGCGCCTCCAGCCGTGCGAGGACCTCGCCGAAGCCTGGTGCGGGAACCTGCGGGTGCCGTTCGACCGGGCCAACCCGGCCGCCGGCACGATCGGGATCAACTTCGAGTGGTACCCGGCCGAGCAGGCGCCGGACGGCACGATCGTCGCCGTGGAAGGCGGTCCCGGCTACGCGAGCACCGGCAGCCGCGACTACTACCTGGAGCTGTTCGCCCCGCTGCTGCGCTCCCGCAACCTGCTGCTGGTCGACAACCGCGGCACCGGAGCCTCCGGCCTGGTCAACTGCCAGCCGCTGCAGCGCTGGCAGGTCGCCCTCGGCGACGACGAGTACACCCGCCGGGTCGCCGAGTGCGGCGACCAGCTGAACTCCGCCCTGGAGCTGCCCGGCGGCCTGGTCCACGGCAGCGACCTGTACGGCACCGCCGACACCGCCCGCGACCTGGCCGACGTGCTGACCGCCCTCCGGACCGGGCCGGTCCACCTCTACGGCGACTCCTACGGCAGCTACCTCGGGCAGGCCTTCGCCGCCCGCTACCCGCAGCTGCTGCGCTCGCTGACCCTGGATGCCACCTGGCCGGTGCTCGGCACCGACCCGTTCTACCTCTCGGTCATCGAGACCGCCCGGATCGCCTTCGACCTGACCTGCCGGCGCAGCGTCGCCTGCGCGCTGGCAGCCCCAGGCTCGTCGATGGCCCGCATCGGCGCCCTGGCCGAGCGCCTCCGCCGCGTCCCGGTCGTCGGCCGGACCCGGGAGCCGGGCGGCCCTCCGTCCACCTGGCGGGTCGACGTCGGGGTCCTGGTCGCGCTGGTCAACAACGCCGGCGCCGACGCGGGCGTCTACCGCGAGCTCGACGCCGCCGCCCGGGCGGTGCTGGAGCGCAAGGACGCCGTGCCGCTGCTGCGGCTGGCCGCCAAGTCGCTCCACAGCGACGGCGGCGGCCCGGTGAGGGAATGGTCGGCCGGCCTGTATGTGGCCGTCGCCTGCACCGACTACCCGCAGGCGTTCGACATGCGGGCGCCGCCGGCGGCCCGCAGGGCCCAGTACGACGCCGCCCGCGACGCCCTGCCCGACGACGTCTTCGCCCCGTTCAGCGTGCGCGAGTGGACGACCTCGCCGGTGGCGGAGTTCGACGACTGCGTGAGCTGGCCGGCTCCGGTCCGTGACGACCCGCCGATTGCCAGTTCGCCGCCCCTGGTGCCGCCGACGCTGCCGGTGCTGGTGCTGTCGGGCGGCCTCGACACCCTGACCTCCTGGACCGACGGCGCCATCGTGGCCGAGCAGATGGGCCCGTCGGCCCGCTGGGTCAAGGTCGAGAACACCATCCACGTGACCGCGCTCGGCGACCCCTACGGGTGCGCCAGCGGCCTGGTCCACCGCTTCGTCCGGCACCCGGAGCGGCTGCAGTCGATGGACGTGTCCTGCGCCGCCCGCATCCCCGAGGTGCGGGTCGTCGGCGAGTTCCCGCGGCGGCTGGTCGGGGCCACCCCGGCCTCGCCCCGGCCGGGCAACCAGGCCGGGCCGGCCGGGCTGCGGCTGGCCGCCGTGGGAGCGGCCGCGGTCGGCGACGCCATCGCCCAGTGGCGGTACCTGCCCGGGTCGCGCGGCCACGGGCTCCGGGGCGGCCGGTTCACCGTCGACGGCGACGAGCTGGTCACGCTCGACCTCCACAAGGTCCGGTTCGTCGCCGACACCACCGTCGACGGCCGCGCCACCTGGAACACCACCACCGGCCGGGTGGCCGCCAGGGTGGTGGCCAAGGGACCGGGCGGCATCACGGCCACCGTCCAGCTGCGCTGGGACGACCTGTCCCGCCGCCCCCGGGCCACCGCACGCGGCCGCACCGGCGCCGGCAACCGACTGGTCGCCACCCTCCCGGCACCGTGACCGGCCGCCGCGGCAGGAACCCATGACCTCGAGCGGCGGCGGCGTCCCGGCGGGCCGGGCCGAGCCGCCCAGCGGCACCGGGCCGGGAGTGATCACCCCGGACGGCTGCGCGGTCGAGCTCTACGCGCTCCCTCCGGGCGGCGAACCGGAGATCGTGCACGGCGCGGTCCCGGAGGGGGCCTCGATCCTGGAGCTGGGAGCCGGGACCGGTCGGATGATCCACCCGCTGCTCGAGCTGCGCGCCCACGACGAGCGCGACCAGCACTGGGTCGTCCTCCAGGACCCCGAAGGCAACGAGTTCTGCCTGTACTGACACCCCGAACGGAGAAGGTCGGGCCGGCC
>DASYSE010000061.1:0-22788 GCA_036003705.1 Actinomycetes bacterium | reverse complement strand
GCTGATCCACTCCCGCCTCCCGCCTTCCTCACGATGGACGCTGCGGGATCAGGCTACCCAGCCCGCCCGAGGGCGTTGACCTTAAGCAGGCCCGAGTTGCACAAAGGGCCGTGCTTGGGTCTTGATTGGGCTGGTCCTGGTCGAGCAGCTGGCAGCCGTCCTCCAGCGGCTGCTTGATCTGCTCTACCCCGTTCTATCCCTCCCTCGTCCGACGCTCGAGGACCCGGACAAGACCAACACCTACAGGGCCGACCTGGCCGGCGTTGAGGCAAGGCTCGCCTTGTGAATCAGACGACCCGGTTTGCGGTTATCAGTGGGAAGGGTCCTCGACCCGTCAAGGGAGGCAGCATGCCTGATCCAACCGGACCACCGTCCGGTCCCGGTCCGCAGCGGCTCGGCCGGCTCCGGGGCGCGCTCGTCCTCGGCCTGGTGGCCGCGCTGGCCGCGCTGGCCCCGGCGGCGCCGGCCGCCGCGTCGCAACCCGGCAACGCCTACCGGCAGACCAACCTGGTCTCCGACCTGCCCGGCCTGGCCCAGCTCACCGACCCCGACCTGGTCAACCCCTGGGGTATGGCAGCCGGTCCGACGACCCCGGTATGGGTGGCCGACAACGGCACCGACAAGGCCACGCTCTATCCCGGCTTCGTCAACGGCAGCCCCATCCAGAAGGCCGGGTTGGTGGTCAACATCCCCGGCGGCGCCCCCACCGGGCAGGTCTTCAACCCCACCCCCGGGTTCGTGGTCCATTCCGGCGACTCCAGCGGCCCCGCGCGGTTCATCTTCGACTCCGAGGCGGGGCTGGTCACCGGCTGGAGCCCCGGCGTGCCCCCGCCGCCGCCGTCCACCCAGGCGCAGGTGGGCGCCAGCGTGCCCGACGCCATCTACAAGGGCCTGGCGATCGCCGACACCCCGGCCGGCACCTTGCTGTACGCGGCCGACTTCCACCACGCGCGGATCGACGTCTTCGACGCCAACTTCAACCGGGTCCTCCTGTCGGGCAGCTTCGCGGACCCCGAGATCCCGCGCGGATTTGCACCCTTCAATGTCCAGGAGCTGGGCGGCCTGCTGTATGTCGCCTACGCCAAACAGGACGCCGCCGGTGAGGATGAGGTCGCCGGCCCAAGCCTCGGTTTCGTCGACGTGTACAGCACCAGCGGCCAGCTGCTGCGTCACCTGATCCAACGGGGCCAGCTGAACGCCCCATGGGGCTTGGTGGTGGCCCCGGCGGGGTTCGGTCGCTTCAGCGGCGCGCTGCTGGTCGGGAACTTCGGCAACGGCCGCATCAACGCCTACAACCAGGACACTGGCGAGTTCCTGGGGCGGCTGCGGCATGAGGACGGCAGTCCGATCGAGATCGAGGGGCTGTGGGCGCTGCGCTTCGGCAACGGCGTCACCGGCAACCCGACCACCCTGTTGTTCACCGCCGGCATCGACGACGAAGCCCACGGCCTGTTCGGCGCGATCGAGGCGGCAAGCTGATCCTTGCTGTGGTTCGCCTCACGGTCTGGTGCCGCCGTCGCCTGGGCGGCACCGGACCCACGCGGTCCGAGCCCGACAACGGATGCGGCGGGCGTGGCCGAGGCGCCTTCTTGAACGTGAACCGGCCCCCGAGGCTCCAGGGAGGGCCCGTTCGGACCTCCCCGTCGTCGCCGGACCGAGGCTTAACGGCGTCGGGAAGGTGTCGCGCCCGGCGTGTTTGGTTGGGATCGCGACGCGGCGGCGGCGGAGCCGGTTGGCTGGTCGCTGCCCACCAGCGCCCAGCTGAATAGGTCGTCGGCCTCGGCGACGCCAGCGACTCCGCCGGCACCTTGCCAGAACTGCTGGTTGCCTGGGGCGGCCAGACCGTTGCCGGCGCCGTACAGGACGTTGACCGCCCCGGGGTCGGGGATGGCCCCGATGTCCTCGTGCAGCACCCCAACCGCCAGGTCAGCAAAGCCGTCGTTGTTGAAGTCGGCCTGCAGGCTCCCAGCCGCCTGAGCAGCCGAACTCGCGTGCGCGGCGCTCGTGGCAGCCGGCCAGACCGCAGCCGCCAGCGTGAGAACCAGGACCATCAACAGCCGCCGCATCGCGACCACCTCCCGCCGAGCGGTGCACCAGCGCCGCGCTCGGCCGACCGAGCTACAACACCTGATCGTAGGAACGGGGATCGACGGCGATGGGCAGGACCGGGAACCTTGAAGGAGCCGTTGCCGCACAGCAGCCGAACCTGCCAGCTCACGACCGGTGGAGGGAGAGCTGGCCTACTCGGCCGCCTCGAGCGATGCGGTAGCTGTGGGTGCGGTCGCCGAATCCTGTTCCCTCCGGGGATGCTTGACAAGAAGAAACGACATGTTCGGCGCACTTCACCCTAGATAAGCCGCTCGGCCTCCATCGCCGAGGACCTGGCGCGGATCACGACCATCGACACCACCAGCGCGAGCAGCGCGAAGACCACCGAGAGCTCGAAGGCGGTCGAGATGCCGTGGGCGAGCACCTGGTCGGCGTACTGCGCCGGAAGCTGACCGGTCCGCCGGAACTGGGCCTGGAGTCCCGGCGGGGCGGTGGCCAGGAACTGCCCGACCTGGCTGGCGGCCTCGTTGCGGCTGGCGGTACCGAACACGGTGACCAGGATCGACAGGCCGAGAGAGCCGCCGACCTGCTGGGTGACGTTGAGCAGGCTGGACGCCGCACCCGCCTCGTGCGGCTCCACGCCCGAGACCGCGACGATCGTCAGCGGCACGAACAGCAGGCCCATCCCCAGCCCGAACAGCAGCATCGGGCCGAGGATCCCATCGACGTAGCCGCTGCTCACCGAGACCTGCGAGAGCCAGGCGAGCCCGGCGACGGCCAGCAGGGCGCCGCCCGTCATGAGGCGCTTGGGCCCGATGCTCGGCAGCGACCGGGCGGCGAACTGCGAGGTCATCACGATCGCCGCTGTGATGGGGAGGAACGCGATGCCGGCCCGCAGCGGGCTGTACCCAAGGACGTCCTGTACGAACAAGGTGAGGAAGAAGAACTGGCCGAACATCGCCGCGGCCAGGGCCAGCATGATGGCGTAGCTGCCCGCCCGGTCGCGTTCGCGGAACATGCGCAGCGGGGTGATGGGCTGGCTGATCCTCGTCTCGATCGAGAAGAAGATCGCGAGCAGGGCGACGGCGGCGGCGAACGAGCCGATCGTCCCGGGGTCGCTCCAGCCCTCCTGCGCGGCCCTGATGAACCCGTAGACCAGCGCCGTCATCCCCGCCGTCGAGGTCAGGGCACCGCCGAGGTCGAACCTGCCAGGCTGCCGCTCGGACTCGGCGATGAACAGCGGGGCGAGGACGGCGAGCAGGATGCCGATCGGCACGTTCACGAACAGCACCCACCGCCACGACAGCCAGGAGGTGAGCATGCCGCCGGCGATCAGGCCGATGGCCCCGCCGGACACGGCCACGGCCGAGAACACGCCGAAGGCCCGGTTGCGCTCACGTCCTTCCGCGAAGTTGGTGGTGATCAGCGAGAGCGCGGTCGGCGCCGCGATCGCGGCGCCGACACCCTGCAGGGCGCGCGCAGCCAGCAGCCAGCCGGATGAGGTGGCCAGGCCTCCCAGGAACGAGGCGAGGGTGAACAGCAGGATGCCGGAGATGAACACACGGCGGCGCCCGAGGATGTCGCCGGCCCGGCCGCCGAGGAGCAGCAGCCCGCCGAAGGTGAGGGTGTAGGCGTTGAGCACCCACGACAGGCTGGTGGTGGAGAAGTGCAGGGCCTGCTGGATCTGCGGCAGCGCGATGTTCACGATGGTCGCGTCCAGTACGACCATGAGCTGCGACGCCGCGATGATGGTGAGGGCGAGCGCGGGGTGATGGCCGCGCCGTGCCGCACCCGGCTCTGGCGACTTCGCCGACTGCAGGACCGTCATGGCTGTCCTCATCCTTCGGTTAGTGTACGATTGCGTTCACAATGCGAGTGACGGTACACCGGCCGTATTGGGAACGCAAGCGTTCACTATTGCGCGTTTGGAGGTCGACCGATGGCCGCTCAGGCGGACCCCACGACGGCTCCGCCCTGTGCGCCGCACGGCCTCACCCGGCGACGCGGCCAGATCCTCGAGGACGCGATCTTCGACGCCGTGCTGGACCAGCTCCAGGCAGTCGGCTACACGGGCCTGACGATGGAGGGGGTCGCCGCCCGCGCGCACACCGGGAAGGCGGCGCTGTATCGCCGCTGGCCGCACAAGGAGGACCTGGTCGTCGACGCGCTCGACCACGCGCTGCCGTCGATGGCCGACCTGCCCGACCACGGCGACGTGCGTGACGACCTCCTCGACCTGCTCCGGCAGATGACGGCGATGGTCAACTCGGCGACCGGCTGCGCCCTCCGGTGCCTGCTCGGGGAGATCGACCCGGACCACCCGTTCACCCGCCTGCTGCACGAGCGCGTCTTTGCCCCGCGCAAGCAAACGTTCCTCACCGCGCTGCAGCGCGCCGCCGACCGCGGCCAGGTGCGCGCCGATGCCACCAGCCCACTCGTCGCCGAGGTCGGCCCGGCCATGGTGGCCCAGCGATTCCTCGCCGACGGTGCCCCGGTGCCCGACGACTACGTCGTGTCGGTCGTCGACGATGTCGTCATGCCCCTGCTCCGGCCATAAGGTCCGTGGCGAGCGGCCGATCCCGGTCCTGATCGCGCCCCAGCGGAAGGCAACAGGTTGCGGCGCGAGCCGGTCACAGAATGGGTGCGAACCCGGATGCTTGACGGCGTTCCAGATCCGGCGTGCAGCGCCATGCGCTCGCTACTCGCGGTGGATGCGGAGGCGGGCGAAGGAGGTGCGGATGCGGATGAGGTGGCGGCCGGTGCCGCTGCCTTCGGCGCGCCAGAGGTCGGCGTCACGGGAGAGGCCCTGGTCGCGGAAGTTGTCGACGCTGAGGCCATCGACCCGGACCTCGACCGTGGCGCTCCTCGGCACGTAGAGGTCGATCAGGCCGGTCGAGATCTGGAGGTCGACCGGTACCTCGGCGGCGGGTTGGCCGAGGCGGACGGCCAGGCGGGACACGCCCGACTGGACGGTGACGCCGCGCAGGTTGAGACGGCGCAGGTCGAGGTCGGCGGTGACGGCGCCGGCCGAGACGTCCAGCTTCCAGGCCAGGGAGGTGTTGAGCTGGACCCGCCAGTCGTTGCCGCGGTTGCGGGCCAGCATCCCGCGCTGGGTCGGGGAACGCAGGTCCAGCACGGCCAGGTCGTCGGCGGTGGTGACCTGGATGCTGGGCTGGCCGGGACCGCGCAGGTCGGCCGCGTACAGGCCGGGCGTCTCCGGCTCGACCCGGAGCTGGCCGCCGCCCATGGTGGCCCGCAGCTCGGCCCGTGCCGCCCCGGCGGGGACGGGCTGGCTGGACAGGTCGCTGACCGCCGAGTCCGGCGAGGACAGCGACAGCACCAGGGGGCCGACCACGGCGACCACCAGCAGGATCGCCCCGACCGAACGCAGCGAGGCCCGACCGACCCCGCGGCCGACCCGCTCCAGGCCGATCCCGATGAGGGCGAGGGGGATCGCGAGCAGGATGGTCTGCACGATCGAGGTGACCCGGGTGGCGAGCGCCAGGACGGTGACGGCCAGGCCGGCGGCGAGCACGGTCATGCCGGTCCAGTAGGCGCCAGGTCGGCCGCTCGGCAACCCACGGCGATCGGGCGGCGGCGGCGCAGGGTCGCCCGGTGGGGTCGGCTGCACCGCGGTCCGGCCGGTCCCGTCCGGCCACTGGACGTCGCTGGTCACCTCGACTCCTCCCGCTCGCCCACCCGGCAAAGTATCTTCCGATCGTCAGGACTTGGGGAAATCCTGGTCATTCGACCAGGGTGGCGAGCCGGCCCAGGAGGGTGGCGGCGTTTCGGCGGGCGGCGTCGAGACCGGCCAGCCGGGCGGCGAGGGCGTCGTGGACCGGGCCGGAGGCCATCCGGCGCAGGTTGAAGGCGACCGTCGAGCTGCCGCCCTCGAGCCCGGCCAGGAGGAGATGGGCGGCGACCAGCTGGTCGCTGGCCGTACGGGCCAGGGCCATGCCGGCCAGCTCGGAAGCCAGGTCGATGCTCTCGGCCGCCAGCTCGGCGGTGGCCAGGGGAACCTCGGTGGCGTCGACCCTGGCCGCCTCGGCGGCCCTGGTGGCCCCGGGGTCGCCGTCGGTGGCTCTGGCCGCGCGGACGGTGGCCACCATCCGCTCGTAGGCGCCGGCGTCGGTCCGCTCCTGCTCGACCAGGTCGGCCCGGAGCCGTTCGGCCTCAGCGGCCAGCCAGCCAAGGCGCTCGGCGGCGGGCGGCTCGGCCTTGCGGGCGCCGATCCGGGCCGACATGGCGAGCAGGGCGCAGCCGAGCGCCGCCGCCACCGCCGACGCGCTTCCACCACCCGGCGTGACCGTCGGGGCGGCGTACGCGTCGAGCCAGTCGTGCTCGCCGAGCCGGTTCTGAGGACTCATCGGGTCACCTCCGCGTGGGTGTCGAGCGCCTGGGCCAGGCGCTCCTCCAGCAGCAGATCGGGGGTGAAGTCGCGCAGCCGGAGGTCGGCCGGGTCGGTGCCGGCCAGCGCGGCGGCCGGGACCAGGCCGACGATCTCCGAGGCGGCGACCCGGGCCCCGGCCCGCTCGGCGAGGGCGGCCACGGCGGCGAAGGCGACCGCCGGCGGGGTCACCCGGTGGTCGAGCAGGTTCATGGACACCTGGGCCAGCCCCCGCCCCGCCAGGTCGACGCCCATGGCCCTGACCGCGGGCAGGCCGCCGTCCCGCTCCCGAACCGCCGTCGCGATGCGGCGGGCCAGCCCGAGATCGGCGTCGGCCAGGTCGACGTTGTAGGCGACCAGCACCTCCCGGGCGCCGGCCGCGGTCGCCCCGGCGGTCGGGTGCAACCCCGGCCCGCCAAGGTCCGGCTCCCGGCCGGGTCGCTGGTCACCGGCGGCGGGACCTTCGGCCGCCAGTGCGGCCCGGAGGGACTCGAACCCGCGGCCGCGGACGGCGGGCAGGGCCACCCGGTCGGGGCGGCGGGCGGCGGCGCCGTAGAGGTAGATGGGGATGCCGGCGGCGGCGATCCGCCGCCCGGCCCGCTCGGCCAGGGCGGCGCAGTCCAGGTCGGGGTCGGCGGCGCCCTTGAGCCTGGTCGCGGCGCCGAGGGGAACGAACGGCAGCACGTCAAGCGCGCCCATCCGAGGGTGGACGCCCTGGTGGCGGTTCAGGTCGATCAGGTGGGCGCAGGCCGTCGCCCCGGCCACCGACGCCTCGACCAGGGCCGGGCCCGGCCCGGCAAGGGTCAGGACGGTGCGGTTGTGGTCAGGGTCGGAGGAGCGGTCGAGCACCAGCACCTCGGGACTGGCCCCCGCGAAGGCGGCGACGATCTCCTCGACCACCTCGGCCCGGCGACCCTCGGACACGTTGGGCACACATTCGAGGAGGACGTCGGGTGAGTATCGGCGTCGCATCGTCGCCTGCTCGGCCTGCGGCAGGCCCGTCGTATGCGCGCCGGGCATGCTCGCCCGACGTTCCCGCCGGTCGCGGTCGGTCACGACCCGGCCCCCGCCGCAACGCCGGCGCCGTCGCCGGCGATCACCGTGCCGCCCTTGACCACCGCCGCGGCCAGGTTCACCCCCAGGTGGTAGGCGAGGTCGAGGTAGCTCCGCCCGGCCAGCACGACCAGGTCGCAGGCGGCGCCGGGGGCGAGCCTGCCAGCCCTGCCTCCCCGCCCCACCGCCCTGGCGGCGCCGTCGCTGGCGGCCAGCACCGCCTCCTCGGGGGTGAGGCCGCCGTGCACGCAGGCCAGCGCGATCATCAGCTGCATCGACTCGCAGTAGCAGGTGCCCGGGTTGCAGTCGGTGCCGAGCGCCATGGTGACCCCGGCGTCGCGCAGCACCTGCACCGGGGCCGCCCTGCCGGTCCGCAGCAGGAAGCTGGTCCCTGGCAGCAGCACCGCCACCGTGCCGGCGGCGGCCAGCGCCTTGGCCTCACGCTCGTCGCAGAACAGCAGGTGGTCGGCTGACACGCAGCCGAGCTCGGCGGCCAGCGCGGCCCCGCCGGTCGAGCCGAGCTCGTTGGCGTGGAGCTTGCCGGCAAGGCCGTGGCGGGCACCGGCCTCCAGGACCCTCCGGGACTCCTCGACGGTGAGCGCGCCCCGGTCGCAGAACGCGTCGACGAATTCGGCCAGGGGCGCGCACACCGGCAGCATCTCGTGCTCCAGCAGGTCGAGGTAGGCGGCCCGGTCGCCGGCGAACTCGGCCGGGACCAGGTGGGCGCCGAGGAAGGTCGGGACCACCTCCACCGGGGACCGCGCGGCCAGCCGGGCGAGCACCTCCAGGCTGCGGCGCTCGTCGTCGACGGTAAGGCCGTAGCCGGACTTGGCCTCGAGCGTGGTGGTGCCGTGCCCGGCCGCCGCGGCCAGCCGCCCGGCCGCGGCCGCCTCCAGCTCGGCGTCGGTGGCGGCCCTGGTCTCGCGGACCGTCCGGTGGATGCCGCCGCCGGCGGCCAATGCCTCCTCGTAGCCGACCCCGCGCAGGCGGGCGGCGAACTCGTCGGCCCGGTCGCCGGCGAACACCAGGTGGGTGTGGGCGTCCACCAACCCGGGCAGGACGGCCTGCCCGCCCGCATCCAGGCGGACCGCATCCCGGGCGACGTCCAGGTCCGGCAGCCCAGCCTGCGGGCCGGCGTAGACCACCCTGCCCCCGGCCGCGGCCACCACCCCCCCCTCGAGCAGGCCGAGCGGCCCCTCCCCCAGCCCCGGGTCGCAGGTGACCAGCTGCCCGGCCCCGGTGAGCAGGAAGTCGACCTTCCCGGTGGGAACGGTCACGAGGGGCGGGCCCCGGCGCCCGGGCCGGACACGCCGGGCAGGTCCATGTCCCGCTCCCTGGCCACCGAACGGGCCTCGGCGTAGCCGGCGTCGGCGTGGCGCATCACCCCGGTGCCCGGGTCGTTGGTGAGCACCAGCTCGACCCGCCTGGCGGCCTCGTCGGTGCCGTCGGCCACCACCACGGCCCCGGCGTGGATCGAGCGGCCGATGCCGACCCCGCCGCCGTGGTGGACGCTCACCCAGGAGGCGCCCGAGGCGGTGTTGAGCAGGGCGTTCAGGATCGGCCAGTCGGCGATGGCGTCGCTGCCGTCGGCCATGGCCTCAGTCTCCCGGTAGGGGCTGGCCACCGACCCGGAGTCCAGATGGTCGCGCCCGATGACGATCGGGGCCGCCAGCTCGCCCCGGGCCACCAGCTGGTTGAAGGCCAGCCCGGCCCGGTGGCGCTCGCCGTAGCCGAGCCAGCAGATCCGGGCTGGCAGCCCCTGGAACCGCACCCGCTCGGCGGCCAGCTCCAGCCAGCGGCGCAGGTGCTCGTCCTCGCCGAACAGCTCGAGAACCGCCCGGTCGGTGCGGGCGATGTCGGCCGGGTCGCCGGAGAGGGCCGCCCAGCGGAACGGCCCCTTGCCCTGGCAGAACAGCGGCCGGAGGTAGGCGGGCACGAACCCCGGGTAGGCGAAGGCGTCGCCGAACCCGGCCGCCCTCGCCTCCCCGCGCAGGTTGTTGCCGTAGTCGAACACCTCGGCGCCGGCCCGCTGGAAGCCGACCATCGCCTCGCAGTGGCGGGCCATCGACTCGCGGGCCTGCTTGACGTACCCGGTCGGGTCCTGCGCGCGGGCCCCTGGGGCGTCGCCGGGCGCGACCCCGCTGGGCACGTAGCCGCCGAGCGGGTCATGGGCCGAGGTCTGGTCGGTGACCACGTCCGGCCGGAAGCCGGCGCCGAGCAGCTCGGGGAACACGTCGGCGGCGTTGCCGACCAGCCCGACGGAGACCGCCCGGCCCTCTGCGGCCGCCCGCTCGGTCCGCGCGACGGCGTCGGCCAGGTCCTCGGCCCACTCGTCCAGGTAGCCGCTGTCCAACCGGCGGGCCAGCCGCTCCGGGTCGACCTCGACGCAGAGCGCGACCCCCTCGTTCATGGTCACGGCCAACGGCTGGGCACCGCCCATCCCGCCCAGCCCCGCGGTGAGCACGACCTTGCCGCGCAGGCTGTCCCAGCCCTTGGCCTCCGCCACGGCCGCGAACGTCTCGTAGGTGCCCTGGAGGATCCCCTGGGTGCCGATGTAGATCCAGGAGCCGGCCGTCATCTGCCCGTACATGGTTAGCCCGGCCGCCTCCAGCTTGCGGAACTGCTCCCAGGTGGCCCACTCCGGGACCAGCAGCGAGTTGGCCAGCAGCACGCGGGGCGCGAACGAGTGGGTCCGGAACACCCCGACCGGCTTGCCCGACTGGACCAGGAGGGTCTCGTCGTCGCCGAGCCGGCGCAGGGTGGCCACGATCCGATCGAAGGCTCCCCAGTCACGTGCCGCCCGGCCGGTCCCGCCGTACACGACCAGGTCCTCGGGCCGCTCGGCGACCTCGGGGTCGAGGTTGTTGCAGAGCATGCGCAGGGCGGCCTCCTGCTGCCAGCCGCGGCAGGACAGCGCCGCGCCCCGCGGGGCGCGGACCACTCGCGCTCCTTCCATGTTCTACGGCTCCTTGTCGATTCCCGGACTTGCTGTTGTCTCTGACTCATCGGGGGGCTGCGTTGCGCTCCGCCTCCAACCCCTCCCGAGCGATCGCCAGGTTCGTGCTGCTACCCAAGGGCCCGACCACCCCCAACCCCCCGAGCGATCGCCAGGTCCGTGCTGCTACCCAAGGGGCCCGACCACCTCCTCGGCGGCGGCGACCAGCTTCCCGCCGGCGATCAGACGCTCCAATGCCTGCAGGTCGGGGGCCAGGTAGCGGTCGGCGTCCAGGGTCGGCACCTCCGCGCGGACCCGGTCCAGCACGGCGGCCACCGCCGCCCCCGGCCGCAGCGGGGCGCGCAGGTCGATCGCCTGGGCCGCGCACAGCGCCTCGATGGCCAGGGCGCGGCGGACGTTGGCCACCACCCGGCGCAGCTTCAGCCCGGCCGTCCAGCCCATCGAGACGTGGTCCTCCTGGTTGCCGGAGGTCGGGATCGAATCCACCGAGGCCGGATGCGCGAGCACCTTGCAGTCGGCGACCAGCGCCGCGGCCGTGTACTGGGTCAGCATCAGCCCCGAGTTGAGCCCGGGGTCGCGGGCCAGGAACGGCGGCAGGTCGTGGTTGAGCGCCGGGTCGAGCAGCCGGTCGACCCGGCGCTCGGAGATGTCGGCCAGCTCGGCAAGGGCGATGGCCAGGAAGTCGAGCACGAAGGCCAGCGGCTCGCCGTGGAAGTTGCCGACCGAGATCACCTCGTCGGATTCGGCGAACACCACCGGGTTGTCGGTGACCGAGCCGAGCTCGCGCTCCACCACCTGGCGGGCGAAGGCGATCACGTCCCGGCAGGCCCCATGGACCTGAGGTGCGCAGCGCAGCGAGTAGGCGTCCTGGATGGCGTGGTCGGAGTGGCGGTGGCTGGCCAGGATGGGCGAGCCAGCCAGCATGGTCCGGAGATTGGCCGCGCTGGCCAGCTGGCCGGGGTGGGGGCGCAGCTCGTGCAGCCGGGCCTGGAAGGGCCGGTCGGTGCCGAGCAGGCCCTCGACCGACATGGCGCAGGCCACGTCGGCCATGGCGGCCAGGGCCTCGGCGTCGGCCACCGCCAGGCAGGCCAGCGCGAGCATCCCCTCGGTTCCGTTGACCAGCGACAGGCCCTCCTTGAAGGAGAGCTTGAGCGGCTCCAGCCCGGCCAGGCGCAGCCCCTCGGCGGCTGGGAGACGGCGGCCGTCGACCTGGACCTCGCCCTCGCCGAGCAGGGGCAGGGCCAGGTGGGCGAGCTGGGCCAGGTCCCCGGAGGCGCCGACCGAGCCGTGCTCGGGGATGACCGGCGTCACCCCGGCAGCCAGCAGGGCGAGCAGCGCCTCCACGACCACCGCCCTGACCCCGGAGTAGCCCTGGGTCAGGGTGCGCGCCCGTAGCACCTGCATGCCCCTGACCACCTCGACGTCCAGCGGGTCGCCGGTGGCGGTGGCGTGGGAGAGCACGATCCGGCGCTGCAGCTCCTCCAGGTCGGCCGGGTCGACCGCGGTGTTCGCTAGCAGGCCGAAGCCGGTCGAGACGCCGTACACCCGGCGGCCGGAGGCCACCGTCCGCTCGACCACGTCCCTGGCGGCGGCCATGCGCTTGCGGCCCTCCCCGCCCAGCTCGACCGGGACCTGGCCGCGGGCGACGCCCACCACCTCGGCCACGGCCAGCGGCCCGCCGGTGAGCACCACCCGGGCGGTGCCTGCGTCGCCACGTCGCGTCATGCCCCGCATCGTAGGTGGGCCTGGCCGCGACGTCACGTGCTCGTGGTATTCATAGGGGGCGATCGATCGTCAGGGCCAGACCCGGGGGTGCAGAGCCCCCGCCATGATTGGCGCCGAACGCTCGCGGGTACCCAGGCAGGACACCGCCGGCGCTTGCCTAGGTAGCCGACCTAGCCGACGCGGCGGATACCAGATCGGTATGCGGAAGTTGCCGGCGAAGGGATGCAAGATCGACGCAGTTAGGCCATGCTGGTGGTGCGTCCCGGCATCGACCGGGGGGAGCAAGGAGACGACCGATGAGCACCGACGAGACTGGCACCGCCACCCCGACCCTGCAGCGCGAGGTCTGCGACAAATGCGGCTCGCGCATGGAGCTGGAGAGCTCGGCCTACGGGTTCGAGCGTTGGAAGTGCCCGAAGTGCCAGCAGATCGTCGGCATCGACCGCGACCCCGACGTGGGCAGCCGGTTCCAGATCGCCCGCGGGCAGCCGTGGAACTACTCCCCGGACGCCTTCAAGAACTGACCGCCGTCTCGATCTAGCAGCTCTTCCCGTGCCCTGGTGGGCGCGTGCGCGATGAGGCCCCGTGTACGGGGCCTTGCCTGTCTCCGGAGGCCGGTCAGAGGCCGTGCAGGCCGGGGATGTAGAGGAACATCAGCAGCGACCACAGGGCGTGGGAGACCAGGCCGGGGACGATGCTGCCGGTGACCTGGCGCTGCCTGGCCCATACGGTGCCGCAGACCAGGGCGGCCAGGGGCAGCACGAGGCTGCCCGAGAGGCCGACGAACAGGGCGTAGAGCAGGGTGGTGGCGATCACCGGTCGCCATCCCGGGCCATAGCGCCTGGTCAGGCGGGCGAACACCGCACCACGCCACAGCACCTCCTCGCTCGGCGAGGTCCCGAGCACGATCACCAGGGCGGCCACCGCGCCCGGGGCGGTCGACCTGGCCAGCTCGACCACCTGCTGGACGCGCGGCCACAGCGGAGTCTCCTGCACGACCAGGGCGCCGACGAGGAACAGGGCGTACAGGGCCAGGCCGGAGAGCACGCCCATGGTCACCAGCCGCCAGGTTGGCCGCAGCCGGGTCGGCAGGTACGGATGCCAGGCCACCCACCAGGAGATGGCCGAGAGAACCACGACCGCCGGCCAGAACGGCACCACCCGGAAGTGGAAGGCGGCCGGGTAGACGACCGCCATGGCGGCCAGGCCGGCCGGGGTGACCCAGGCCGGCCTGGCCGCCGGCTGGACCTCGAGGCTCGGGCGCTCCAGGCCGTCTGGCGGGCCTGGCCCGCCGCCGGCGGGTCGCCGCGGCACCCAGCCCGGCCGGTTCGGCGCCTCGGGGGGCGGCCGGTCGGTCGGGTGGACGTCCGGGGGACCACCCCGGCGGTCCCCCGGACCCCCCCGGCTCACCGGTGCGGCCCCCGCTGTCCCGGAATCGCCATACCGGCAGCATAGGCGGGGGCTGCGCCGACCGCCCTTCCAGCCGCTGCTACCATCATCAGCCGCCGTTCCCCAGACCTCGAGGATCAGCGCGTGCCCGAGACCGTCATCCACCTGGTCCGCCACGGGCAGGTGGAGAATCCTGGCCGGGTGCTCTACGGCCGGCTGCCCGGGTACCACCTGTCGAGGCGGGGGCGGGCCCAGGCCGAGCTGCTGGCCCGGCATTTCGCGGGCACCCCGCTGGTCGCGGTGCTGGCCAGCCCCCTGGAACGGGCCCAGCAGACGGCCGGGCCGATCGCCGCCGTCCACGGCCTCGAGGTCCGCACCGAGCTGCGCCTGATCGAGTCAAGCAACGTCTTCGAGGGGGTCGCCGGCAACGTCGCCTGGTACATCCTGCGGCACCCCGGACTGTGGTGGAAGCTCCGCGACCTACGATCTCCGTCCTGGGGCGAGCGCAACGTCGACATGGTGGAGCGGGTCCACGCGGTGGTCGAGGCGGCAAGGGACGACTTCGCCGGCGGTCACGCCGTGCTGGTCTCCCACCAGGCACCGATCTGGGTGGCCCGGCTGGCGTTCGAGCGCCGCCGCCTCGCCCACTGGCCGGGACGGCGTCGCTGCACCCTGGCCAGCGTGACCACCTTGACCTTCGACGGCGACCAGCTCACCGGCGTGACCTACGCCGAGCCGGCCGCCTCCGCCCTCCTCGGGCCCGAGCCGGGGCCGGCCGAGGGCCTACACCCCGACCGCGAAGCGAAGTAGCGCGCCGAGCCCCTCGGCGGGGCCGGTGGACGCGGGGGCCTCGAGGTCCGGACCCCGGTCGATGCGGCTGGTGCGCGCCTGGTCGACCGGATCGAGCACGCGGACGTCGGCGCCGGTGCCGAGGGCGGCGCGGACGGCCACGTCGACCAGCCGGCCCTCGACCGGCTCGGTGATGCCCAGGGCGGCCAGTGCGTCGCGGTCCATGGCGACGTCGGTCAGGGCCGGGCCGAACCAGGCCGTTCGCTCGTCCTCGAGGAACAGGCCGCCGAGCAGCAACGTCTCGACCTGGCCGCGGCCGAGCGCGGCCAAGGTGGCGGCGGCGCCCTCGACCGCCCGGTCTCCCTGACCCCGCTCCTCCGCGAAGCGCTCGAGCAGTGCCTGGTTGTCGGCCTCGGCGGTGGTCGCGACCAGCTTGTCGGCCTCGGCGAAGACCGCGTCGAGGGAGCCGTACTCGCCCCCGACCACCCGGAGCAGCTCCCGCACCCGCTTGGGGGCCTGCTCGCGCAGCAGCTGCAGGGCGCGCACGTCACCGGCGGCGGCCACGAACCGGGGTCGGACCTGGTCGACGAGCCGGGTGAGGGCGTCGGCCACCTCGCCGGCGTTGGACTCCCACAGCGTCTCGGCGCGGTGGTGATAGCGCGGCTGCGACCAGCCGCCGGCCTGTGCCTTGTGGAGGTGGGGGGTGACGCGGCCCTCGACCCGCTCGGTCCGGGCGACGTCGTCGGCCCCCCGGGCCGCCATGTCGGCTCCGGTCCGGTCGGTGAGCACCGCCACATGGGTCACGACCGCCTGGCTGGCGGCCAGCAGCAGCAGGACGTCGGGCAGGGCCCCGTGGCGCAGGATGGTCTCGCGCGGCGGTGGATCGGGCAGGTTGGCCGAGTAACGCAAGCCGTCGACGGCGGCGATCACGGCCAGGGTCGCCCCCGCGGTGTGGCTGTCCTCGACCAGCGGGTCGATGGCGGCGACGGTCGCCTCCGGCACGCCGGTGCCGAGCATGCTGGCACGCAGGTTCTTCCAGCGCACGGCGACCCGGTCGGCGGCCAGCTCGACGTCGCTCTCGGTGTCCATGTACACGGAGGCGAACGGTCCGTTGGCGTCGAACACGTGGGCGATCTCGGCGTGGTGCACGATTGCTCCTCAGCTCGCTCGGATCAGGTCTGGTTCGCCGGGGTGCTCGCCCCCGGCCCCTGGGTCCTCCGGTCGGCCGTCCAGGCTGCCCGCAGCAGATCCCTGACCTCCTGGTCGGAGGTCTGGGGAAATGACCGGTAGGAGTTGCCGACCGCCCGGAACGGCCACGGGGTGCTGGCGCAGACGACCTCGTCGGCCTCCTCCCGCAACCGCTGGCAGGTCGAGGCCGGAGCCGTCGGCACCGCGACCACCAGCCGGGCCGGTCCCAGCCGGCGGGCGGCGGCCACCGCCGCCCGCATGGTCGAGCCGGTGGCCAGCCCGTCGTCGACCAGGATCACCACCCGGCCGGCGAGCGCCGGCGGCGGCCGGCCCTCCCGGTAGCTTCGTTCGCGCCTGGCCAGCTCCCGCCCCTCCGCCTCGGCCACCCTGCGGAGGTCTTCCTCACCCAGCCCGAGCCGGCCGACCACCTCCTCGTTGCGGACCCGGACCCCGCCGGTGGCGATCGCCCCCATGGCCAGCTCCTCCTGGCCGGGGACGCCGAGCTTGCGCACGACGAACACGTCGAGCGGGGCGTCGAGGGCGTTGGCAACCCGGGCCGCCACCGGGACACCGCCCCGGGGCAGGGCCAGCACCAGCACGTCGGGACGGCCGGCGTACCGCCCGAGCAGGCCGGCCAAGACGTCGCCGGCCTCGGGCCGGTCGCGGAACAGCGTCCTGGGCACGGCAACCACCACCGCTCAGCGCGGTGCGTCGTCCTCGTCGAACGGCACCGGCATGGCCTGCTCCAAGGCGTCCTCCTCGGGGACCTCGACATCGATCTCGGGAACCTGCAACGGGGCGTCCTGGTCGAGCAGCGGCTGGCGCTGTTCCAGGGCGTCGGCCTCGGGCACGGCGTCGGTCATCGATCGTCCTCCTCGTCGCGGGCGGCGGTCTTCGACTCGGGCATACCCAACGCGCTCGTACCCACCCTATCGCCCTCGGCTCACCAAGGGACCCCCGGAGCGCACCTCGAACCCTGTCATATCCACATCCAACGATCGTCGGTCTGTCCTGGGAATGCTAGATTGCCGCGACATGCTGCGAAGCATCCTCGACGACATCCGGCACGGTCGTCACCTCGAGGCCTACGCCGTCTTCGCCATCGGCCTGCTGCTGACGCCGATCGGCCTGCTCAGCGATCGGGCGGACCAGCTGCTGCCCAGCGCGCTGCTGCTGGCCGTCACCTTCCTCGTCTTCCGGACGGCCATCAGGCCGCTCGACCCGTCGCCCGGGCTTGGCCGGCCAGGCGAGCGCCCTGCGGAGCGCGGCGTTCAGCCCGGACGGCCGCCGGGTGGTGGCCGGCGACGCGGACGGTTCGACCCTGGTCTGGGACGCGAGCAGCGGCCAGGTGCTCGGCGTCCTGCGACGCCACACCGACTCGGTGAACAGCGCGATGTTCGGCCGCAACGGCGAGATCCTCAGCGGCGGCGACGACGGCACTGCCAGGCTGTACCCTTTGCGACACCTGCGGGCCTCTGGACGATCTGCTGGCCAGGGCCGACCAGTACACCCGGTACGCGGGTTGGTGAGCTCCTGCCTGGCAGGACTCAGCCTCGGGAGTCGTCGGTGGCGAGCAGGGCGAGCAGCTCGTCGCCGTAGCGGTCGAGCTTGTTGGGGCCGATGCCCTCGACCGCCAGCAGCTCGCCCCGGCTGCGGGGGCGCCGCTCGCTCAGGGCGGCAAGGGTGCGGTCGTTGAACACCACGTAGGCGGGCACACCGTCGGCCTCGGCCCGCTTGCGCCGCCAGGCCCGCAGCTGCTCGGCCATCGGACCGTCGGCCCGGACGCTGGCCCTGCCGACCTGCGCCATCCCGGTCGCCACCGCCCGAGGCCGGACCCGGGCCCCACCCGGCGGGACCAGGTCGCCGAGGAACCTCGAGGGTCGCCGCGGCTGTTCCCGACCGGACGGCCCGGCCCGCCTCGCCGCCCACGACAGCCATAGGTGGACCCTCGCCCTGGTCAGCCCGACGTACAGCAGCCGACGCTCCTCGGCCACCTCGTCAGGCGTGCTGGCCTGCCGGATCGGCAGCAGCCCTTCCTCGAGGGCCGGCGACAGCACCGCGTCGAACTCGAGCCCCTTGGCCCGATGGTAGGTGAGCAGGTTCACCCCGCCCCCGACCCCCTCAGCCTCCTGTGCCGCCCGGCGGCCAACCTCCTCAAGGAACTGCGCCATCGCGACTCCCGGCTCCTGCCCCGGGGCCCCGGCGCCTGCCCCGCCGTCCGAGCTGGGGCCGGGAGCGGCCTCCAGGCGTTCGGCGATGCCGAGGAGGGTCACGAGGCTGGCGTGGCGCTGGCGGGCCTCCTCGCCGTCGGGTTGCTCGTCGCGGCGGAACCCGAACCGCTCGAACCAGATCGCCTCCAGGGCGTCGACCAGGCCGCCGCCGGCCGCCCGGGCGGTGCGCGAGCGTAGGACCCCGAGCGCGCGCAGCACCTCGGTCCGGCGGAAGAACAGCTCCCCCCTGACCTGGTAGCGGACGCCGGCCGCGGCCAGCGCCTCCTCGAGCGGGGGGATCTGGGCATTGGTCCGGAGCAGGACGGCCACCTCGTCCAGGTCGACCCCGAGCCCGGCCAGGCGACCGACCTCGCCGACAAGGGCCTTGGCCTCCTGCTCGGCGTTCTCGAAGGCGACCACCGTCGGTTCCGGCCCAGAGGACCTGGTTGCGACCAGCCGCTTGCCCCCGGACGCGGCCCGGCCCGGGGTGCCGGCCAGCAGCCGGTTGGCCAGGGCCAGCACCTCCGGGGTGGAGCGGTAGTTGTCCTCCAGCCGGACCAGCCGGGCCTGCGGGAACCGCCGGACGAAGCCGGTCAGGTACTCCGAGGTCGCCCCGGTGAAGGTGTAGATGGTCTGGTCCTCGTCGCCGACCACGGCCAGGTCGTGTCGCTCGCCCAGCCAGGCCTCGAGCAGCGCCTGCTGCAGGGGGTTGGTGTCCTGGTACTCGTCCACCGAGAACCATCGGTACTGGCCGCGGAACTCCTCGGCGACGTCCTCGCGACCCTCGAACCCCTCGAGCATGCGGACCAGCATGTCCTCGAAGTCGATCCGTCCGGCGCGCTCCTTGGCCCGCTCGTAGCGCCGGAACACCCCCGCGAACAGGTCACCGGGGATCGGCGGGGTCCGGCCCATCGCCTCGACGGTCGCCTGGTAGGTGGACGGGTCGAGCCGTCGCGCCTTGGCCCATTCCAGCTCGTCGGCGAGGTCCTTGATGGCGGTGAACTTGTAGCCGCCGGGCAGGCTGCGCTGCAGCGGGGCGAGCAGCGGAGCCTTGGAGTCGAGCACGTCGGGGAGCCGGGTGTCGCTGAGGCGCGCCCAGAAGTAGCGGAGCTGGCGGAAGGCGGCGGCGTGGAAGGTCTGCGCCTGCACCCCGGGGAACCCGAGCGCGCCCAGACGCTCGCGCATCTCGTTGGCTGCCTTGTCGGTGAAGGTGACCACCAGCACATGGCCCGGATGGACGACCCCGGTGGCGATCGCGTACGCGACCCGCCGCGAGATCACCCTGGTCTTGCCGGTCCCGGCTCCGGCAAGGATGCACAGCGGCCCATTGGTGGCCTCGACCGCTTCCCGTTGCGCCGGGTTCAGGTCATGGGTGAGGAACTTGGGGTGCACGGCTGCCGAGTCTGCCATACCCCCCCGACGCTTCCAGCCCGTCATCAACAGGGACTACAGCCAGCCGGGCAGCGGGTCGTGGCCGGTGGTGCGCTGGGCGACCCGGACCGCCTTGCCGAGCTCGACCCGTGGGATGGTCCCGCCGGGCAGCACCCGGACCTCGGTGGTCAGGCCCACGCGTTCCAGCAGGGCGGCGCCGACCTCGGCGCCGACCCGGTCGCGCTCGGCCTCCTCGGTCCCGGCGCGGATCGACCAGCCGGCGGCCAGCTCGCAGGCGACCACCAGCCTGGCCATGGTCCCGGTGCGGTCCACCACCAGCAGGTACTGGGGCCCGACCGCCGGCTCGGCCAACAGCACCGCCTCGACCTCGCTCGGGTAGACGTTCACCCCCCTGATGACCAGCATGTCGTCCCGGCGCCCGGTCACCTTCGACATCCGGGGCAGGGTCCGGCCGCAGGCGCAGGCGGAGCGGTCGAGGGCGGCGAGGTCGCCGGTGCGGTAGCGCAGCAGCGGCATCGCCTCCTTGGTGAGGGTGGTGAAGACCAGCTCACCCCGCTCCCCCGGCGCGACCGGCCGCCCGGAGCCCGGGTCGATGAGCTCGACCAGGAAGTGGTCCTCGTTGACGTGGAGGCCGGCCTGGGCCTCGACGCACTCGCAGGCCACCCCCGGCCCGATGATCTCCGACAGGCCGTAGATGTCGAGCGCCTTCAGCGGCAGCAGCGCCTGGATCTGGGCCCGCATGGCCTCGCTCCAGGGCTCGGCCCCGAAGATCCCGACCCGCAGCGAGACCTCGTCCCGGGGGACGCCGGCCTCGCCCAGCGCCTCCCCCAGCCGGGCCGCGTACGAGGGGGTGCAGCAGAGCACCTCGGGCCGCAGGTCGCGCAGCAGGGTGATCTGGCGCTGGGTCTGGCCACCGGACACCGGCACCAGCGTGCAGCCCATCAGCTCCGCCCCGGCGTGCATGCCGAGCCCGCCGGTGAACAGCCCGTATCCATAGCCGTTGTGGACCAGGCTGCCCGGCCTGGCGCCGGCGCAGCCGAGGGCGCGGGCGCAGACCTGGGCCCAGATCTCGAGGTCGGCGCGGGAGTAGGCGACCAGGGTCGGCCGCCCGCCCGTGCCCGAGGAGCCGTGGACGCGCAGCACCTGTTCGCGGGGGACGGCCAGCAGGCCCCAGGGGTAGTTGTCCCAAAGGTCCTGCTTGGTGGTGAACGGCAGGCCGCCGAGCCCGTCCAGGCCGACCCGGGCGCCGGGCCCCACCCCCGCGCCGGCCAGCCGCTCCCGGTACACCCGGCTGCTGTCCAGGAGCCGCCCGAGCAGGTCGTCCAGGCGCCTGGTCTGGAGATCCGCCCGCTCGTCGACCGACATCCGCTCGGCCCGCGGGTCCCACATCGTGTCCACCGCTCGACCTCCTCGGCGATCTGTCGTGCCGCCGCCCGATCCTACCCGGCCGGGTCCGGCCCGACCGTCCCCGCGCTCGGGGGGTATCGTGAGGGGACGGCGGGGGGACCCGCCACCTTCGACCCGGCAAAGACGCTGGGCGGGCCGCCCCTGCCTCGCGTAGCCGCGAACCGCAGGAGGGCGACGTGGGCGTCTTCGACAGGATGGCCGAGCACGGTCACGAGCAGGTGGTGTTCTGCTTTGACCGGCAGACCGGGATGCGGGCGATCATCGCCATCCACGACACCGCCCTCGGCCCGGCCCGTGGCGGCACCCGGTACAGGGCCTACGACTCCGAGGAGGACGCGCTCGAGGACGCCCTGCGGCTGTCGAGGGGCATGACCTACAAGTTCGCCTTCACCGACATGCCGCGTGGCGGCGGCAAGGCGGTGCTGCTCAAGCAGGACGGCGCCGCCGACAAGCGGGTGCTGCTGCGGTCGTTCGGTCGGTTCGTGCAGCTGCTCGCCGGCCGCTTCGGCACCGGCCCCGACCTGGGCACCTCGGCCCAGGAGATGGTCGACGTCGCCCGCGAGACCGACTACGTGTGGGCGATCGACCAGCGGTTCGGAGGCACCGGCGACTCGACGCCCCTCACCGCCAGGGGGGTGCTGGCCGGGATCGGCGCCGCCCTCGACGAGGTCTACGGCACCCCCGACGTCGCCGGGCGCCGGGTCGCCGTGCAGGGGCTGGGCGGGGTTGGCGGGCACCTGGCCGAGCTGCTGGTCGCCGCCGGTGCGGTGGTGGTCGGCGCCGACCTCGACCCGGGGCGGGCCAAGGAGCTGGGCGACCGGCTCGACATCACCGTCGAGGACCCGGAAGCCCTCTACGACGTCGACTGCGACGTGTTCAGCCCTAACGCCATCGGTGGCGTGCTCAACGAGCACACCATCCCGCGGCTGCGCTGCCGGATCGTGGCCGGCGGAGCCAACAACCAGCTCGCCACCGCGGCCGACGGCCGGCGGCTGCTGGACCGGGGGATCCTGTACGCGCCCGACTACGTGATCAACTCGGCGGCACCCTACGCGGTGATCGGCGCCGGCGAGCTGCGCTACCCGCCGGAGCGCCTGGCCGTCTCGCTGCAGGGGATCGCCGAGGCCCTGCGGCTCATCTTCCGCCGGGCACGGGCCGAGGGGTCGCCGACCGCCGAGGTCGCCGACCGGATCGCCGAGGAGCGGATCGCGGCGGCCGCTCACCTGCGCGCCATGTCCCCCGGCACCGGCGCCACCCCCCGCGCCTGAACGCGCCGCGGAACCGTGGCACACTCCGCGTACCCGCCCGTTCCTGACCCGGGGTCGCGGATGGACCAGCACGCAGGCCGCATCACCATCATCGCCAGCTCGACGATGGTGCATCACCGGATCAAGTGCATGATCTGCGGCCGGCCCGTCGACCACCGGGTGGTGTTCA
This sequence comes from Actinomycetes bacterium, assembly GCA_036003705.1. Lineage (GTDB taxonomy): Bacteria > Actinomycetota > CALGFH01 > CALGFH01 > CALGFH01 > CALGFH01. The sequence continues at coordinate 806 of DASYSE010000061.1, read as the reverse complement.
TGACCAACGACGCCCGGGTGCTCCACGCCGGCTGCGTCCCCGACCACGTCAAGGTCCCGATGGCTGTCCTCCTCCAGGCCATCCGCCGCCTGGAGCGCATGGTCGAGCGCGCCCGCACCAACGACCGCTATGACCCCGACCCGGCCACCGCCCCGCCGCCCCCGGCCGCTCCCGACCCGGAGCGTCCCTGATCGGTGGCTGCCGCCGATGGTGGGCCCGTGGGCCGGCCTGCGCGCCCTGGACGGTCCCGGAGGGCGAGGGTATGGTGCCGCGCATGACCCACGTGCTCCTCAACCGACTCACCGCAAAGCCGGGCCAGCGCGAGCGGGTGGTGGAGATCCTGCTCGAGTCGGGCAAGCTCTTCGACGACAATCCAGCCTGTCTGCTGTATCTCGTCAGCGAATCCACCGATGACGCCAACCTCGTGTGGGTAGTCGATCTGTGGACCAGCCAGGAAGCGCACGCCGAGGCGCTGAAGGCGCCTGAGCTGCGGCCGTTCGTGGAGCAGGCGATGCCGCTCCTGGAGGGCATGCCCGAGCAGATCGAGGTCCGGCCGGCAGGTGGCAAGGGTCTGCCGCCCTGACTCCGGGCAGGACGGCTACATGACCGGGAAGACCTCGTAGACCTCGACGCTGCCACCGCTGGAGAGGACCGGGCAGCCCTTGGCCATCTCGGCCGCTGCGCCAACGCTCTCGGCCTGGAGGATCGTGTAGCCGGTCAGACCCGAGGGCGCATTGTCACTGACCGTCCCGTCGGTCGCCACCGACTTCGACGGCCCGAACGGGTTGCCGCCATCCACGACCGCC
>DASYSE010000060.1:0-7791 GCA_036003705.1 Actinomycetes bacterium | reverse complement strand
CAAGGTCACCATCCTGCCCGCCGGCCAGGCCCTTGGGGTGACCGAACAGCTCCCCATCGACGAACGCCACCTGTACACCGAAGGCTACCTGCACGACTCGCTGGCCATCCGCATGGGCGGCCGGGTCGCCGAACAGCTGGTCTTCGGCCAGACCTCCACCGGCGCCGCCAACGACCTGGCCGCCGCCACCGACCTGGCCACCCGGATGGTCCGCGAGTTCGGCATGAGCCAGGCCCTGGGACCGGTCGGGTTCGCCTCGGGCAGCCCCATGTACCTGGGTAGCGTGGAGGTCCGCAGCCGCCCCTACGCCGAGGCCACCCAACGAGTCAGCGACCAAGAAGTCGGCAAGCTGCTGCGCCAGGCCGAGCGGCGGGCCACCACCCTGCTGGAAAGCCACCGCGACGCCCTGGACCGCCTCACCGAGCTGCTGCTGGAACGCGAAACCCTGGACGGCACCGACCTCGACCAGATCCTGGGCCGCATCCCCGGCCAACACCAACCCATCGGCGCCACCGGCCACACCGCCACCACCATGCCCACCGAGGAGGCTGCCGGGCGCGCGCCCAGCACACCCGGGGCCGCTGGAGCCTCGAGCCCCAGCCCCTGACCGTGCAAGGTGCCGCCCGCGCTGCGCACCATCGACCCGGCCCTGGCCCGCCGGCTGCCTGGGGCCACGCGCTCGCCTGATGGCGCTCACGCCGCCGGGCGGCGGGCGCTGACCAGCACCAACCGGGAACGGCCGAGCGCACGCCGGCTGGCCGCGACCTCGGCGAAGCCGGCGCGCGTCGCCTCGGCGGCCAGCCGCTCGGCCTGCTCCCAGGTGAGCGCGTGATGCCCGAACCAGCCGCGGGGGCGGGCCAGGCGTTCGGCGAGCAACAGCCGGCCGCCCGGTTCGAGGACGCGGTGCAGCTCGGCCAGCCCGGCCTCGCGGTCAGTCCAGTGGTGGACGGAGGCGACCGCCCACGCCACCGTCGCCGTGCGATCCTCGAGCGGGAGGCGTTCGGCGGTGCCGTCGACAACGGTGACGGCGTCCCGCAGCCGGGCCGGTGTGATCCGTCGCGCCAGGCGCCGCATCTGCGCCGAAGGATCCACCCCGACGGCCTCGGCCCCCCGCTCGGCCGCCTCCCGGAGAAGCCGCCCCGGCCCGCACCCGACATCCACCACCCGATCCCCCGGCCCCACCCCAGCCAGGTCGGCAACCAGCCGGGCGCTGCCCCCCCGCCCAACCGCCATCGCCAGCCCGCCAACCAACCCGAGCACACCCTCGAACTCGCGCCCGCCCCGCTTCGACACCGCCGCTCCCTCCATGCCTCGCCTCCTACCGACCCGGGACCTCCTGTGGACAGCCGCGAGAACACCACGCGTCCATGTTCCACCAGGCCGGCTTCGGTGAGAAGGACGCCTTCGCCCGCGCCAGGACCGTGATGGCCGAGCTGCTGGAGGCTGGGCAGGCCGCCGGCGCGCTCGCCGTGGCGACCCGGCCCTTGCCACCGACCCCCTCCCGCACGGGCTGCACGGCGTCCTGGTCACCGCGACCCACCGCCCCCGGTCGCAGCGGCGGCGGCTGATCGCAGACGTCACCGAGCTGCGCTGCCGCGCCCTGGGGGTCGAGGGGTCTGGCGGGACCAGGAGGCAACGTGGGGCGGGAGCGGGACCGACGGGTCGAGCAGGGGGTCGGGCTCGGGGGAAGCGGGGCTGAGGGCGAGGGGAAGGACCCCTGCCCAGATCGGGAGGGCGTAGTCGGGCTCGTCGTCGTTGGGCGGCCCGGTGCGCACCTTGGCCGAGACCTCGGTGAGGGGCAGGGCCAGGACGGCGGTGGCGGCCAGCTCGCGGCGGTCGCCGCCGCGCACCTGGGCGCTGCGCCCGGGGACGATGTGCTCGACCACGGCCCGAAGCGCGGCCTCCTTCTCGTCCGGGTCGCCGACCGGCCGGGTGCGGCCCAGCGCCATCACCGAGCGGTAGTTCAGCGAGTGGTGGAAGGCCGAACGAGCCAGCACCAGCCCGTCGAGCAGGGTGACGGTGACGCAGACGTCCATGCCCGGCCACAGGCCGAGCCGGCTCCCGCTCGACCCGTGCAGGTAGATCGTCTCCCCGACCCGCGCGTAGCCGGTCGGGACGACGTACGGCTGGCCGTCGACCTGGAAGCCGACGTGGCAGATGAAGCCCTCGTCGAGGATGGCGTGCACGGTGGCCCGGTCGTAGGCGGCCCGTTCCGGCAGCCTCCGGGCCCTGGTCCGCTCCGTGGTCTGGTAGCGCGCACCGTCCATGAAATATGCTCCAGTACATAGCTAGATACGCACCAGTACAACAGCATCGGGGTGTCGCCGCAAGGAACGCGACGAGGGCGCCCGCCGCGCCGCCGCGGATGCCCGCCTGACGACCAGACGGGTGTGCATCTCGGTCGCGGATTGTCTGGGTGCTGCCGTACGTTGGACTATCGGCAACCCGCCCTTGACCACTTGGAGCTGCCCCCTGCGCTGGTATGGCAACGACCCGCCTCCCGACGGCCTCGCCCTCGGGACCCTGCGCCGCATCGTCGGCCTGATGGGCCCCTACCGGCGCCGGGTGGCCGTGGCGTTCGCCCTCGGGGTCGCGATGCTGGCCATCACCTCGTTCATCCCCCTGGTCATCAGGACGATCATCGACGACGGGCTGACCGGGCGCGTGCCCGGGGTGCTGGGGCGCGAGATCGCCGTGCTGGTGGTGCTGGCCCTGGTCCGCTGGGTCGCGGCCGGGCTGCGGCGCAACATCTCGGGCCGGATCGGCACCGACGTCGAATACGACCTGCGCAACCGGCTGGCCCGCCACCTGCTGGCGCTGGAGGCCGCCTACCACGACCGCGCCCCGACCGGGCAGCTGCTGGCCAGGGCCACCTCCGACGTCCGCTCGCTGCGCTACTTCATCTCCTGGGGCCTGGTGTTCATGGTCCTCAACCTGGTCACCTTCGCCATCGCGGCGGTGCAGATGTGGCTGCTGTCGCCCCGGCTCTGCCTGGTCGTGCTGGCGCTGGCCCCGCCGCTGGTCTACGGGGCGCTGCGGTACAACCGCCGCCTGCACCGCGTCTACTGGCAGGTGCAGCAGGAGATCGGCGAGCTGACCACCGTGGTCGAGGAGGCGACCGCCGGGGTGCGGGTGGTCAAGGCGTTCGGCCGCGAGGAGCAGCAGGCGCGGCGGCTGGAGGTCGAGGCCGGCTCGATCCTGGACCAGAACCTGGAGGCGGCCCGGCTGCGGGCCTTCTACAACCCCCTGCTGGCGATCCTGCCCCAGCTCAGCCTGGCCGCGATCCTCTGGTACGGGGGCCGGCTGGCCGCCGAAGGGCAGATCACCCTGGGCACGCTGGTCGCCTTCAACAGCTACCTGCTGCTGCTCACCTGGCCGCTGCAGGGGCTGGGGATGCTGTTCGGGTTCGCCCAGCGGGCCGCGGCCAGCGCCGAGCGGGTCTTCGAGGTGCTCGACCAGCCACCGGGGATCGCCGACCGGCCGCGGGCTACCGCCCTGCCCGCGCCCACCCAGGACCGGGGGGCGCGGATCACCTTCGAGGGCGTGAGCTTCCGCTACGGCGAATCCGGACGGGCCACCCTGACCGGCATCGACCTGGAGATCGAGCCCGGGTCGCGGGTGGCGGTGGTCGGCGGCACCGGGTCGGGGAAGTCCACCCTGCTCGGCCTGATCCCGAGGCTGTACGGGCCGAGCGACGGCCGGGTCCTGCTCGACGGCCACGACGTCGCCGACCTGACCCTCGACTCGCTGCGGTCGGCGGTCGGGATCGTCCACCAGGAGCCGGTGCTGTTCTCGGCCAGCCTCCGCGACAACGTGGCCTTCGGGCGGCCGGCCGCGACCGACCAGGAGGTGCTGGACGCCCTGGCCGCGGCGGCCGCCCTGGAGGTGGTCGAGGCGCTGCCCGAGGGGCTGGACACGGTCGTCGGCGAGCAGGGCTACACCCTGTCCGGGGGACAGCGCCAGCGGGTCGCGCTGGCCAGGGCACTGCTGATGCAGCCGCGGGTGCTGATCCTGGACGACGCCCTCTCCCACGTCGACGTGGACACCGAGGCCGCGATCCTGGCCGGGCTGGACAGGGCGCTCGGCGGCGCCACCGTGCTGCTGGTCGCCAACCGGCGGGCCAGCCTGCGCCTTGCCCGGCGGGTGATGCTGCTGGACCGGGGCCGGGTGGTCGCCCAGGGCAGCCACGAGGAGCTGGCCGCCCGCGAGCCCGCCTACCGGGCCGTGCTGGCACACTCCGGAGCCGGCGTCGATCGCCTTGTCGAGGAGGCGGCGTCGTGAGTCGCCATCACTCGATCGCCGCGCACACCCACGGCGCACCGCCGGAGATCGACCGGGGCGCACGCGACCGCATCTCGGGGCGGCGGGCCAGGGCGTGGCTGTGGCCGCTGGTCCGGCCCCACCGTGGGCTGGTCGCGCTGGCCTCGCTGGCCGTGCTGGTCCAGACCGGCGCCGGTCTGGCCATGCCCTACCTGGTCAAGGTGGCCATCGACGGCGGCGTGGTGCCGCGCCGGCTGGAGGTGCTGGACCGGGTCGCCATCGCCTACCTGGTCCTGGCCGGCCTGCAGTTCCTCGCCGGCCGGGCCGAGACCATGGCCGTGGCCAGGGTCGGGCAGCGGGTGCTGTACACGGTCAGGACCAAGCTCTTCCGCCACCTGCAGACCCTCTCGCTCGACTTCTACGAGCGCGAGCGGACGGGCAGGCTGGTCGCCCGCATGACCGCCGATATCGACGCCATGAGCGACCTGGTCACCGACGGCCTGGTCACGCTCGTCACCGGCCTCATCACCATGGTCGGGGTGGCGGTGATCCTGGTCGTGCTGGACTGGCGCCTGGCCCTGGCCACCCTGGTCGTCGCCCCCCTGATCGCCGTGACCGCCCGCGCCTTCCGGCGCTGGTCGGCGGAGGCCTACCGTCAGGTCAGGGAGACCCACAGCGTCGTCACGGTGCAGCTGCAGGAGGCGCTCTCCGGGGTCAAGGCGATCCAGGCCTTCCGCCGCGAGCGGGCCACCGCCTCCCGCCTGGCCGACGCCAACCACGCCGAGCGGGTCGCCCACCGGCGCACCATCGGCCTGGCGTCGTTCTTCTTCCCCGGCATCGAGTTCCTGGGCACGGCCGCCACCGTCGTGGTGCTCGGCGTCGGTGGCCGGCGGGTGCTCGCCGGCGACCTCGAGATCGGCACCCTGGCCGCCTTCCTGCTCTACCTGCGCAACCTGTTCGACCCGGTGCAGCAGCTGTCCGAGCTCTACGACAGCTTCCAGTCGGCCACCGCGGGCGCCGAGCGGGTCGGGGCCGTGCTCGAGGAACGCCCATCGGTCCGCGAGGCCGCCGACCCCGTGCCCCTGCCCGACCCCAGCGGCGAGGTCCGGCTGGAGGGTGTCCGGTTCGCCTACGACCAGGGCCCCGAGGTGCTGCACGATGTGCACCTCCACCTGGAGGCCGGGACCACCCTGGCGCTGATCGGTCCGACCGGGGCCGGCAAGTCGACCGTCGCCAAGCTGATCGCCCGCTTCTACGACCCGCTGGCCGGGCAGGTCATCCTCGACGGGGTCGACCTGCGCCAGGTCCGCCTGGCCGACCTGCGCCGGGCCATGGGCTACGTACCCCAGGAGGGGTTCCTGTTCTCGGGGACGATCCTCGACAACATCCGCTTCGGCCGGCCCGAGGCGACCAGGGCCGAGGCCGAGGCCGCGGCCAGGGCGGTCGGGGCCGACCAGGTCATCGCCGGCCTGCTCGACGGCTACGACACCGAGGTCGGCGAGCGCGGCGCCCTGCTGTCGGCCGGGGAGCGCCAGCTGATCGGCTTCGCCCGCGCCTGGATCGCCGACCCCGCCGTGCTGCTGCTGGACGAGGCGACCAGCAACCTGGACGTGGTCACCGAGGCGCGGGTGCAGCAGGCCCTGCGGCGGCTGCGCCAGGGACGCACCACCATCATCATCGCCCACCGGCGGTCCACCGCGATCGAGGCCGACCAGGTCGCCGTGATCGAGGACGGCCGAGTGGTGGAGGCCGGCCCGCCCGGCGAGCTGCTGGCCGGCGGCCGCTTCGCCGACCTGTACGGCCGCTGGCTGGCCGGGGCGGCCTGAGCGAGCCTCCACCGGACCGGGAACGAGCACGAATGCCGCGTCCAGCTGAGGACCCGCGACGCCGCAGTCGTCGGGCTGCTGGTCCTGGTGCCGCTCAGGGCTGCGCGGCTGGCTCGCCGCAGACCAGCGCCCAGGGTCGGTCGGCGACGCGGGTGAGGACGACGGTGGCGCGGTGGTCGCCGCGGAGGCGGAGGCGGGTGGTCAGGTCGGCCACCTCGACGGCCGAGCCGCGCTTGCGGACCTCGACCACACCGATCCCCCGCTGGCGCAGCACCTCGCGCAGGTGCTTGAGGTTCCAGGGGAGGGAGGCGTCGATCCGCAGGAGGCGGCCGAAGGGGGTGCGCAGGGCCCGGTCGGCGGTCAGGAACGCGATCCGCCGGTCGAGCTTCCAGGCGCCGAGGTCGCGGGCCAGCTCCTCGACCAGACCGGCCCGGGTCACGGCCGGGCTCGGGTCGAGCAGGAAGGCGCCCGGTTGGGCGCACGGCACCGGCGGGCCAGGCTGGGCGACCAGGGTGTGGCCGCCGGGGAACACGGTCGCCCGGCGGGTGGTGGTGGCCAGCGACGGCGACCACAGCGCCGCCTCCTTCAGCTCCCGCCGTTCGGCCAGCAGCTCGACCTCCCAGCCGGGCGGCACCACCCCGAGGGGGATGCCGGGGGCCGCCTTGATGCCGACCGCCGCCGTCCTGGCCGCCAGCTCGAGGCACCAGGCCAGCGGCGGGCGGCTCTCCCCCGCCGGCAGGCGGCGGCCGCCGGCGCGCCTGGCCGGGTCGATGAACACGGCCAGCGGCGGCCGCAGGCGCAGGTCGCGGACGTCGGCGCAGGCTGCGGCCACCTCCCCGGCGCCGTGGACGTGCGCGTTCTCCCTGGCCATGCGGAGGTGGAGCGGGTCGAGGTCGACCGCCAGGGCGGTCCGGCCGGGGGCGAGCGCGCACAGGTCGCCGCCGATCCCGGTGCACAGGTCGGCCACCAGCGGGGAGCCGGCGTAGCGGGCCGTCCGGTGCCTGGCCAGCGGCTCGGCGGACGCCTGCTCCAGTCCCTCGCGGGTGAACCACATCCTGCCCGCTTCGGAGAACTTGGCCGCCGCCCGTGCCCGCAGCTCCCGCTGGGCGAGGGCGGCCGCGACCAGCTCGGCCGGGTAGGTGGCGCGCAGCCGGGTCCCGAGCCGCATGGCGTGGTCCGGGTCGAGCGGCCCGCCCGGCAGCTCGGCCAGCAGCGCCCGGCCTTCCTCCGACAGCAGCCAGTCGAGGGCCCCGGCGCGAGGGTCAGGCGACGGGGCCACTGACCTCGCCTGGGTCGAGCTCGACCGGGCGGCCGTCGACCAGGCGGACCACCCGGTCGCAGAGCTCGACCACCTCGGGGTCGTGGGTCGCCACCACCACCGCGGCGCCCCGGTCGGCGGCGTCGCGGAGCAGGCCGACGGCCCGGTCGCGGTTCTCCTCGTCCAGCTCGGCGGTCGGCTCGTCGACCAGCACGGCCGGGTCGACGGCCAGGGCGCGGGCCAGGGCGACCCGCTGCCGCTCGCCCCCCGACAGCTGGTCGGTGCGCTGGTCGGCCCGGTCGCCCAGCCCGAGCAGGCCGAGCCAGCGCCCGGCGGCGGTGGCCGCGGCCGCCGGGTCGCGCCTGGCCACCCGGAACGGCAGCTCCACGTTCTCCCTGGCGGTCAGCAGCGACAGCAGCCCGTAGCCCTGGAACACCAGCGCGACCC
>DASYSE010000059.1:0-34509 GCA_036003705.1 Actinomycetes bacterium | reverse complement strand
ATCAGGGGCCTCCCAGAAGGTCCCTCAGGGGGTGAGGGGCAATGGTTGCCGGCCTTGGAGCGTTTGGCCTGGTCAGGACGTTGGAGTCCGCCCGATCGATACATCGCCCGTCGATGGGCCTCCTTGTCGGCCCACTCCGGGCGAAATAGTGGAGGGCGGACGATTCAGCCGGCCCTGCGGGCCGGACGCGCTTCGCGCGCAATTAGAGAAGACCAACGGCAAAGTCGAGCGTTCAACGGGTCCACACGGTGGCAGTCGCCCACCGATCAGTCGTGTCAACACGGCTCTGGTCCTATAGCTGGCGGGGGTCTTGCGTATTCGTATCCGCCGGGCGCTGGACCCTGGTCCTAGGTGCCACCCCACGCGCGATTGCGGCCGCAACCAGCGCCGCGTCCTCGCCCACGCCAATCAGCAGGGAGGACTTGCGCTTGCGGAGGAAGTGGACGCCGGCGAAGTACAGGCCGTGGACCACGGTGCTGGCACCGTCCTGGTGGATCGGGAAGCCGAGGTCGTCGAACGCCTCGGGCCACAGCACCCAGCTGCGGTAGTCAGGGCGAAAGCCGCCCGTAAAGACGGCGACGCCGAAGTCGCGCAGCGGGAGCCGCTCGGGCGCTCGGGCGTCGAACGGCTCGGGGTCGGGGATGTCCGGCGGCTCCAGGGTCCGTTCCGCGACGACCTTGCGGACCAGGTCCATGAGCTGCCGGTAGCGCTCGTCCCCCCAGGCGACGCTCTCCCCCAGGTCCGGCGCGAAACGCAGCTCGCCGTCGGCCACGCCAAGGAAGTGGCCGGTGAGCCTGACCCCCTTGGCCCGTAGCGTCCGCAGGTGCAGGTCGTGACCGCCCCCGTGACCAGTCGCGAGGATGTTGGCGAACAGCCGGGCGGCCGGCGTGGGCAGCGCGCTGACCGGGGTGTCCATGAAGCCGGTCTCCATGACCCACCAGAAGATGTCCCAGCCGCCGAGCCGGCGGGGGGCCCACGGCGCCCTGCCGCACGCCAAGACCACGTCGCGGCCCGCCTCGTGCAACTCCTCGACAATCTGGGCGCCCGACTGGCCGCTGCCGACCACTAGCACCCTGCCCGGCGGGAGTGATTCGGGGTTGCGGTACCGCTCCGCGTCGATCTGGGGCAGGCCAGGCGGGAGGCTGGCCGCGCCCGGCGGCCGGTGCGCCCGCTGATAGGCCCCAGTGGTGACCACCACGGACCGGGCGCGCAGGTCACCGGCCGGCGACCGGAGCAGGAATCCCCCCTCTGGCGCTGGACCCAGCGAGGTCACCTCGACTTCCTCGCGGACCGGCGCCGCGAAGCTCGCCGCGTAGCCCTCCAGATGTGCGACGATCTCGTCCCTCGGCAGGTAGCCGTCGGGATCTGCACCCTCGTAGCGGCCGCCCGGCAGCTGCACCGACCAGTTCGGGGTGACAAGGCAAAAGCTCTCCCAGCGGTCGCGCCAGGTCTGCCCGACCCGGCCACGCTCGAGCACGACATGCTCCACGCCCGCGTCGGTGAGCTCATGACTCACCGCTAGGCCGGCCTGGCCCGCACCGACGACCGCCACCTCAACACGGTCCATGGCGCCGAGTCTAAGCCTTCAGCCGCGCTTGCGATGGGCGCCTGCAGGCGCCTACACGCGCGGAAGGCCCCCACAACATCTGGTAGAGCACGGCGGGACGACCGCTGGCGCCGAACCCACCGAACGTCACCGTTGGGATGTCAGGGTCTTCGGCGTCGACCACGAAGGTACAGTCGTCCAGGGGCAGCGCCTCGACGATGCCACCATCGCCTTCCATGACGAGGTGGGTGTCGCTGGCCGTCACCTCCCAACGCCGATCCGGCCAGGCGTACACGCCCGTAAAGCGTCCCAGGTCGCCGGCCGCACCCGGTGACGGCGCCAGCCGCAGCGCCGGCAGGTTGTCCTTGCTCAGCAGCGCCAGCAGCTCGAACGCCGCATCAATGTCCTCGGTGAGGCGAACGGCCCGAAACAGCTTCTGCTCCACGGGTACCGGCGCGTGGGCGTTGTACAGCCGCCACTCCGTCTCGTCGGTCAGCGCGACCCACTCGACTCCGGCCACGGCGGCGTAGCTGATGGTCTGGTTGGCCCACCTGGGGTCGTCGATGTTGCCGCCGAGCCCCTTGGCCTCGATGAACAGCCGCGGCGTACGGCTGAGCAGGAGCGCGTAATCGACCGGGTTGTCGGGCGAGCGCCGCCGGTACTCACGGTGGACCTCGTCGGGGTCCAGGACGTCCCAGCCGAGCGCGGCGATGACCGGCTCGATCAGGCCGGCTTTGGTGTTGGACTCACCGACTCGCTGGCCTAGTCGCCGGTAGCGGTCCGCAGCTCCGCCGGCGCACCCGGCGCTGCCTGGGTCGCCGGGGCAGCCGTCCTGCTGCCTCCGCGGGCGGCCTGGCAGTCGCCGCACATCAGGAGCCGGAAGGCGCCCTCGACCTCCAGGAACGGCACAGAGGTGGCGTCGCAGAAGGAGCATCGCGGCCCCACACCGCCACTCTCCTACTCGAACTTATGTTCGACTACCGTGGCACCAACGCGTCTCGGTGGCTCTAGCGCTTGGTCATTCCCGTCGGGCATTCCTCCAGGCGTAACGCGCCTGGTCAGGACCGTACTGGCCGGACGGGACGGCCGACCTGAGCAGCAGCGATGCGACCTGACCGGACGTGGTGGACGGCGCCCGTCTCACTCGTCGTCGGAAGGTCGCCGGTTGAGGCGCCACCCCGCTTCGCAAACGTAGGTGCGCCGCCCGGTTCCGGTGACTGGCTATGCTGATGGCCAGCCGGCCGAGCGCAGGGCAGGCAGATGCTCCCGGTGAGGACCTCACATGGCTAGGCATGGCGCGAGGTGGTCGGGGAAGCCACGTCGGCCTATGGGCTGGCTTGCTCCGTCTGGTCGGGCCGTCGCGACGGTGCTGCGCGATCCGGTGATCGTGATCTTCCTGCTCGCGGGTGTCGCGGAGATCCTTGCCGGTGATCCGCTAGTGGACTGCCTGGTCCTGCTGACGGTGGCGGCGGCGCTGAGCTGGGACCGGATCCGTCGAGGGCCGCCCGCGGATGGCGAACCCGCCGGCGAGCCCGATCCCCGTGGGACGGTTGCCGGGGTCTGGCTCGCCTCCGCGGCGGACGCCGACGCCGCCAGTCGGCCCGGGCAGGCACGGGTCGGCCGGTTGGTACCGGCTCGCCCCACTCGAGCATGGGTGATCGCGGGGTTGCTGTATGCCGTAGCCGCCGGGGGGCTCGCCCGGTTCTCGTGGCCGGCATTGGTGGCCGTCGCCGGCCCTGGGCTGGTTGGGGTGCTGAGCGCCTGGCGCACCCCGCCCACGCCATCAGTCGAGGCAGCGCCCATCCACGCCAGCGGGGCAGCGGCGTGGGCGGCGGTCTTCGTCGTGCTGGCCCTGTGGGAACTGGGCGCCCTGCTCCTGCAGCCTGCGCTCACGATCGATTCACCCGCGCATCCGACCATCAGCGTCCTGCTGGATCCCGTGCTCGGGTCGCACCTCGGCCGCTCGGTCGGGTTCGCGGTATGGCTGGCGCTCGGGTGGCTCCTGGTGCGCCAATGACCAGTCGAGCGATCACCATCGTGGGATACCTGCTGATCACAGGCTGCGGGGTCACACTCGAGCTGTCCAGCCGCCACCCCGGCTCGCCCGTCCCATCCTTGGGAGCCGTGCTCCGCCAAGTCATGCGCACCCGCTCAGGCCGGATCGGGGTGATGACGGCGTGGGCCTGGCTGGGCGTGCATTTCCTCACCCGCTGACCAGAGCCCAGCCCCGAGGATCGACAGGGCAGCGGTCGACCAATCGGGATGATAGCCGCACGGCCTACCCGCCGAGCCTGCCTGAGCAACCCGATCATGTCGTCTGCGCATCGCACGCAGGCCAGCGCCACGAGCACCAAGAGTCGACCGGCGTCCCCGACCCCCAGAGGCAGGCGGCACGAGCGTCCTCCAGGTCGCCACAGAGTTCGTCCAGGAGAGGTCAGCAAGCTCAGCCGGACATAGACCCGTCAGCCGGCCCTACCTTCGCCAGCCGGATCATGGGCCAACCCCAAGGTGGCAGCTGCTTGTTCCTGTGAGAGCTTGCTTGTCTTGCCATCCGATTCCGTGTGGGAAGGTTCTGGGCTTGCAAGTGCGACGTGTGGCCCATCATCGCGAGGCCAGACCGACCCACTGCCCCGAGCCCGTGACTTGGCGCGGGTCCTGGCGGTCCTCAGTGCGGGTGGCGCCATGGTTCTGACCGCCATGTTGTCACCGCTGCTCGAAGAGCCTGCGGCCCCGTAGTGCTGTCCGCGCTCGTGGTAGTCCGCGTGGCAGTCCACCAGGCGTCACCAGATGGATTATCTGGCACTGGCTGGACTCGACCCTCGACCTGACCAGCACAAACAGCACTCCAGATAACGCCGTGGACGCTGAGCACCAGCCTACGGATCTGGTGCTTTGGAGGATCGGCAGCGGTCATTCTCGCAGTCATTCCACCTGGGCTTACTCGGCGCGACAAGACGAGATCAGCTGGACCGCGCACCAGACCTGACCTGCGAGGACGGCACCTAGCACCATCCGATGGACGACTGGGAACCGACTCATAATCGCTCGGTCGCAGGTTCGAGGCCTGCCAGCCCCACCCAGGAGCCCAGGTCAGCAGCCTGGGTTGATTGCTTTGCTTGCTGCGCGGTCATTCCCTGGTCGTTCTTCTGGTCGCAGAGGGCATGACCAGCGAGGGAAGCAACCGTGATCCGCGAGCGCCGTGACGGCCTCCAGGTCAAGGGCGGCGGCCCCCGAGGGGCGCGGCTGTCTGGGCAGTTCCGATCGGGACTGCGATGATCTGGGTGGTTTGGCTCGTGGTGGTTGACAGTCTGTGAACCACATGACCGAGCCGTTCGCTCCTGGTGCATCTGGGCGTACAGGTGGCTTGGTGGCTACCGGCAGGACCATGTCGCTCGGGAACAAGCCAACCGCCCGGCGCCGGTCGCCGAGCGCCGCCGATCGAGGCGTCAAGGAGAATCGCACGGATCCTCGAGGAACTGGTCGGCGTCCAGAGTCGGGAGCTCTATGCCCCTCGCCGGCGAGTCACCAGCCGCCCAACAAGCGCGACCGCCAGGACCCCGACAGACAGCGGAAGCAACAGGATTCCGAAACCGGCGATGGGCGTCGCAATTCCATGGAGCGCGGTCAGCCACTCGAGACGGTGGCCAGCGTTGAACATGTCGTATCCGGCGGCGCCGATCGACTCGAGGAACGTAGCGACGGACGCGATCCAGAGCACTATCAGAAAGGGCGCTCGGCAGGCCGAGGCCGATACCCACTACCGCCAGCGTAACGGTCCACCGAGAATCATCCTCGACTCGCTCATCATGCTCGGTGCGTCAGGCGTTCGCGCCGCGGGATCGCTATCTCCCGGGCGAAGGACCCGGCTCACGACGAACGCGATCGCCGCCACGATGATCGCTCCGGCCGCCAGGACAAGCCCGAGACCGCCAGACCCGACGAGGAGCCCACCGATCGCCACAGCGAGGCAGACGATGGACAACGTCCTGAACGCGGACGTCTTCGACATCCTGGCCTCCTTCGTCGACGCATCGTACGCAATGGCTACCGAGCGTTGGCTGCTGTGCTCCCCCGCACCCCGCAGGTGCGCCCCGCCCCGCTTCGGCACGTGGCATGCCACCAGAGATTTCCAGCCCTGGCCGAGCTGGTGGCCCGTCGCTGAGGTGTTTGACAGTCGAGCAGCATGGTTGGCAGGCCTGCGCGCGGATTGCGGTATTCAGTAGGCCCAAGGAGTAGGCCGTGGCTCACTGCGAGACCTGAGTTGGCTCCATGGTCTGGTCAACGACCGCGAGGAGCTCGGCCGAGATAGGTTCGAGGTCGAGCTGGTCGCGCAGGCGGATGGAGAACGCCTGGATGGTCTTGGCCGCGTCGTAGCGGCGCCGGTTGAAGCGTCGGTCCACCAGGTGCTGCACGCGACGCCGGGCTGGCTGGAACACCGCTGCACAGGCCAACGTCATCCCAGCGACCGCGACACTCGACTGGTCCCGGCCCAGCACCTGGCCGAGCCCGACGGTGCCCAGCGCGTAGGCAAGGCCAAGCAACACCGTCAGCGTTCCGTAGACCAGCGCTCGGGTGATGAGCCGGTCGAGGTCGTACAGGCGATAGCGAAGCACCGCCAGCCCGACCGCCACCGGGATGCCGCCGGTCACCAGCGCCAGCATGACGAGGAGCACCACGCTGGAGAGGGCCGGCAGCACCGTCAGCAACGCGGCCGACACCACGAAGCTCACTGGCACGCCCACTGTGATGAACGCCAGCCATTTGAGCTGCTGACGCTCCACGGCTCCGGCCCGGCGTCGCCGCCAAAACGGGGCGAACGCCGCCGCGAACAGTGTGGCGACCACCACGATGAAGTTCAGCGCCGCGAGCGACGTTCCCACCAAGTCCGGCAGATGCAGGGCCTGGATCCCAAACGGGTTGGCGACCATGCGGCCAGCCAGGTCGATCGGCTGGGGACGCAGCATCAACCACAACGCCCATGCGCCAAGCGACAGCCACAGTCCCCAGGCGACCAGCCGCCAGCGCCGCGACGGAGGCCGGCCGTCTGGGAACAGCACCAGCAGCAGCCCCAAGGCGGGGAAGTTCACGGTGAACACCCAGGTTGTCAGCCATGCGGCGAACCTCCCCGCCGGCAGCGACCCGGGCGCGGCCACCAGAGCACGAACGGCGTACTCGGCGCTGAAGGCGCCGATCGCGGCGACCACGGCCACGCCAAGAAACAGCCAGCCGATCGTGTTGCGCCGCCGTGCGGCCACGACTGCCCCGACGGTCGCGAAGCCAGGCACCAAGAACGCCTGAAGGAAGCCGTCATGGCTGACCGGCCGGTTCCGCAGCATCAGCGCGACCGCAAGCCCGAACATGGCCATCGCCAGTGCCCACAGCGCCCAGGCAAGCCAGCCGACGACGCGCCGCCTCACCAGCCTGCGGCCATCGTCCCGACCCTGCTGCTCATCACGCGCCCCGGTCAAGGAGCCCTCACTTGTCGGTGTGCCGTTCGGTCTCGCGGTCCTCACCACTATCGCCCGAGCTCGTCCCGGCACCGTTACGGGACACGGTTCGATCCTAATGCCGCACAACCCTTGCTTCGACAACGCCGGCCCTCACTCTCGACCCCGCACGGGACCCGTCTCGCTCCGATGGGATCGACGAGGCACTCAACCTGAGTAGGGCAGATCGGTCTGGAACCGACCGGTCCGACGCAGAGCACCAGGCTATGGAGCTGGTGGTCGGGGTTGGAAGGCAGCCCGACACGACCCCGGCGGTCGGTTGCCCTGGGCGCCGCGGACTGGGAGACTCCCGCTGCGAGGGGGGGATGACCGTGACCAGCAGCAGCGTCCACGACACCCGGCTGGGTCGGTGAGCACGCCTGGGCTGCCGCCACAGCGGATCGCGCTGGCCTCCGATGCGCCGCAGATCTCGCAGCTGATGCGGGCCTCGGTGCTGGAGCTGTTTCCCCATTTCTATGATCAGCAGCAGACCGCCAGCGCCGCGGTGCACATCGGGCATCTGGATATGCAGCTCATCGAAGACGGCACCTACCTCGTGCACCAGGCCGATGGGGAGATCGTGGCCTGTGGCGGCTGGAGCCGGCGGGCCAAGCTGTACACCGGGTCCGGCGACCGCCACGATGACGCCCGGCTGCTGGACCCTGGGACCGAGGCGGCGCGGGTGCGGGCCATGTTCGTGCGTGGTGACTGGACCCGGCGCGGGCTGGGTCGGGCGATCCTCGCGGCCTGCGAGCGCGCCGCCCGTGCCGAGGGGTTCGGCTCGCTGGTGTTGCTGGCGACGCTGCCCGGCGAGCCGCTGTACCGTGCGTTCGGGTTTCGCGAGGTGGAGCGCGTCCCGTTGATGATGCCTGACGGGGTGTCGATCGAGGGGGTCGTCATGGAGCGCCCCATCACCGCGAGGTGAGGGGATGCGCTGGAACCCGCGGATGAAGGCCGCCTGAGCGCTACGCCGCCACCCTCGACCACCCAAGCTTCGTCGACCTCGACCAAGCGGAGATCCCACAACCGGACTCGGACTCGGGTGCTGCTGCCGGGTGCGGTGATGGTCACAGACCCGCTGGCGGCCGCTGGGTGTTCCAGACGTGGGGTTGCGCGCCGTTCGAGCTGCGCGTGCGCATTCCAGGGTTCGACCGGCTCCGGGTGGGCGAAGCGGCTACGATGGCCCTGTAGGAAGCGGTGAGGCGGCTCGGCCTCTGGATGCGTGCAGCCCATGCCTTCGCAGGCTGGAAACGGGCGAGGTCTATCCCATGTCCTCACGGCGTGACGGGCTGCGAGTCGGTGCAGCCCTGCTCGGCGTGGTCACGGTGCTCGCCGTGGTGGGGCGCGTCACCAGCCTCGACGAGCCTGCGTCCCGGCCGGCGCCGACGCCCGCAACGACCCGGGCGCCTCCCCAGCGTTCCACCCTGCCAGAGCGCTGGGTGACGGCGCGGATCGAGGTCGGCCACGGCGGTGGCCCACTGGTGTTCGGCGCCGGCAGCCTGTGGGTCGGCGCGTGGCGAGACCGCGAGATCGTGCGGATCGATCCGCGCTCCAACCGAGTCGTCGCCCGGTTCCAGGCCGGCGGCCGGAACCCGGCTGGGCTGGCGGTTGATGCAGGGACGATCTGGGTGGTGCATCCCGACACCGACGAGGTGGTGCGGCTTGACGCCCGGACCGGCCGGGTCGTTGCCAGGATCAAGCTCGGTGCGTTGCCGTTCCAGTTCGCGCCTGGCGATCGCCGCTTCCTGCCGTCGCTGGTGGCGGTCGGCGCGGGTGCCGGATGGGTTGCCACCGGTCGCGGTGCGGTCGCACGTGTCGATCGGGCGAGCAACCGCGTGGTCGCGGTGATCCAGCTCCCGCGTCAGGGTCTCGCGGGCATCGCGGTCGCCGGCCGCAGCGTCTGGGTCGCCGAGGGCGGCCACGGGCTGGCGCGGATCGACGCGGCCACCAACCGGCTGCTGAGGAGGATTCGGCTCGATGTCCAAGCCGATCGGGTGGCTGCCGACGGCGGGGCGATCTGGGTCGGCGGTCCGTCGACGGATCCGAGCTTCGAGAAGGCTGGTGCTGTGGCCCGGATCGACGCTGCTACCGGCCGTGTGCGGGAGATCGTTCCGAGCGGCCTGCCGACTGGCATGGCGGCCGGCGTCGGAGCTGTCTGGATTGCGGAACGGGACGCTGCTGGAGGGGCGCTGGAGTGCATCGAGCCGGGCGCGAGCCCCTCAGGCGTGACCGGGCTGCCCGCTCTGGGGGAACTGGCCGTTGGCGGCGGCGCCGTTTGGGCCGCCGGTCGCCGCGGGTCGTTGGTGTACCGACTCGATCCCGACCGCTTCCCGTGCAGTGCGGCTTCGGTGCTCACAGCCCTGCCGTGACGCTCTGACCCCGGCCACGGCTTGCCGCTCCAGGAGACGGAACGGCCCGTCGGAGGTCGACGTGCGGCCCTCCTGTACCGACACCCGTTCGGCCGGCGACGGATCGGCCAGGGCCTCCGACGCGATCAGCTCCCCGGCTGCGGCAAGGTCTTCCGTGGTGGAGTTGCTCCCTCAGGGACGCAGCATGACGGCCGTGGCACTACGTAGCAGATGCGCTGAAGCAGTCCAATCTGGCTATGGTGGCCGCTGGGACTGGACTTGATAATCGTTGGGTTCGCGCCACACCAGCAGGGTGATCGACGCACCGTCTCCGCCGCAGGTCCGCAAGGACACCCGGCCGGTCCGATTCGGGACCTTGGTAGGGCAGTCCTGCTTCCGGGTTGGAGAGAGGGGACGCGGTGGCAGCGCAGCGCAAGGGCAACACCGGTGTCGAGCCGCCCAGCTATCTTCGGACCGGCGAGGTGGCCGACCTGCTGTCGGTCTCACCCAAGACGGTGTCTCGCTGGGCCAAGGAAGGCAAACTGCCGTTCATGCGGACACTGGGTGGGCACCGCCGTTACCCGGAGGTCGAGATCCGAGAGCTCGTCGACGAGCTCCGGCAGGAGCCAACTGCCTGAGCCGGTCGGCGCTCCCAAGCGGCAGACCATCCGCTCCAGGCTGCGATCCGCCGGCTGACCGCACGGCCGAGTGGCCGCCGCCGGCGTGATCGGCCCAGGACGACCTCTGAGGATGGCCTCGAGCACAGAGCGGGGCCCAGCCCGATGCGTCGGGCGGCGCTCACATCCAGCCGCGGCGGCGGAACATGGTGGCCAGCACGAGGCCGACCAGGGCCATCAGCCCGATGGCCCACGGGTAGCCGAACCTCCAGTCGAGCTCCGGCATGTTGGCGAAGTTCATGCCGTAGATGCCGGCGATGACCGTCCAGGCGATCCCGATGGACCCCCAGGCGGTGATCTTGCGGACGAAGCGGTTCAGCTCGGTCGAGACCCGGGTCTGGAACAGGTCGAGCACCTCCTGGAGGTACTCGCGCTCCAGGTCGGCGGTGTTCTGCAGATGGCTGAAGCCCTGACGCAGCTCTTGCACGCGGCGGACGTCCACCGACATGAGCCCCTCCTGGGACCCGAGGGTCTCGATCAGGTGGACGTAGGACTCCTGGGTCTGGGCGGCGTTGGTGCGGATCGTCTGCAGGTCGTGACGCAGCGCGAACAGCTCGTGGAGCAGCGACTCGGCCTTGACCGGGTCGGCGTGCATGACGTTCTGCTCGAGCTGGGCGATGCGCGTTGCCGCCGAGCCGACCAGCTCCTCCTGGACGCGCAGCATCTCGACACGGATGGCCGAGACGACCTCGATGGCCGACACCGGGCGGAAGCCGTCGGTGTCCAGCCGCCTGCGGATCACGGTCAGCTCCCGGTGGGCCGCCTCCCCGGTGAGCGCATCATGGGTCGGCCCGAGCACCGTGACGAGCAGACGGAGGTTGAAGAAGATCTTCAGCGGCTGGAAATGCAGCTGGCCGTCGGTCCCTCTGGCCAGCCCGTTGATGGCGCTGAACAGGTGGTCGGCGTACACGTGCAGCTTGGGGACGGGCGTGCGGGTGAAGCACTCCTGCAGGTCCGTCGGCTGGACCCTGATCAGGTCGGTGAGCAGCGTCATCCCCTGCTTGTCGCGGTGGTCCAAGTCGACCCAGACGACGCCGTCCTGCCGGGAGGCGACCTCCCGGACCTCACCCACCGGCAGCGCCAGGGCTCCGGTGCCCGCGATCCAGCGAACCTCCACGCTGCCTCCTGACCCGGCCAGGCTGTTCCCCCTGCTCCATCATATGGGGGTTGGGGTCAGGGCCGGCGGAGGTGGCTGCCGGCGAGGGTGACGGCGGCTTCGAGGGTCGCCCGGAGGCGCTCGTTGGTGCAGCCCTTGGGCAGGTAGGCGACCGCGCCGGCGGCGAACGCCTGTCGCTTGAGCTCCGGGCTGTCGAAGGCGCTGAGCACGACGATGGCCGTGTCCGGCACGACCTCGCGAAGCAGCCGGGTCGCGTCGAGGCCGTTCAGTACCGGCATCGAGAGGTCCATCAGGACGACGTCCGGGGCCAGCTCGATCGCCAGGGCGGTCGCGTCGGCGCCGTCGGCGACCGCCCCCACGACCGCGAAGCCGGCCAGCTCGAGCATCCCGACCAGCGCCTCCCGCAGCATCTGATGGTCGTCGACCACCAGGACACTGACCCGCCGCACGCCACCCCCCCTTCGATTCGCTCGGCCGAATACTAGTGGATAGGCGTGTTCCGCTCCAAACGGAGAAATCCATGAAACGGCGCGTGCGACCCGTTCCCCTGCCAATCGCCCGCGTCCCGGCCCGGTGCGGTCCCGTGGCGGACGAACGGCAACTGCTGGCGAGCGGGACCAACCGCCGGGGATCCCCCCGGGCAGGGTGGAGCCGACCTCGCGGGCGGTCCCGCTGCCCTGCCCGCACTATGTAGGTCTCTCGATGGGCGGCGTCCACCCCGTTTGACGACAATCCCGGCAACCTGGGCAGTTTCCGGGTCGGGGGGACATTCATGTCGCGTTTGTGGTCGCCGGCCGGCGCAGTCCCGGATCGCCAGCCCCCGTTCGGGGTCTGGGTTGGCGAGCCGGCGCTCCCGGCCCGCCCCTCGGAGCCGGCGGCGCGGCACCTGTGGCGACAATCGGCGGCGCTGCTGCTGGTTGCGGGGATGATGGCCACCGCCGTGGTGGCCGGCTCGGTCGTCGCCATGGTGGACCGCTTGGGCGCGTCGACGCCCCCGCACCCTCCGCCGGTCGAAGCGCCCTCGCTGGCCGCTCTGAACACGGCCATCGGCCGTGGCGGGTCCTTCCTCGACGGGCTCTACAAGCCGCTCGGCGCCGCCGGCGCGGTGCAGTCCGAGCACTATGGGCTGCCGATCAGGGTGCGGTTCCCCGGCCTCCGGCGCTGGGTGCTGCTCGGCCAGAGCGACCCCGGCCCGTGCCGGTCGGGGGACTGCTCGGCCCCGACCGGCATCACCGCCCTGGCGTCGTCCTACGCCTCGGAGGCCTACGAGCTGACCTTCGCCACCCCCACCAGGGCCGACGGCCTGCGCCTGCGAGCCAGCGTCGACTGGGGCGCAGGATCGGCGCGCTGGCGGGTCAGCGTCACCGCGACGGCGTTCGACGACCCGGCGGCGACGGCCGAGGTGTGGCTGGACGACGTCCGCCTGGGAACCGTCCGGTCGCGGCCGCCGGGCGGCGACCGGCCGACACTCAGTCGCAGCTTCGCGGTCGGCGACGTCAGCCACCTGCGCAGCTTCCGTTACACGGTGCGTCACGCCACCCAGCTGGCCTGGATGTACGCGGTCAGCCGTGAGGACACGGCACGGTCGACGGCCCTTGGCCGGTTCATGCTGCGCGCCGGGTTCGTCCCGGGGCGGGATCTCCGGGCGGCGCTGTTCGGCCGCGGCCGCGACGCCCCCCGCGACTTCAGCTATCGGCACGAGCCGTTCCTGGACGCCTACGGCGACTGCCGGCTGGACCCTCCGGCGACCCCGCGGGCCTACCCCTACCGGTCCAAGGCGTGCCTGGCCGACGTGCAGCCCTACCTGCTGGCGGCACGCCATGACACCCTGCTGCCGACCATCGAGGCGCTGCAGGCGCTGAACCGCGGCGAGTCGCCCGACAGCTCCTACCGGGACCAGACGGCCCTGCTGCCGCTGGCCACCACCTCGGCCGGCCGGACCGCCGACAAGCTGGAGGGCATGTTCGACCGGCTCGGCTTCGGGATCCCGCGCTGCACCCCGCTGGGCTGCGACCGGCAGCGGGCCAGCGCCCTGCGGACCTTCGCCTTCGGCATGCTGGAGACGGTGCTCGGCTACAACAGCGGCGAGATCAACCGCCGCCGCTACGCCGACGCCGTCGCCGACCTCGCGCTGAGTGTCCAGATCGGCGACGACGGCGTCGTCCGTGGCGCCGACCGGGTTGCCTACCGCCCCGCCCTGCGCGGCGGGTTCCTCTCCTACTGGAACCGCGACCGCCGCTACCTGCCGCCGAGCGGTCTCGCCCAGGCGGTGGCCGACCGCTTCAACATGCCGCCCGAATACCTGGGCCTGAAGCCGACCGACAGCGAGACCGGCTTCGACGCCTACGCCTTCCTCGCCCTGTACCGCTGCGCCAGGTACGAGGTCGGCTGCCAGCTCGTCGGGACCGCCAGCTGAGCTAGAGGCTGGTCCGGCCCGTTCCAGGCATCTGGCCCGACGACGGGACCGGCGCCGGCGGGCGGCGCAGGGGCACGTGGACCATGGGCACCCGGCTGTCGATCCAGTCCAGGTCCGGGTCGGCGGACGGCTCCTGGCCGTCGGCGCCGTCCGGGGGACGGTCGGCCACGGCGGAGACCGGCGAACGACCGCGGCGCCGCTCGGCCTCGTCGCCCTGCAGCGCCGCCAGCTCGGTCGGGGCCACGATCAGCTGCTTGGGCAGCAGCACAAGGGCCGTGATCCCGCCATACCAGGAGTGGCGGAGCTGGACCTTGATGCCGTTCTTGGCGGCGAGCTGGGTGACCACGAAGTAGCCGAGCATCTTGGCCAGCGCGAAGTCGATGTCGGGCGGCTTGGCCAGGCGCCGGTTGACCTTGACCAGCTGCTCGTCGGTCATCCCGAGACCCTGGTCCTCGATCTCGATCAGGTAGCCGGCGGGCAGCGGCTGGCCGGCCACCAGCGCGGTGGTGCCGGGGGCCGAGAAGGTGACGGCGTTCTCGATCAGCTCGGCCAGCAGGTGCATCACGTCGGCGGCGGCGTGGCCGACCAGCTGGACCTGGTCGAGCGGGAGCACCTCGACCCGGGTGTGCTCCTTGACCTCATCCACCGACGCCTGCACGACCCGGACCAGCTCGATCGGCCCGCGCCAGCGCCGGGCCGGCTCCGACCCGGACAGGATGATCAGGTTCTCGGCGTTGCGCCGCATCCGCGTGGCCAGATGGTCGAGCTCGCCCAGCCCGGCCCGCACGTCGGCCTCGGTGCCGCTGGCCTCCAGCTCGTCGATCACCTCGAGCTGGCGCTCGATCAGGCTCTGGCTGCGCCGGGCCAGGTTGAGGAACATGTCGCCGACGCTGCGGCGCAGGGCCGCCTCGCGGCCGGCGACGCGGACCGCGACCCGGTGCACGGAGTTGAACGCCTCGGCCAGGTGGCCGATCTCGTCCTTGGAGCGGACCTCGATCGGCGGGGCCGACTCGGCCTGAAGGTCGACCTGCTCGCCTTCCTGGAGCCGCTGGACGACGCTCGGCAGCCGCCGCTCGGCCGTCTCCTCGGCCGCCGCCTCCAGCCGGCGCATCGGCCGGATCAGGGAGCGGGCGGTGATCAGGGCAAGGACAAGGGCCAGCACCAGGGCGGCGCCCAGCAGCAGGCTGTACAGCCACGCCCGGCGGTCGGCACCCTGCTTGATGGCCGAGCTGGTGGCGATCACGTCGGTGCTGAGCCGCTTCTCGACCGTGCGCATCCGGTCGAGCTTGGCACTCATGGAGTCGAACCAGACCTGCGGGTCGATGCCAAGCTCCTTGGCGTTGGGGCTGTCGAGCGCCCGCTCGACGAAGCGGTCGACTCGCTCGACCTCCTCGCCGGCGACGGTCTTCTCCAGGAACTCGTGCTGGCCCTCGGTGGCGTTGGAGTCGAACTGGGCGGTGTAGATCGCCTCGCCCGCGACCAGGGAGGCGAGCCTGCCGTACTCGCCTCCCTCGAAGGCCCCGGCCGCGTAGACGTTCTGCATCAGGCTGCGCTGGATGTCGGCGAAGTCCTTGGCCCTGGCCAGGGCGACCGAGGCGGCGACGCCCTTGAGCAGCTGCGTGTTGCTGGAGCCGGGGGCGATCTCGCTGTTGATGTCCAGCAGGTCGCTGATGGTGTCGGTGTACTGGTCCAGCGCCTTGCCCGGGGTGTCGATCCGGCCGTGGCCCTCCTCGGTGGCGCCTTGGAGGTCTTTCTCGCCCTCCTCCTCGTGCACCTCGATACCTGGCACTTCGGCCAGCTCGTCGGCGTCGATCCGCCCGCCGTCGATCGCGTCCCGCTGCTCGGCGAGGCGGCCCAGCTCGCTCAGGCCGTACGCGATCTTCTCGGCCAGCAATTGCTCGTCGGCGCCGAGGCGCCGGGCGTCGGCCCGGTAGGCGGCAGCCACCCGGTCGACGGTTCGCCGCTGCTCGGCCAGCCGCGTCCCCCAGGTCGTGCGGCCGCTGTCGATGTAGTTGCCCGAGAGGCTGCGTTCGTCCTGCAGCTCGTGGACCAGGGGGGCGAGGCCGGCGGCCAGGCGGGCGAAGGCGGTGCTGCGGCCGGCCTGCCGGCTCTCGGCCTGGTTCTGGCGGATGCCGACCAGGGCCAGGACAGCCAGCACCAGCAGCGGGCCGAGCAGGGACACCAGGAGCTTGGTGCGGATAGGTGCGTTACGAAGCATCGGCGGCACACCTTGGGTACGGCGGGAGCGGAAGGCGGCGGAAAAGCTACCGTCCATGTCAATACCGCCGCAATGGGAGAGTCTGCCGAGCTTCTGCTGGTCAGATGGCGCGCAAGCCGTCGGGCACCCGCTCGAGCAGGGCACGGCCGGGCCGGTCCCGGCCTCCCCGTTTCGGGCGGTTCGCGCCGATCCAGGCCTACCGGCTCAACGGCGGCGCGGCCGCGGCTCGGGTCGGGGCCGGGGGGCCGGCGGCTCGAAGCCACGGGCCGTCATGCCCTGCTCGATCTCGGCGATCGCCGTCTCGACGACCCTGACCCGCGCGTAGCGCTTGGATTCGGCCTCGATCAGCTGCCAGCGGGCCAGCGGGTGGTCGGTTCGCTCCAGCATGTCCTCGACCGCCTGCTCGTAGGCGGTCCGCTTCTCGCGGTTGCGCCAGTCCTCGGCGGTCAGCTTCCAGCCCTTCAGCGGCTCGGCCTCCCGCCGCTTGAAGCGGCGCAGCTGCTCGGCGTCGGAGATGTGCATCCAGAACTTGATCAGGATCATGCCCTCCAGCACCAGCGAGCGTTCGTACTCGACGATCTCGCCGTAGCCGCGGGTCCACTGCTCGACGGTGGCGAACCCCTCCACCCGCTCGACCAGCACCCGGCCGTACCAGGACCGGTCGAGGACGGCCATGCCGCCCCAGCCGGGCAGCGCCGACCAGAACCGGAGCAGGAAGTGGTGGCGCTTCTCGTCGTAGGTCGGCGCCGCATAGCTGACCACCCGCACGTGCCTGGGGTCCATGGGCGTGACCAGCCGCCGGATGGCGCCGCCCTTGCCCGAGGCGTCCCAGCCCTCGAACACAAAGCACACCGGCGGCCCGAGCCGCCCGTCGCCGAGCAGCCCACCGAGGGTGAGCCGCAGCTCCAGCAGGCGGGCCGAGGCCGCCTCCAGCCGCGCCGCCTCATCCTCGCGGCTCAACTTCGTGCTCAGGTCGAGCTGATCCAGTCGCCCCATCGGCCGATCCTGGCAGCAGCCGCCCATCGGGGCAAGGGCCGGTGGCCGGGATCGCGGGGTTTGGGGCGGAGGACTCTCCCCGAAACCCAGGCATCGCGTCAGGCCGGGCGCCGCACGGCGGCGATGCTCACGCCCGGAGCGATCGCCTCCGGGTCCACGTGGAGGTCGAGCAGGGCCGGCCGTCCGGCCTCCAGCGCCCGCTCGAAGGCGGCGGGGAACGCCCCGGTGTCCTCGACCGCCTCGCCGAAGGCACCGTAGGCCCGCGCCAGGGCCGGGAAGTCGGGGTTGACCAGATCGGAGGCGATCACCCGGTCGGGGTAGGCCCGCTCCTGGTGCATGCGGATGGTGCCGTACATGCCGTTGTTGACCACCAGCACGATCACGTCCAGGCGATGCTGGACGGCGGTCGCCAGCTCCTGGCAGGTCATCAGGAAGTCGCCGTCGCCGGCGACGGCGACCACCGTGCGCTGCGGGTGGACGACCTTGGCGGCCAGCGCCGCCGGGAGGCCGAAGCCCATGGCGCCGCTCTTGGGCGCGAGCTGGGTGCCCGGCCGCCGGAACTGGAAGTAGCGGTGGACCCAGCCGGTGTAGTTGCCGGCCCCGCTGGCCACGATGGCCTGGTCGGGCAGGCGCTGGCGCAGCCAGACCAGCACCTGCCCGAGGTCGAGCCGGCCCGGGGCCGCCCACGGCCGCACCCAGGCCAGGTAGTTGGTCCGCGCCGCCTCGGTCCAGGCCGTCCAGCCCTGGCCCTTGACCGGTGGGACCGAGCGCAGCGCGGCCACGAACGGGGCGACGGCGGCGTTGACGGCCAGGTCGGGCTGGTACAGGCGGCCAAGCTCCCCGATCCCGGGGTGGACGTGGACCAGACGCTGGCGGGGGACGGGCGCCTCGAGCAGCCGGTAGCCGCCGGTGGTGATCTCGCCCAGCCGCGGGCCGATGGCCAGCAGCAGGTCGGCCGCGCGGACCCGCTCGTGCAGCGCCGGGTTGGCGCCCACCCCGAGGTCGCCGACGTAGCTCGGCGAGCGGTTGTCCAGCACGTCCTGGGAGCGGAACGAGGCGGCCACCGGCAGCCGGCTGGCCTCGGCCACGGTCTTGAGATCAGCCGCGGCCGCCTCGGTCCAGCCGGGGCCTCCGGCCACCACCAGGGGTCGCCTGGCCCCGCCGAGCAGCTCCCGCAGCCGGGCCAGGTCGGCCGGGGCGGCGCCGGGGGCGACCGGCCGGACCGGGCGGGCGTCGGCCACCCGGGCCCGCCCGGCCAGCACATCCTCCGGCAGGGCGAGCACCACCGGCCCGGGCCGTCCCGACACGGCCACCTGCACGGCCCTGGCCAGCAGCTCGGGCAGCCGGGCCGGGTGGTCGGCCTCGGCCGCCCATTTGGCCATCGGCCCGAACACCGCCGGCACGTCCAGCTCCTGGAACGCCTCCCGGCCGCGCTCGCGCCGGCCGACCTGCCCGACCAGCAGCAGCATGGGGGCCGAGTCCTGGGCGGCGGTGTGGACCCCGACGCTGGCCTGGGTGGCCCCCGGCCCCCGGGTGACCAGGCAGACCCCTGGACGCCCGGTGAGCTTGCCGTAGGCGACGGCCATGTTGGCCGCCGCGGCCTCGTGCCGGCAGGTGATCAGCCGGATCGGGGCGTCGTAGAGCGCGTCCAGCACCGCCAGGAAGCTCTCACCGGGGACGCAGAAGGCGGCGTCGACGCCGTTGTCGAGCAGGTGCTGGGTGACTACCTGACCGCCGCTTCGGTCTTGCATGCTGGGAACCATAGCGCGGTCCCCGGTCCATGTGGTGGCAGCTCCGGCTTCCCTCCAGCGCCACCCACGAGCGCCCGCGCCATGGCCGCCATGCTCGCCCTAGCACCTGGCCGGGCTCCGTTGGCGGCCATAGGTGACCAGGGCACCCCAGGTGGAGGGGCCGACGACGCCGTCGGGGGTGAGGCCGTGGGCGCGCTGGAAGCCGAGCACGGCCCGGCGGGTCAACGGGCCGAACTCACCGTCGACGGCAACGCACCGCCGGTTGGCGGTCAGCCGCAGCTGGACGGCGACGACCGCGTTGCTGCGCTCGCCGAGCTCGACCGGCAGCAGCCCGCGCAGGCCGGCCGCCGGCCTGGTCGCCTTGCCGAGCAGCCCGGGACGCCAGATGGAGGCGATCCGGACCGGCGCCCTGCGGTTGGGCGCCTCCACCATGCGGCCCCGGCCCAGGTACATGCCGACGTGGTTGATGGTCCGCGGGTCGCCGGTGTCCCTGGCGAAGAACAGCAGGTCGCCGGCGCGCAGCCGGGTGAGCGGGACCAGCCTGCCAGCCCCGTACTGCTGGCGGGAGACGCGGGGCAGTCCGACCCCGGCGGCCTTGTAGGCGGTCTGGACCAGGCCGGAGCAGTCGAAGCTGGCCGGGCCGTTGGCGCCCCACTGGTAGGGCTTGCCCAGCTGGGCCAGGGCGAACCGGACCGCCACCGCGGCCGGGGAGCCGGGCGCGGCCGCGGCGGTCTGCTGGCCGCCACCGGCCGCGCCGGCGACCAGCGGCGCGGTCAGGGCCAGCAGCAGCAGCCAGCGCAGGGGAGTGGACAGGCGGCGAGGGCGGGAACGCAGGTGGCGGGGCGGAGGCAGGGATGCCGGCATGAAGCTGAGGACGCTCCTTCCAGAAGGAGCCAGCCGGCGCCGGTGCAGCCGAGCCGCCGAGGTGAGCGCCAGCACCGGACCGAGGGCTCGCGTTGGCAACCTCTACCGGATCGACCGGCAGCACTCCCCGCTTGAGCAGAATCGCCCAACCGCGCAACGCGGCCGCGACGCCGTGCCCGGCCTGACCGGTGGGCCTAGTCTCTGACCAGCTCGCGGTCGCTGTAGCGGTGGGGGCGGGTCGCCTCGGGACCGAGGCGGTGGACCTTGTCGGCCTGGCGGCCGGCGAGGTCGCCCTCGACCCAGAGGATCTACTTGGTCACGCCGGGCATTCTCCGAGCCGGCGGCGGATGTCCCAGGAGGGCGCGATGCACCCGGTGCTCGAGCAGGTCGACTGGGAGCTGGAGGGCAGGGCGGTGGTCGAGCTGCTGCGGACGCTGCTGCGGTTCGACACCACCAACCCTCCGGGCAACGAGGCCGAGTGCGTGGCATTCCTGGCCGACCACCTGCGCGGTCTGGGGGTCGAGCCGCAGGTGCTGTCGCCGGTGACCGGGCGGGCCAACCTGGTCGCGCGGCTGGCCGGCGACGATTCGGCGCCGCTGCTGCTCAACGGCCACGTCGACGTGGTCGCGGCCGAGGCCGACCGCTGGCGGCACCCGCCGTTCGCCGGGGAGGTCCACGACGGCGCGGTCTGGGGGCGGGGCGCGGTCGACATGAAGCAGATGGTGGCCATGAGCGTCGCCGTGGTCGGGCTGCTGGCCCGGCTCGGGATGCCCCTGCGGCGCGACCTCAAGCTGGCGGTGGTGGCCGACGAGGAGGCGGGCTGCGCCACCGGCAGCGCCTGGCTGGTCGACCGGCACCCGGACAAGGTCAGGGCCGGGCACGCCCTCGGGGAGGTCGGCGGGGCCACCTTCTACCTCGGCGGCCGGCCCTTCTACCCGATCCAGGTGGCCGAGAAGGGCGTGGCCTGGCTGCGGGCCACCGCCACCGGGGCCACCGGGCACGGCAGCATCCCCCGCGACGACAACGCCGTGGTCCGGCTGGCCGAGTTCCTGGCCAGGGTCGGCCGTCGGCGGCTGCCCCTGCATCCCTCGCCGGAGGTCCGGCGGTTCCTGGAGGCGCTGGCGGCCGTCCGGGGCCGGCCGGCCCGGGCGGTGCTGCCCCTGCTGCTGCACCCCCGCTGGTCCAACGCGGTGCTGCGCCGGGGGGTCCGCGACCCGGGGATGGCCCGGCTGCTCGGCGCGCTGCTGCGCAACACCGCCAGCCCGACGGTGGTGCACGCCGGCCACAAGACCAACGTCATCCCCGGCCGGGCCGAGGCCGAGCTGGACGGCCGCATCGCGATCGGCTCCAGCGAGGCCGAGCTGCTGGCCGAGCTGCGGGCCCTGGCCGGTCCCGGGATCGAGCTGGAGCTGGTCGCCCCCAGCCACCCGCCGACGGTGGTCAGCGCGGAGACCGAGCTGTACGAGGTCCTGGCCGGCGTGGTCGCCGAGCACCACCCGGGCGCGGTGGCCGTGCCGACGGTCACGCCCGGCTTCACCGACGCCAAGTACTGGTCGCGGCTGGGGACGGCCTGCTACGGCTTCGCCCCGATCCGGCTGGAGCCCACCGACCCCGACTTCGCCTCCCTGTTCCACGGCGACGACGAGCGCGTCCCGGTGGCCGGCCTCAAGGCCGGCCTGCGCATGCTGGCCGACGCGGTCGCCCGCCACTGCTGCCGGTGAGCGTGCGTCCCTCCACTACGAGCCGGGCTGCCCTTCAGCCGGCGGCCCCGGCCGGTTGGCCAGGGCGGTGGCGGCCATGGTCAGGTACTCGAGCAGGGGAGCGGCCAGCTCTGGAGAAAGGTCGAGCTCCTCGACGGCGGCGGTCATGTGGCGCAGCCAGGCGTCCCGCTCCGCCGGGCCGAGGGCGAACCGGGCATGGCGCATCCGCAGCGCCGGGTGGCCGCGGCGCTCGCTGTAGGTGTGCGGGCCGCCCCAGTACTGCATCAGGAACAGCCGCAGCCGCTCCTCGGCGCCTGACAGATCCTCCTCGGGATAGAGCGGGCGCAGGACCGGGTCGGCGGCGACGCGGCGGTAGAAGCCGGCGACCAGCCGCCGGAAGGCCGGCTCGCCGCCGACCGCGTGGTAGAAGGTCATCGCCTGGGTCATGCCCCCATGATGCCGGTCCGGCCGCCGGCCGGCTCATGCCGGATCTCGCAGAACTTGACGATCCGGCAAAATCGGGGGATGCACGCACCACCATGGACTGGTTATCTTTAACTATGTGGTCTGCTCCCCCGATGGTTCCCTTCGAGGAGCTGCGACGCACCTTCGCCGTCCGGTACCCGGCGAGCGACCCGCTCGACCTGGGGGAGGGCACGGTGGTGGTGCTGCCGTCGCTGAGCTTCCCCACGGCCGAGCTGCGCAAGATCGTCGGCATCGGCTACTACGAGGAGCGGCTGCTGTTCCTGCTGCTGCTGTTGCGCCGGCCCGGCGTGAAGATCGTCTACCTGACCTCGATGCCGGTCGAGGAGGCGGTGGTCGACTACTACCTCGGCTTCCTGCCCGACCCGGCGGGGGCGAGGGCACGCCTGCACATGCTGGCCGTCGGCGACCCGGCCCCGCGCTCGCTCACGGCCAAGCTGCTGGACCGGCCCGAGCTGCTGGATCGGGTGCGGGAGCTGTGTGAGGGCCCTGGCGGGGCGTTCGTCCAGCCGTTCAACGTCACCGCCAGCGAGCAGGAGCTGTCGGAGCGGCTCGGCCTGCCCCTGTACGGGCCGCCGGCGGCGCTGGCCAGCCTCGGCTCCAAGACGGGCTCGCGCCGGGTCGCCCGTCTGGCCGGGGTGCCGGTGCTGGACGGCGCCGAGGACCTGCGCTCGGTCGAGGCGGTGGAGGCAGCCGCCAGGCACCTGAAGCGGCGGGTCGTCCCGCCGGTCGAAGCCGTCGTCATCAAGCTCAACGACGGCTTCTCCGGCCAGGGCAACGCGGTGGTCGACCTGGGCGGACACAATGGCTCGCTGCTGGACTCCCCGGTGGTGTTCTGCGCCGAGGAGGAATCCTGGTCGTCGTTCGCGGCCAAGATCGCCGAGGGCGGCGCGGTGGTCGAGGAGCTGCTGGCTGCCCCCGGAATGGTCTCCCCGAGCGTCCAGCTGCGCATCCTCCCCGGCGGCGTGCCGCTGGTCCTCTCCACCCACAGCCAGGTCCTTGGCGGTCCCAACCGCCAGGTCTACCTGGGCTGCCGCTTCCCCGCCGACCCGACCTACCGCAGCCAGATCCGGGCCGCGGCCGAGCGGGTGGGCAGGGTGCTGGCCGCGCGCGGGGTGATCGGCTACTTCGGGGTGGACTTCTTCGTGGTGCCGCGGAGCGCCCGCCAGCAGGTCTACCTGGCCGAGATCAACCTCCGGGTCGGCGGCACCACCCACCCGTTCGGCATGGCCTCGCTGATCACCGACGGCCGCTACGACCCGGCCAGCGGCCAGCTGGTGGCCGGCGACCGGGCCAAGTCGTACCTGGCCACCGACAACCTCAAGTCGGCAAGGCTGGTCGGGCGGCGACCCCAGGAGGTCATCGAGGAGGTCTCCCGGCTCGGCCTCGGCTACCACCACCGGCACCGCACCGGGGTCACCATGCACCTGCTCGGGGCGCTCCGCGAGCACGGCAAGATGGGCGTGACCTGCATCGGTGACACCCAGGAGGAGGCCAGGCAGGTCTACCGTGAGGTCGTCGGGGCGCTCACCTGAGCTCGACTGTCTCGGCGCGCCTTCGGGTGCTAGCGTACCTGTCCCAACAGCCCAGCCACGGAGGTCTGGCATGAGCGATCACATGACCAGCGTCGAGGACGAGGACATCGTCACCACCTGGCGTGAGGACGCGAAGGGCACCGGCTGGTCGCCGACGGCCACCGTCGCCGACCCCCAGGACGCCGACGGAACCGACGGTGACGGCACCGACGGCACCGACGGCGACAGCGGCGACGGCGACGCCGACGGCACCGACAGCGGCGAGGGCGGCGACACCACCGACACCACCGACGGCGGCGGTGGCGGCTTCGGCGGCGACACGGGTGAGAATGCCGACACCACCGACCGGTAGCATCCCCGCGATCGAGCGCTGCGCCGGCGACCCGGCGGCGTTCGTCCGCGACCACTGGGCCAAGGCCCCGCTGCTGCGCCGCGGGGCCGGGCCCGACGGGTTCGACGACCTGCTCTCGCTGGACGACGTCGACCGCATCCTGGCCACCAGCTCGCCCCGGGTCCCGGCGTTCCGGATGGTCAAGGACGGCAAGCCGCTGCCGCCCGCGGCCTACACCAAGTCCGGCCGGATGGGCTCCCAGCCGCTGGCCGACCTGGCCGACCCGGGCAAGGTCTTCGACCAGTTCCACGGCGGCGCCACCATCGTGCTGCAGAGCCTGCACCGCTCCTGGGCGCCCCTGACCGCCTTCTGCCGCGAGCTGGAGCTGTTCCTCACCCACCCGGTGCAGGTCAACGCCTACCTGACCCCGCCGTCCTCGCGCGGCCTGGGCGTCCACCACGACACCCACGACGTGTTCGTGCTCCAGGTCCACGGCCGCAAGCTGTGGCAGGTCTGGGACGCGGCCGTGCCGTTCCCGCTCGGGCACCAGAAGCAGCTGCCGCCCGGCGCCGATGCGCCCACCGAGGCGCCCCAGGTCGACGCCGAGCTCGCCCCAGGCGACTGCCTGTATGTGCCCCGCGGCTTCCGGCACGCGGCCAGGACCGCCGCGACCGCCTCGCTGCACCTGACCGTCGGCATGCTCACCTACAACTGGAACGAGCTGCTGCGTGAGGTGGTCGAGCTGGCCACCGAGGAGGCATGGTTCCGGGAGGGCCTGCCGGTCGGGTTCGCCTCCGACCCGCGGGCCCTGACCGCCAGCCTGGCCGAGCGGGTGGCCGAGCTGCGGCGATTCCTCGACAAGGTCGACCTGGGCCGGGTCGCCGACCGGGCCAGCGATCGATTCTGGTCCAACCGGCCGCCACCGCTCCGAGGGCAGCTGCGGCTCCTGCTGGCGCTCGACCAGCTGGACGACGCCACCGAGGTCCGCCGCCGGCCGGGCGCCACCTGCCGGCTGCGCGTTGCCGGCGACCGACTGGAGCTGCTGCTGGGCGACCGGACCCTGGCCATGCCGGCCGGGCTGGAGCCGGCCATGCGCCACATCCTCGGCTCCGGCGGCTTCACCGCGGCCGACCTGGCCGGGCACCTGGACGGGCCGAGCCGGCTGGTGCTGGTCCGCCGGCTGGTCCGGGAGGGGCTGCTGGAGCCAACCGCCGTTGGCTGAGGCGCTTCCCTGCGCGACCCTGTCGCGGGCCCTGGACGAGCCGCTGTACGGCAGCGCCTCCCGGGTTCGGGGCTGGGTGCTGCTGGAGCAGCCGGGGCCGTGGGGCGGGGAGGCGGTCATGGAGAGCCGGCTCGACCGCGACCTGGCCCGGGCGCTCGACCGGGCGGCCAGGGCAGCCCACGCCCGCCTGCTGCTGATCCGCCGGCCGGGACGGGGCGCGAGCCAGCCCTACGGCTGCTTCCTGGCCCACACCGGTGGGCGCCAGCGCTGGGTCGAATGGCGGCGGCTTGACGACCCGGCCGAGCTGCTGGACCTGGACATGGCCAAGGTGGTGGCCGGCGAGCGGCCCGGCTTCGGCGAGCCGGCCGACGAGCCGGTCTACCTGGTCTGCACCAACGGCCGCCACGACCGCTGCTGCGCCACCTACGGGCGCCCGCTGGCCCTGGCCCTCGCCGAGGCGTTCCAGGAGCAGGTCTGGGAGAGCTCCCACGTGGGCGGCGACCGGTTCGCCGGCAACCTGGTCTGCCTGCCCGACGGCCACTACTTCGGCCGGGTCGATGCCGGCAACGCGCAGCGGGTGGTCGGCCTGCACCGGCGGGGGACGATCGACCTGGACCACTACCGGGGCCGCTGCGCCGACCCGCCGACCGTCCAGGCCGCCGAATGGTTCGCGCGCCGCCACACCGGCCTGCTCGGCATCGGCGACCTCGCCGTCGACGGCCGCGACCGGCTCGGCGGCGGCATGGTCTCGGTCCGGTTCCGCCGCCCCGACGGCGGCCGCCTCCGGGTCGTGGTCCACGCCACCCGGACCGCCGACCCCCGCCTGCTCACCTGCCACTCGGCCCACCCCGAGTCGCCGCTCAGCTTCGCGCTGCTGGAGCTGAGCGGCGAGCCGGACGAGCCGGGTACCTAGGCCGCCTCGTCGGCCACGCTCGGCTGCACGGTGGGCCCGATCTGCCGCCTGGTGCGCCGGTCCAGCCATCGGGCCAGGAACGACAGCGAGGCGTTGACCGCGATGTAGACGACCGCGATGGCGGTGTAGATCGGGATCGAGTACTTCCCGCCCAGGAACTCGACCGCGTTGCGGCCGTTGCGCAGCAGCTCGGCGTAGCCGATCACGAACCCCAGCGAGGTGTCCTTGAGCAGCGTGACCGCCTGGCTGATCAGGGCCGGCAGCATGCGCCGGACCGCCTGGGGGAGCAGGATCATGCGCAGGGTCTGTCCCCGGCGCAGGCCGATCGCGTAGGCGGCCTCGGTCTGGCCGGTTGGCAGCGACAGGATCCCGGCCCGGAAGATCTCCCCGAGCACGGCGCTGTTGTAGAGCGTCAGGCCGGCGACCAGGGTCCAGAAGGTGGAGATGGTGACGCCGACCGCGGGCAGCCCGAGGAACAGGAACAGGATCAGCAGCAGCAGCGGCAGGCCCCGGAACAGCTCGACCCAGGCGCCGGCCGGCCTTGCCAGCCAGCCCCGCCGGGACAGGCGCGCGACCGCCAGCACGGCGCCCACCGTCATCGACAGGACCATCGCGAAGGCGGCGGCGCGCAGGGTCGCGGCCAGGCCGCGGCCCAGCAGCCGCTGCACGTCGCCACGGGTCAGCACCCGCCACAGGTCGGCCTCGAACCCGCCCTTGGCGGCCAGCCTGGCCACCGCCGCCCCGATCACGACCGCCAGCAGCAGCAGGCCGGCCACGCTGCCGACCAGGATGCGGCGCCGCCCGCGCGGCCCGACGGCGTCGTAGAGGACGGCCTCGGTCATCGCGCCACCGCCACGCGGCGCTCGAGCTGGCCGGCCAGCCACCCCGACGGCAGGGTCAGCACCAGGTAGCACACGGCGACGCCGGCCAGGATGGCGAGCACCGCGTCGCCGTTGGCGTTGGCCAGCCGGGTGCCGATCGCGGTCAGCTCGACCACCCCGAAGGCGGCCGCGATCGAGGTGTTCTTGGTCAGGGCGATGACCACGTTGATCAGCGGCGGGACCACCGTCCGGAAGGCCTGGGGCAGGATCACCAGCCGCAGCGACTGGGTGAAGGTGAGGCCGATGGAGCGGGCCGCCTCGGCCTGCCCGACCCCGACCGAGTTGACGCCCGACCGCACCGACTCACAGAAGAAGGCGGCGTGGTAGACGCTCACTGCGATCACCGCGAACACGAAGAACGACAGGCCGATGTCGAGCTGGGGCAGGACGAACACGGCGAAGAAGAACACCACGGTGAGCGGGGTGTTGCGCACCACCTCCACGTAGGCCGCGCCGGCGGCGCGGAGGGTCGGGATCGGGGACACCCGCATGGCCGCCAGCAGCGTGCCGAGCGTCAGCGCCAGCACCGTCGACACCACCGTCAGCGCCAGCGTGGTGACGAACCCCTGCCGGTAGGCGTCGAGGTTGTCGAGGATCGCGTCCATGTCCCGGCCCTCCGGCATCCATGTCCCGGCCCTCCGGCCGGCTCGGCTCAGTAGCGGTCGATCGTCGGCGGGGTCGGCTTGTCGGTGGCCACCTTGCCGGCGGTGGCGTCCCAGGCGGCCAGCCAGCGCCCGTCCTGGAAGGCCTTGTCAAGGGTGTCGTTGATGAAGCTGCGGAACTGGGTGTCGCCCTTCTTGACCCCGATGCCGTACGGCTCCTTGGTGAACGGCTTGCCGACCAGCTCGAAGGCTTCCTGGTCCTTGCTGATCAGCCCGAGCAGGATGACGTTGTCGGTGGTCACGGCCTGGACCTGGCCGTTCTTGAGGGCCTCGGCGCACTTGGAGTAGACGTCGAACTCGGTCAGGTCGGCCTTGGGGTAGTTGGTGCGGATGTTCTCGGCCGGGGTCGAGCCGGTCACCGAGCAGACCTTCTTGCCGGCGAGGTCGTCGGGACCGCCGATACCCTCCGGGTTGCCCTTGGCGACCATGATGTCCTGGCCGGCCTCGTAGTAGGGGCCGGCGAAGTCGACCACCTGCTTGCGCTTGTCGTTGATGGTGTAGGTGGCGACCACGAAGTCGACCTTGTCCTGCTGGATGAACGGCTCCCGGTTGGCCGAGACCGCCTCGATCCACTCGATGTTGCCCGCCTGGATGCCCATCTCGCCGGCGATCAGCTTGGCGATCTCGACGTCGAAGCCCTCCGGGACGCCCTCCAGGTTCTTGAGCCCGAACAGCGGCTGGTCGAACTTGGTGCCGACCCGAACCTTGCCGGCCTCCTTGAGCTTGGCCATGGTCGAGCCCGCGGGGAAGCTGGCGCCCTGGTTGGTCTGGCCGCCGCCCTCGTCGTCGCCGCCGCAGGCGGCCGCGGCCAGCATCAGGACCAGCACGATCCCCACCAGGCTGGTCGAGCGTCGTAGCAGCATGAGTGGTTCCCTCC
Organism: Actinomycetes bacterium; assembly: GCA_036003705.1. GTDB lineage: Bacteria > Actinomycetota > CALGFH01 > CALGFH01 > CALGFH01 > CALGFH01. The sequence continues at coordinate 6,486 of DASYSE010000059.1, read as the reverse complement.
TTGCCTGGGGCGGCCGGGCCGCCCGGTCAGTGACTGATGATCTTGGACAGGAAATCCTTGGCCCGCTCGGTCCGCGGGTCGGCGAAGAACTCCTCCGGTGCCGCCGTCTCCAGGATCCGGCCGCCGTCCATGAACACGACCCGGTTGGCCGCCGACCTGGCGAACCCCATCTCGTGGCTGATCACCACCATGGTCATGCCCGCGGCGGCCAGGTCGCGCATCACGTCCAGGACCTCGTTGATCATCTCCGGGTCCAGCGCCGAGGTCGGCTCGTCGAACAGCAGCAGCTTGGGGTCCATGGCCAGGGCACGGGCGATCGCCACCCGCTGCTGCTGGCCGCCCGAGAGCTGGGCCGGCATCTTGTGGGCCTGGTTCTCGACGCCGACCCGGGCCAGCAGCTCGCGGCCGCGGCGCTCGGCCTCCTGCCGGGACTGGCCCCGGACCTTGATCGGCCCAAGGGTGACGTTGTCGAGCACGCGCATGTGCGCGAACAGGTTGAACTGCTGGAAGACCATGCCGACGTCGGAGCGGAGGCGGGCCAGCTCCCTGCCCTCGCTGGGCAGCGGCCGGCCGTCGAGGCGGATGGTGCCGCCGTCGATCGGCTCCAGCCGGTTGATCGTCCGGCACAGGGTCGACTTGCCGGAGCCGGAGGGGCCGACCACGATCACCACCTCGCCGGCGTCCACGCTGAGGTCGACGTCCTGGAGCACGTGCAGGTCACCGAAGAACTTGTTGACCTGCTCCATCTGGAGCAGGGGAGAACCTGCCATCTTCTCGGGCCTCCCACCTGTCACCCCGGGCCGGGAACTCCGACGTCCGGTATCAAACCATGTGCGGATCCGATCGGCGATGGCGGTCGTCCCGACGAGGCGTTCCTCAGCCGAACGGGCGGTCTGCCACCATGACCGCTGCAGCGCCCACGACGTCGAGGGAGACCCGATGCCAGACCGCTATGCCGCCTTCCCGAGCCTGCAGCTGGAGTGGCCCGCCGACGGGGTCCTGCGGGTGGTGATGAGCGCCCCCGGACGGCTCAACGCCGCCGGGCACCAGATGCACCGCGACCTGGCCGGCATCTGGACCGAGATCGACCGCGACCCCGACGTTCGGGCGGTGGTCGTCCGCGGGGCCGGGGACGCCTTCTCCGCCGGCGGCGACCTCGACCTGGTCGCCGACATGGCCGACGACTTCGAGGTCCGCATCCGGGTCCTCCGCGAGGCCCGCGACCTGGTCTACAACCTGCTCAACTGCTCCAAGCCGGTGGTGTCGGCCATGGCCGGCCCCGCGGTCGGGGCCGGGCTGGTGGTCGGCCTGCTCGCCGACGTGTCGATCGCGGCCCGCTCGGCCCGCATCATCGACGGCCACACCCGCCTGGGGGTGGCGGCCGGCGACCATGCGGCGATCGTCTGGCCGCTGCTGTGCGGGATGGCCAAGGCCAAGTACCACCTGCTGCTGTGCGAGCCCGTCTCGGGCGAGGAGGCCGAACGGATCGGGCTGGTGGCGCGCTGCGTCGACGACGCCGAGCTGCACCAGGTCGCCCTCGAGGTCGCGGTCAAGCTGTCCAGCGGCTCCCAGAGCGCCATCCGCTGGACCAAGTACGCCCTCAACAACTGGCTGCGCATGGCCGGACCGGTGTTCGACACCTCGCTGGCGCTGGAGTTCCTGGGCTTCTCCGGGCCGGACGTGCGCGAAGGGGTGGCCTCGTTCCGCGACAAGCGCCCACCCAGGTTCACCGGACCGGCCTCCGGATGAGGGGGAACCGGCCTGGCGCTACCCGCCGGCCTGGGCCAGCGCGGCCAGGTCGGGGGCGGCCGGGACCGGCCGGGGGTCGGAACGGCGCAGCGCCGCCTGGCCGATCCCGCGGGCGATGGCCACCGGCTCGCGGCCCCCGAGGTCGACCACCCACAGGTCGAACGGCCCCTCGCAGCCGCCCTCCAGCAGCAGCACCCTGCGGCTGTCGAGCCAGCCGACGGCGCTGGTCGGCCTGGTCGCCGCCGGCAGCAGCGGCCGGCCGGAACGGCCGTCCAGCCCCGAGAGGTCGGCCCGGCGGTCGCCGCAGCCGCTGCCGGTGTCGATCGCCAGCTGGGTGGCGGCCGGGTCACGCCGCCCGACGATGGCCAGCACGTCCCGCTTGCCCCTCCAGGCCGGCTCCAGGCGTCTGCGCTCGGCCAGCGAGAAGACCTCGAGCCGGCGGCTGCCGTCGGGCAGCCTGCTGCCGTAGTAGAGCGCCTTGCCGCTGGCCGAGAAGGCCAGCGGTCCCAGCCGGGCCGGGGTCGGGGCGACCAGCCGGACCTCGCCGCTGCCGGCGTTGCTGGCCATCCAGATCTCGTAGCCGCCCCGCTGCTCGATCACGAACGCCAGCGCCTGCCCTGACGGGTGGCCGGCCACCGCCAGGTAGGTGGGTCCCCGCAACGGGGTGAGCTCGCGCAGGTCGATCGAGCCGAGGGAGGCCGACGCGAGGTTGAGGCGGCCGGGAGTGACGAAGGCGAGCGCGTTCCCGGTCGCCCCGAGCCAGGTCACCGAGACCGTCTCGATCCCGCGGGCCGGCCGCCACACCCGGGCGCCGACCCCGCGGACCTCCAGCCCGTCCAGCACCACCCGGTCGCCGCGTGGGCCCCACAGGAACGGGCCCGGCTTGCGCACCTCGAACAGGCACCACAACCGGCGGCCGTCGGGCGTTGCCGCCCACGCCCGGCCGCCGGCCACGAACGCCACCGGTGCGTTGGTGGGGGAGGGGGCGTCGCCGGCGCAGCCGTCGGGGAGCGCCCCGGCGGCTGTCGGCCCCGCGCCGGTGGTGCCGGGCGCTTTCGGCAGGGTGGCGCCCGGTTCGGAGCACGCCACCGCAACCAGGGCCAGGGCCGCCAGCAGCAAACGGGCCCAGCTCGACCGCACGGGCATGGCCAACCGCATCCTCCCCCCAGTCCCGGCAACTGGTGGTTGCAGGCATGATCGCACCATCGTGGCAGGACCGCGAAGCCGGCCGACGGTAGCATCGCCCCATGGACGCCGAGCTGCCGCGGAGCGCCGTCGGCTGGCGGGACGGCCGGCTGGAGATCGTCGACCAGACGCTGCTGCCCGGGCGGCTGGTGGTGTGCGAGCTGACGACGGTCGCCGAGGTGGTGGACGCGCTGCGGCGGCTGGCGGTGCGGGGCGCGCCGGCCATCGGGGTGGTGGGCGCGTTCGGGCTGGTGCTCGGCCTGGCCGAGGCCGGCCCGCTCCAACCAGGGCCGGCCGGGCTGGCCGCGGCCAGGGCCAGCCTGGAGCGGGCCGCCAGCTCCCTGGAGGCGGCCCGGCCGACCGCCGTGAACCTGCGCTGGGCCGTCCGCCGGGTGGCCGCCGCCGCGGCGGGCGCCGCCAGCGCGGCCGAGCTGCGCCGGCTGGCCCTCGACGAGGCCGTGCGCGTGCTCGAGGAGGACCGGGCGGCCTGCCGGCGGATCGGCGAGGCCGGGAGGGCCGAGCTGGTCTCGCACCGCCGGCTGCTGACCCACTGCAACACCGGGCGGCTGGCCACTGCGGGGATTGGCACGGCGCTGGGCGTCGTCTACGCCAAGGCGGCCGCGGGGGAGCCGGTCGAGGTGCTCGCCTCCGAGACCAGGCCGCTGCTCCAGGGCGCCCGCCTCACCGCCTGGGAGCTGGTCAACGCCGGCATCCCGGTCACCGTGGTCGCCGACACGGCGGCCGGCGCGGCCATGGCGGGCGGCCTGGTCGACGCCGTGGTGGTCGGCTGCGACCGGGTGGCCGGCAACGGCGACACCGCCAACAAGATCGGCACCTACAGCCTGGCCGTGGTGGCCGACGCCAACCGCATCCCCTTCTACGTCGTCGGCCCCTTGTCCTCATTCGATCCCGCGGCCGCCGATGGCGGCCAGATCGTCATCGAGCAGCGCCCGGCCGCGGAGGTCAGCATCGTCGCCGGCGCCCGCCTGGCGCCCGAGGCGGCCGGTGTCTGGAACCCTGCCTTCGACATCACCCCGGCGGCCCTGATCACCGCCTTCATCACCGACGCCGGCGTGCTCCGCCCGCCCTTCTCAAGCTCGATCGCCGGTGCTCTGGCGGGACAACGATAGGTGGGTCCTCGTTCCATGTGGGGGGAGCTCCGGCTCCCCCCACCGCCACTCAAGAGCGCCTGTGCCATGGCGCGGGTGATCCCGCCAGGGCGGCTACCGGGTGATCGTGTGTGCTCCCAGCCAGGCCGCCGCGGCGTCGGCGGCCGGCCGGCCCTCGGCCACCTGGCGGTTGAGCTTGGTCAGCTCGGCGGTGGTGAGCTGGGCGCTGACCGCGTTCAGCAGCGTGATCACCGGCGGCCCGTAGGCGTCGAGGACCTCGCGGCGGACCACCGGGACCACGTTGTCGGCCGGCTGGAGGTTGCGGTCGTCGGCCAGCTGGACCAGGTCGGCCTCGATCAGGTTGGGGTCGGTGGTCTCGATCATGCCGACGTCGATCTCGCCGGAATCCAGCACCGCCGCGGTGACCGCCCGCGACGGCATCGCCTCGAAGCGCGCGAACCGGAGCCCGTAGAGGTCCTGGAGGCCCTTGAGGCACAGGGGACGCTGCGGGCACTCGGGCGGGCCGCCGAAGACCAGCCGGCCGGCCATCGGGGCCAGGTCGCTGATCTTCTCGAGGCCGTGGCGGCGGGCCAGGTCACCGGTGACCACGAAGCCGTTGCGGTCCTGGGCGGGGGCGAAGGCGAGCACGCTGACCCCGCGGGGCGCGAAGGCCTGCTCGAGCCGGGCGTGGGTGAGGCGGGCGTCGGCGGTGGCCACCCGGTCGCGGTCGTTGAGGAAGTTGAGCGCCGACCCGAGATACTCCGGCACCATGTCGACCTTGCCCTGCTCCAGGGCCGGCGCGACCACCTCGCGGGCCCCGAGCTGGACCACCAGCTCGACCGGGAAGCCGTGCTGTCGCAGGGCCTGCCCGTACAGCTCGCCGAGGATCTCGCTCTCCGGGAAGTCGAAGGAGGCAAGCTGGATGGTCGGCCGCCGCGGGTCCTCGGGCGTCGGCGGGGACTGGCCGCGCTGGCAGCCGCCGGCCAGCAGGACGAACAGGACGAGCATCAGGATCGGCGCGGCCGCGGGCCGCGGGGCGCCGTGATGCATGCCGGTTCTCCTGTTCCGAGGTGTTCCCACAGGTTACCCTCCTGTTCATGGAACCGACGGTGCGGCAGCCACCACTTGGAGCGGATGAGCCGGTGGTGGTCAGCCGACCCCAGCGGATCTCGCGTGCGGGCCGCCGGCGGCGGCCGTCGGGCGAGGCCCCGCCGCTGCCACGGACGCTGAACCGCAGCGGCCAGCTGTGGCTGACCGCGGCCGGCGTGGTGCTGCTGGTGTGGACGGCGATCCTGACCAACCGGCGCACGGCCATCCTGGTCCTGGAGGCCGACGACGCGGTGGTCCAGTGGTTCGCCGGGCTGCGAACGGCGCTGCTCACCGACGTCATGCAGACGGTGCACGCGCTCGGCTCCCTCTGGACGATCCGGGTCCTGTTCTGGTCGACGGTGACCGTGCTGGTGGTCCTGCGCCGGTTCCGGCACCTGTTCGTGTTCCTGGGCGCCACCCTGACCGTGACCGCGCTCACCGCCTTCTTCGCCTACGCCTTCGTGTGGCCCCGTCCCCTCGCCGTCGAGATCCTGGGCGACTGGAGCGGCTACGCCCACCCCTCCCGCCCGGTGGCGGTGTTCACCGCCACCGTGGTCGGCATGCTCTACTCGCTGGTGCCACGCGGGCGGCCGCGCCAGCTCGCCAAGCCGGTCATCGCCGTGCTGGTCGGCGCGCTGTCGCTCTCGCTGATCTACCTGGCGGTGAACTCGCCGAGCGACACCATCGTCGGCGCGATCATCGGGGTCACCATTCCGCTGGTGGCCTTCCGGCTGATCACCCCCAACGAGGTCTTCCCGGTCGCCTACCGGCGCGGCCGCTCCGCCCACCTGGACGTCGGCGGCCGCCGCGGCCAGGCCATCCACCGAGCCCTCGAAGACCAGCTCGGCGTGCAGGTGGCCGAGATCAAGCCGTTCGGGCTGTCGGGGTCGGCCGGCTCGACACCCCTGCGCATCCGGGTCAAGGGCGATCCGGAGAGCTGGCTGTTCGCCAAGCTGTATGCCCGCAGCCACCTGCGTTCCGACCGCTGGTACAAGCTGGGCAGGACGCTGCTGTACGGCCGCCTGGAGGACGAGAAGCCGTTCAACACCGTGCGGCGGCTGGTCCAGCAGGAGGACTACGCCCTGCGGCTGATGTATGGGGCGGGGGTGCGCAGCCCCGAGCCGTTCGGGCTGGTGGAGATCACCCCCGAGCGCGAGTACATCGTGGTCACCGAGTTCTTCGACGACGCCAAGGAGCTCGGCGAGGTCGACCGGGTCGACCAGGCCATCATCGACGACGGCCTGCGCATCATCCGGCGGCTGTGGGACGCCGGGCTGGCCCACCGCGACATCAAGCCGGCCAACCTGCTGGTCCGTCAGGGCCGGGTCCACCTGATCGATGTGTTCTTCGCCGA
>DASYSE010000058.1:0-32874 GCA_036003705.1 Actinomycetes bacterium | reverse complement strand
CCGCCCGTCCAGCGCCTCCGGCGAGCCGTGCTGCTGCACCAGGGTGAGCGAGGCCTCCGGCTCGACCACCACCAGCGTGTGGGCGAAGCTCGCCCCGGCGCCGGTGCGCCGGTACAGGGCGCCGAGCGGCGCCACCACCTCGACCCCGCGCGGCACGTACAGGAACGCGCCGGCGGTGACCAGGGTGGCGTGCAGGGCCAGGAACCAGTCCTCGCCGAACGGGGCCGCCGCGGTCATGAAGCGCGGCTCGACCAGGCCGGCGTGCTCGCGCAGGGCGGTGGCGAGGTCGGTGAGGACCACGCCCTGCTCGGCCAGGGCCGGGTCCAGGAACGCCCCGGCGGTGGCGCCGTCGACGGTGGCGACCAGCCCGGCCGGCTCCAGCTCGGTCCCGGCCACGTCGCCGCCTCGGGCGGCGTCGCCATGGCCGGCGGCCAGCACTCGCGTGCCCGCGCCCGTGGCGCCGGCGTCAGCGCTGGACCGCAGGATCGGGTGGCGGTCGAGACCGGCGCGCTTGGGGTCGGTGAAGCGCCAGGCCTCCTCGCGGTTGCTCGGCCGTTCCAGCTTGCCGAGGGCGGCCAGCGCCTCCAGCCGGCGGGCGCGGAACCAGTCGGGGTCGCCGAGGGCCCGCGACCAGGCGGTCACCGCCTCCTGGTCGAGCCCCTTCAGAGTCAGCGTCTCGGTGGCCACCCCTAGCCGACCGCCCCTTCCATCTGCAGCGCGATGAGGCGGTTCAGCTCGAGCGCGTACTCCATCGGGAGCTCCTTGGAGATGGGCTCGATGAAGCCGCGCACGATCATCGCCGTCGCCTCCGCCTCGGAAAGGCCCCGCGACCGCAGGTAGAAGAGCTGGTCGTCGCCGATCTTGGAGACGGTGGCCTCGTGACCGAGGGTGACGTCCTCTTCCTTGACGTCGGTGTAGGGGTAGGTGTCGGAGCGCGACTCCTCGTCCAGCAGCAGCGCGTCGCAGCGGACGTTGACCCGCACGCCCGGCGAGTCCTCCTCGACCTTGACCAGGCCGCGGTAGGAGGTGCGGCCGCCGTCGCGGGAGATCGACTTGGAGATGATCTGCCCGGTGGTGTTGGGCGCCGCGAAGGTCAGCTTGGCCCCGGCGTCCTGATGCTGGCCGTTGCCGGCGAAGGCGACCGAGAGGATCTCGCCGTGGGCGTGCTCGCCGAGCAGCAGCACGGCCGGGTACTTCATCGTCAGCTTGGAGCCGATGTTCCCGTCGATCCACTCCATGGTCGCGCCCTCGTAGGCGGCGGCCCGCTTGGTGACCAGGTTGTAGACGTTGTTCGACCAGTTCTGGATGGTCGTGTACCGCACCTTGGCGTGCGGCTTGACGATGATCTCCACCACCGCGGAGTGCAGCGAGTCCGAGGAGTAGATGGGGGCGGTGCAGTTGTGCACCGCGAAACCACCGGCGAGGTAGCTGTCCGGGGCCTCCACGTCCAGGTTGTGCACCAGGCCTGCGAACTCCTCCACCCGGATGCGCTGTACCGGCACCAGGAAGTGGCCACCCGCATCGCGGACCAGGCGAGGCCCGCGCCCACCCTCGGTCCACTGGACCCGGTAGAGGGCGTGACGGACGACCTGGCGACCGAGGATCTCACCAGGGCCGGCGCGACGGTCCAGGCTCACCGTGGCGTAGTGCCCCAGCCGCGCCAGGATCGCCTGGAGCTGGAACGCCAGGACGCGGGAGGTCGTGTTCGCCCGCCGCCAGCTCGCGCCATTCCGGATGGTGAGGTTCCCGTCGCCGCGGAGATAGGTTTCCACGAGGTTGCGGAGGAACGTCTCATCCTGTCCGAGCAGGTCCGGCGACAGCACCTTGGTGCGGGAGCGCGTCCCGACATGCTGGCGCATCGCGTCGTAGCCGGCCTTGGTGTAGACCAGCACGCGCGCCTCGTGCTTCTGCTCGTTCCAGAGGATGGAGCCCTCGGCGTCGTACAGCTCCTTGCAGAGACGGCGGATCTCGTCGACCGACTCACGGTCGTCGAGGTTGAGGGAAAACGCCAAGGACTTGAACCCGTTGGTCAGGCTGGCGGAGCCGTCGGCGAGGTAGTAGCCGGCCAGCCGAGCGAAGGCGAGGGGCAGCACCGTCCGTGCCGGGGTGTGCTTCGGCTTGGGGAAGACCAGGAAATCGCCCTCCCGGACATCCTTGGCCGCCGACCACGTCGGGGTGGCGGCAAGCAGCTTCGCCGTGTCCGCCTCCGGCTTCCAGCCGTTGCGGGGGGCGCGCCGCACCAGAGCGGCCTCCCGCGGCACGACCAGGAGCGGGTGCTCCGCGGTCACCCGGAAGGCGTTCTCGGGCGAGACGGGAACGAAGGTGTAGAGCGGGCCACGATGCTCGCGGACCTGCACGGCCTTGACGCGCGCCGACCGGCCCTCGTGGGTGAGGACGTGGTCGCCGACCCGGATCGTCTCGATGGGCCGATGGCCACCGTCCGCGGCGGCGACCAGCTCGCCGGCCGGCAGGCAGCCCTCGACGTAGTGCACGCTGGAGCCGGGCTCGGCGATGATCAGGGTCCGCTCGAACTGGCCCATGTTCTGGGAGTTGATCCGGAAATAGGCCTGCAGCGGGATCTCGATGTGGACGCCCTCGGGGATCCAGATGAACGACCCGCCCGACCACACGGCCGAGTTGAGCGCCGCGAACTTGTTGTCGTTGGGCGGGATCACCGTCGCCCAGTGCTCGCGGAACAGGTCCTCGTGGTCCCGCAGCGCGGTGTCGGTGTCCAGGAACAGGACACCCTGCTCCTCCAGGTCCTCGCGGACCTTGTGATACACCACTTCGCTCTCGTACTGGGCAGCCACGCCGGCGATCAGGCGCTGCTTCTCGGCCTCGGGGATGCCCAGCCGGTCGTAGGTGTTCTTGATGTCGGCGGGCAGGTCGTCCCAGGAAGTGGCCTGCTTCTCGGTGGCGCGCAGGAAGTAGAAGATGTTGTCGAAGTCGATCTGGTCCAGGTCGCCGCCCCACTGTGGCATGGGCCGGCGCAGGAAGTAGTCCAGGGACTTGTGGCGGAACTTCCGCATCCACTCGGGCTCCTGCTTCATCGCCGAGATCTCCTCGACGACGTCATGGGACAGCCCTCGCTTGGGCGTGAAGACGGAGTTCACCGGGTCGTGCCAGCCATACTTGTAGGCGCCCAGGTCGACGTTCTCCGGGACGGGGTTGATCCGCTCCAGCGCCTCGGCCGTCAGATCTCGCGCTTCGGTTGCCATCAGGCTGAGCTCCTTGTCGCCTTGCGGTTGGGGGCCGGGGTGGTCCGGTGCTGCATTCGTGTGCCTCGGGTGCCGGTGTCGATGCGGGTCACGCAGCGCACGGCGCCTTCGACGATGGTCATCTCGCGCTCGACCGGCGTTTTGAGCAGGCGCTCGAACAGCTCGGCCTCGGATGCGCAAAGGTCGGGCAGCTCGGTGGCCAGGTGCTCCACCGTGCAGTTGTGCTGGCAGAGACGAAGGCCGCCTTCGGCCGGCTCGACCTCGGCCATGAAGCCCTGCTCGTTGAGGACCTCGGCCAGGGCGTCGGTCCGCTCGGCCAGGGTAGCGCCAACCACGCGTCCGGCGTAGCTGGCCGCCAGTCGCTCGTTGCGCCAGGCCAGGAACTGGGCAAGCGTGGCCGCGTCGCGGTCCTTGAGGAAGGCGAGCGCCTCACTGGCGACCTCGTCGTAGTGTCGCGGGAAGGTCTCAAGGCCCGCGTCGGTGAGCCGGTACACCGCAGTCGGACGTCCCCGCTTGGGCTTCTCGGTGGCGGAGACGACCAGGCCGTCGCGCTCCAGCAGAGCAAGGTGACGCCGGACCCCGACCGAGGTGAGCTGGAGCAGCTCGGCCAGCCGGGGCGCCGAAAGGCGCCCGTGGCGGCGCAGGAGCACGAGGATGCGGTCCCTCGTGCCACCGGCACGCTCGGCCGTCATGGCGCTCCTCCTCCCTGGCTATTTTGGAAACATCAGTGTTTCCTTACACAGTTTACGCAGCTAGGCCGGGCTGAGCAAACCCCGAGCCATGCCAGGCAGGCGGTGAACGCGGAGAGCCGGGCGCCTGAGCACCGCGACACCACGCGACGACCTCCGGTGCGCCGAACCGGAGCACGCGACCGCGATGCGATGGCTGGGACCAGAGCACCGAACCGGAGCACGCGACCAGCGATCCGATGGCCTGGGACGGGCGACCCCGGGGCACACTGGCGACGGAGCGTTCGGGGCCGGACCGCGGACGGGTGACGACGAGGAGGCGCGGGACGATGACGGAGCCGCTGTTCACCGGGGTGGGGGTCGCGCTGGCCACCTTGTTCGACGACGCCGGCGAGGTTGACGCGACGGCGACCGCCGGCCATGCCGCGAACCTGGTCGAGCTGGGGATCCGTGCCGTTGTGGTGGCCGGGTCGACCGGCGAGGCGGCCGCGCTGACCTCCGAGGAGCGCATCGAGCTGCTGACCGAGACCCGGAAGGCCGTGCCGTCCGGCATCCCGGTGGTGGCCGGGACCGGCGGCCCATCGGCCCGGCAGGCGGCCGCCCTGACCCGCGACGCCCGCGAGTCCGGAGCCGACGCCGTGCTGGCGCTCTGCCCGCCCCGTACCGCCGACCCCCGGCCCTACTACCAGGCGGTGGTCGAGGCGGCCGGCGAGCTGCCGGCGCTCGCCTACCACTTCCCGCAAACCTCACCACCCGGCATCCCCCTTGACCTGCTCGCCGAGCTCCCCGTCCAGGGCGTGAAGGACTCGAGCGGCGACCCGGATCGCCTGCTGGCCGAGCTCGAGGTCTACGACCGCTGGCTCTACGTCGGCGCCGCGCCGCTCCTGATCATGGCCGGTGCGCTCGGCGTCACCGGCGCCATCCTGGCTGTCGCCAACGTGGACCCGGAGCGCGCGGCGGCGGCGTTCGCCGGCGACCCTGCCGGCCAGCGGGGCCTGTTCGCCGCCCACCAACGCGTCCAGCACAACTTCCCCCACGGCCTCAAGCAGGCAATCGCCGCCCGCTTCTCCACCTCCCCCACCACCCGATTGGGCTGACGGCGGGCCGGGTCGCCCGCTTTCCACCCCCACCACCCGGCTGGGCTGACGGCGGGCCGGGTCGCCCGCTTCCACCCCCACCACCCGGCTGGGCTGATGGCGGGCCGGGTCGCGTGGCCGCCTGTCCTCAGGACCATGGGAACTGATCCCAGCCGGCGGTCCCGGGACTTGGAGGACGGGTGCCGCGACGGCAGGTCTCGCAGTCGGGACGGCCGCAGGCACGCTGATAGTCACCCTGGTCGAGGGCGGCGAGGGCGGCCTCGAGCAGCTCCTGCTGCCGGTCCAGCTCGACCCGGCCGAGGACCCGCGACTCGACCTCCGGCCGCTCCCCGCCCAGGTAGCAGTAGGAGACCACGCAGCCATCTCCGGGTAGCTCACCCAGGTGCCGCAGAGCAAGCGCATAGATCGCGAGCTGGTCGAGCCCTTCCGCCGCCTGGTCGGCCTGCCGACCCGTCTTCCAGTCGACAAGCTCGACAGTGGCTGCCGCGCCGGGGGGGTGGAGGCGGAAGATGGCGTCGATGCGACCCCGGACGACCCAGGGGCCGATGCGGAGGATCACCCCGACCTCGGCATCGGGCGGGGGAAGGTCGGCGTAGCGGGTGGCCGCGAAATTGCGGCTGGCTCGTTCGACCAGGTCGGGGGCGGCGACGCCGCCGGATCGGTCGCCGCCGAGGTCGTCGGCATCGAGGAGGTCGGGGAGGCTGCGGGCCCGCCGCTCCAGCAGGCGATGGACCACCGCGCCGAGCCTGGCGGCGGGCTTGGGGGCCGCGGGCAGCGGCCGGACCACCGACCAGTAGAAGTCGCGGGGGCAACGGGCATAGGTAAGGACCTGGCTGACCGAGAGGATGCGCGGCGGGGCGACCGCGGGCGCCGCCGACCCGAACCGGGCGGCGTGGAGCAGGTGACGACCGGCGGCCGCCGCCGCCTGGAAGGCGTCGGCCTGCCCGGGCGGCACCCGTTGCTCCAGCGCCCCGGGCTCGGCCCGCTCCAGCTCCACGGCGCCGGCAATGCCCTCGGGGAATACCGGGTCGCGCTCGTCTTCCGGCCGGCGGGCTTCGGGTGGCCAGCTGACGCGGGCCCTGAGCCGCTCGGTGAGGGGGCTGGTGGCCGGCTGGTCGGCGCGGACCAGGACCTCGGCCGCAGGATGCTCGGACGCCTCGCTCCAGAACGGCCCTGGTCCCTTCGGGGTTTTCTCCGACCCCTGGTACCACCAGGCCGCGGTGAGCACCAGCAGCTGCTTGGCCCGGGTGATCGCGACGTAGAACAGCCGCCGTTCGTCCTCGAGGGCGCGCGCCTCCAGCTCGGCCCGGAACGCCCGGGCGTTGCCGGCGAAGCGCGGCAGGTGGCCGGCGTCCTCGCGCAGCTCGTAGGGGAAGCCCTGAGCGCGGCGGGGGTCGGCGACCCTGGCATCGGGGAAGATCCCGTACTTGGGCGAACCGTCCTTGCCGGTGCCTGCGGAAAGCCCGGCCACCGCGACCATCGGGAACTCCAGTCCCTTGGCCATGTGGACGGTCATCAGCTTGACCGAGTCGACCGGTGCCGGCTGCACCGCCTCGACCGGCTCGGAGGCATCCTCGACCGCGTCCAGGTAGGCCAGGAAGGCGGACAGGGACGGGTCGCCCTGGACCGGGGCGAACGCGGCGACCCGGTCCAGGAAGGTCGCGAGGTTCTGGCGGGCCGACGCGGCCCGGCGGTCCCTTGACGCCTCCAGCTCGGCCCAGACCCCGGTGCGTTCGAGGATGGTCTGGACCAGGTCGAGCAGGGGGCCTCGGGCGCCTGCGCGCAACTCGCGCAGCTCCTCGCGGAACGCGGCGAGCCGGTCGCGCGCCTCCTCGTCCAGTCCCTCGACCTCGTCAAGGTGGTCGAGGGCCTCGGCGAGGGCGAAGCTCACGTCGCCCGGGTCGGGATCCTCCCCTGGCAGCTCGTCCTTGAGGCCCCAGTTGTGCCGCGAGGCCCAGCGGGCCAGCCGGACCAGGTGCCGGTGGCCGATCCGCCAGCGGGGGCCGAGCAGGAGCCGGGCCAGCGCCACGTTGGCGCCCGGGTCGGCGACCACACGCAGGGTGGAGACGAGGTCGACGATCTCGGGGGTTTCCAGCAGGCCCGAAAGGCCGACCACCTCGACAGGGACGCCTCGCTGCTCGAGCGCTTCCCGCAGCGGGCCAAGGAGCCGCTTGGACCGGACGAGCACGGCGACGTCCCGCCAGTCCGGCCAGGTGCCGTCGGGCAGGCCGCTCTCGTGCGCTCGCACGATCTGGTCGGCGACGAACGCGGCCTCGGCGAACTGATCGGCGAGCAGCGCGGCTCGGACCTCGCCGTCGCCGGCACCGGGCCTGGCCACCAGCGGTGTTCCCCCGCGCCGCTGCTCGGGGATCACCTCGATCACCGAGTTGGCGAGGGCGAGGATCCGCGGTCCGGACCGGAAGTTGGTCGACAGCGGCAGCGGCGCACCCGCCGGCAAGGCCGCCGGCAATCGCTCACCGTCTGGGGTCCTTGCCGCTTGGACGCCGGTCGGCCGGACCCGCTCGACATCATGGGTCGACGCCGCCCCGGCGCCGGTCGGCGGGACCCGCTCGACATCATGGGTCGACGCCGCCCCGGCGGCGGTCGGCGGGAGCTGCTCGGCCCTGCGGGTCGGCTCCCCCTCGGCGGCGGTCGGCGGGAGCTGCTCGGCCCCGCGGGTCGGCTCCCCCTCGGCGGCGGCGCGCGGGAAGTGTTCGTTGAACGAGAGGAGGTTGTACATGGTGGCGCCGCGAAAGGCGTAGATCGCCTGGCGGGCATCGCCGACGGCCATGATCGAGGCGCCGGGTGGGCAGATCCGCTGCATGAGCCGGCGCTGGGCGACGTTGGTGTCCTGGTACTCGTCGAGCAGGACGTGCTGGAAGCGGGCTCGGAGCTCTTCGACCAGCTCCTGGTGGCCTTCGACCAGCTCGACCGCCTTGGCAACCTGGTCCCCGAAGTCGATGCGACCCCGTCGCCGCTTCTCGGCCGCATAGCGTTCGACCAGGCGCGCGAGCTCGATGCGCTCCCTGGCCGCCTGGACCATCCAGTCGGGCAGCCGTTCGCCCTCCTCGGCCCGTCCGAGCAGGCGCTGGGACGCCTCGACCACGCGCTCCGCCGGGACGACATGGTCGGCGCAGGCAGCCGCCAGATCGAGGGTCTTTCGGATGGTGGCGCCCGCGGTACGAACGCTCAGGTGCTCGAACCGCTCACCGTCGAGGATGCCGAGCAGGATCTGGTACTGCTGCGCCTCGCTGAGCAGATCGGCGTCCACCTCGACCCCGACCCGGATCCCGTACGCCTTGACGAGATCGGCCGCGAACGCGTGATAGGTGTCGACGGTGAACTCGTCGCCGACGTCGGCCGGGGCGTCGGCGAGCGCCTCCCGGACCCTGGCCTCCAGCTCGTTGGCTGCCTTGTTGGTGAAGGTGAGGCCGAGCACGGCGGCCGGCGGGACCTCCAGCCGTTCGACAAGGTAGACGATGCGGGCCGCCATCACCGCGGTCTTACCGGAGCCGGCGCCGGCGATCACGTGGACCGGGCCGAGCGGGGCGGTGATCGCCGCCAGCTGCTCGGGGGTCGGGTCCTGGCCGCGGAGTGCCGCCCGGACCCCGGGGGTCACCAGACCGGTAAGGGTCGCTCTCACTGTCCGCCACCGCCGTTCCGGGCCGCCAGATCGCCCGCCGATGCATCGCCGCGTCCCGCCCGACGCGGGTCGACCGCGAGCACGCCGGGAGCATCGGGCTCTCCCGCCCGACCCCGGCGCCCGGGCGTGCCCGCCGAGACAGCTCCCGGGACGTCCAGGCCGGTCGGGGGATGCGCCGGGGCGAGGAGCTCCTCGCCCTGCGGCCACATGGGGCAGATCGGCTTGAATGCACACATGCGGCAGTCGGCGTGCGGGTTCGGGTCGAATGACTCGGTGGCCGCCCCGTCGAGCAGGGCCAGCAGCCGCTCCTCAACCTCGGTCGCGTGGTTCGGCCCTGGATGCTGGCTCACCCTGGTGAAACGGCCATGCCGGACCCTGGCCGGGTAGACAAGCTGCATCTCGACAGGGTGGCCGAGGGCGGCCAGCTCGGGATCGCGGAGCGCCGCCAGATAGTAGATGGCGAGCTGGAGGGAGCGCGCGGCCTCCTCTTCGTGTGCCGGGTTGCGGGCGGTCTTGTAGTCGAGCAGGACGATGCCCCCGGCCGGCCCCCGATCGACCCGGTCGATGCGGCCCCGGACCAGGTGGTCGCCGACCTCCATCTCGAACCCGACCTCGAACCGCAACGCCCGGCGGGCGGCGTCGGCCTCGCCGCGATGCCACAGCTCCAGCATGCCCATCCCGTCGCGCCAGTACTGGTGGGCGATGGCCCTCGACGGGAACCAGGCGGGGTTGAACCGGTGCCGGTAGGCCGCCTTGAGATCGTCTGGCTGGTTGGCGATCTCGCCCTTGGCGGCCAGCTCGAAGATGGTGTGCATGAGCCGCCCAAAAGCCATCTGGTAGGAGGATCGGTCGTCGAGCCCGGCCACGCTGCCGAAGAAGTAGCGCAGGTGGCAGTCCTCGTAGGTGCCGATTCGCGAGTAGGACGTGCGCAGGCGACCCTCGGCCGCGATCGGCTCGGGATCGACCGTACGGTCCCGCCGCCACCACCAGGTGGCCGGGTCGACCTCCGGCATGGCCGCCAGGGTGGTCGCGGCGGCCAGCCGCTCGGCCGCCGGCCGGTCGCGGTCGACGAGGATCCGGCGGAGGGCGCCCGCGGCCTCCAGGGTTCCCAGCGGCGTGGGGTCGGGTGCGGGCGGGTCGGTGGGGAGCTCCAGTCCGAGCTCGCGCAGGAAGCGGGACGGCTCGCCACGACCGTCGACGCGGGACGCAGTGAACACCACCCGGTCCCTGGCCCGGCTGGCCGCGAGCACGAAGCGGCGCCGCTCGGCGTCCAGGACGGCGTTGGCGCGGGCCACCGGGCCCGGGTCGCCGTCGAGCCGCCAGGCCTCGAACAGCCCCTGCGGCAGTGCGGTCCTGGGCAGCGAACCCTCGAGGCAGCCGGCCACCACCACCAGGTCGAACTCCTGGCCTTTGGCCGCGTTGACCGACAGGAGGGCGACCGCGTCGGTCCTGGCCATGGTCGGAGGCAGCCACGGGTCGCTGGCGAAGTCGGCCCGCTCGACCACGTCGAGGTAGGTTCGCATGCTCGCCCCTGGCCGGCCGTCGACGAACAGGCCGAGGGCGCGCGAGAACGCGGTCAGGGCATCCAGTTGCCGCTGCACGTCGGCGTCGGCCGGGTCGGCCTCGGCCCGCAGGATCAGCTCGGCGAAGGTGGGGGCGCTGCGCCACACCTCCCAGAAGCAGGCGTCCGCGTCCAGCTCCGCGACCCAGCCCCCGACCCGGTCGAGCAGGTCGCACAGCGCCCCCACCCGTGCCATGAGCCCCGGGTCGAGGGTCAGCGCCGAGCGCGCCCGCGCCGCCGGCGTCTCCAGATCCCCCGGTGCCGAGGCCTGGTCCCCCGGTGCCGACGCCTGGTCCCCCGGAACCGACACCTGGTCCCCCGGAACCGACACCTGGTCCCCCAGTGCCGACGCCTGGTCCCCCAGTGCCGACGCCTGGTCTCCCTGAACCGACGCCTGGTCTCGCGGTGCCGACGCCTCCGGGTCTCCTGGGGCGGGGCCCGTGGTCTCCGGGCCCATTGTCGGCGGCTCGAGCCCGGACTCGGAGGCCGGGGGGATGGCGCGGGCGCGGACGTGGTCGGCGAGGGACCGGTCGGCGAGGAGGGCGGAGCGGCGAAGCGCACGAAGCTCCCCGGGGTCGAGGCCGCCAAGGGGGGAAGTGAGCAGGGACGGCAGCAGCTCGTCGGCCCTGGTCGGGTCGAGCGCGAGCCGGAACAGGTCAAGGACATGGCCGACGATCGGCTCGGCCACGAGCTGGCGCTCGCCGGCGCCCAGCCGATAGGGAACGCCGAAGCGCTCCAGCGCCCGGCGGGTGGGCCCGCCGAGCCGCCGCGTCGACGGCAGCAGCACGGCCATCCGGCCGTAGGGGACACCGTCTCGCTCGTGAGCGACCCGGAGCAGGCGGGCGTTCGCCTCGGCCTCCTCGGCGGGACCCGGGTAGCGGGCGGCTTCCACGGTGGTGGTCCCACCCCCGATGAGGGCAACCGCCGGGCTGGTACCGGCCGCCTGCAGGCGGCGCACGGCGTCGAGCGCGGGACCCCCGAGCCGCCGGCTGCGCTCCAGCAGGATCACGGTCGCGCCGAGGCGGTCGGCCCAGACCGGCAAGACTCCCGGCAGAGCACCGCGGAAGGCGTCGGTAGCCCCGGCCGGGTCGCCGGCCAGGACGGCCCGGGCTCCGCCGGCGACCAGCAGCGAGAGCAGGCGGACCTGGGCGGGATCCAGCTCCTGGGCCTCGTCGACCAGGATCGTGCCGATCTGGGCGACGGTCGCGGAAAGCACATCGGGCCGGTCTTCGAGCAGGTCACCGGCCTGGACGACGAGGCCGGCCTGGTCGACCGAGTCCTGGAGCGCGAGATGCTCGCCATAGAGGCGGAGGAAGGCCGCCGCCGGGACCCAGCTCGGGCGCCAGTTGACGCTGGCCCGTTCGAGCAGCTCCTCGCGGTCGACGAGGCGACGCTCGCAGGCGAGCACGAACTCGGCCAGCTCATCGGTGAATGCCCGGGTGTCGACCAGCGGCGCCAGCGGACCCCAGTCGACGACCGGCTGGTCGAGCAGGAGCAGCGACCGAACCAGCGACCACTGCTCAGGACCGCTGAGCGGGCGCGGCTCGCCACGGTAGTCGAGCAGGTCGGCGTGGCTGTTGACCAGGCCGCGGGCGAATGCGTACCAGGTCACGCAGCCGAGCCCGCCGCCCGACGCGGTCGTGAGGGCGGCCAGGAGCCGCTCGGTGGAGGCGGTGGCGGCCTGGCGGCTCGAGGTCAGGAACAGGGCCGAGCCACCCGGCCTGGCCAGCAACTGGTGCATGACCGCCTCCAGCAGCGCCGTCTTGCCGCTGCCGGGGCCGCCAAGGATGGCCAGGTTGCCGGGCGGGAGGGTGGAGGCCAGCTCGGCCGGCGCACCGTCGGGCAGAGCCACCGGCGAGCCGCCACGGACTGGGTTGCTCTCCGACGCCGCCGGCGAACCCCCCGAGTCCTGACCCTCGGGGTTGGTCGAGGCTGCCGCGGCGGGATCCGACAGGGCCTCGTCGCCAGGGGGCGGCTGGCTCGGGGTGGGGATGCTTGGCCGGTTCATGATGCGGGCATCCTAGCGAGCACCTACGACGCCGGGTGGGCGTTGTCCACACCCGGCGCCCGTCCGGAGGAGGCTGGCGGTGCGGGCCCGCGCTGTGGATGGACGGGACGTGATGGTCGTGGGCGGCGCCTATGCTTCGCGGCGAGACCGGGCGCCCGGCGCGGGCGCCCCGCGAGGATCGAGGAGGCCGACGACGCCGGGCGGATTGAGGATCGATCGACCCGACCGCCGCGCGCAGGTGCTGGCCGTGCTGCTGTTCGTCCTGCTGGCCGGATGCCAGGGTTACGGTGACGGCGCCGGTGGCGGCGACGGGACTGGCCGGGCCCCGGCCGGGCTGGCCACCAGCAAGGCCGAGCGGGCAGCCTGGCCCGACCCGCCCAGGGGCGCGGTGCGGTCGGAGGTCCAGCGGGTGACCGATGGCGATACGTTCGTCGCGACCGTGAAGGGTCGGCGGGAACGCGTCCGGGTGATCGGCGTGGACACGCCGGAGTCGGTGGCGCCCAACCGTCCGGACGAGCCCTTTGGGAAGGAGTCCTCCGACTTCGCCAAGCGATACCTGAGCGGCGCGACCGTCCTGCTGGCCGGGGACGCCGAGCCGCGGGACCGGTACGGCCGGATGCTCGCCTATGTGTGGCTGGCGGACGGGACGTTCTGGAACGCCCTGCTGGCTGCCGAGGGGTACGCGCAGCAGCTGACGATTCCGCCAAATGTCACCTATGCGGGCTTGTTCCGCCGACTGGTCGGGGAGGCGCGGCGGGAGAACCGCGGGTTGTGGGCGGCGGAAACCCAGGTCAGGTCCTGACGACGTGGGCCCCCAATCCTGACCAGACAACCCGGCTCCAGGGCCATCGGCATACCAGACCCCAGCGACGACCCGGCTCCAGGACCATCGGCATACCAGACCCCAGCGACGACCCGGCTCCAGGGCGATCGGGACACCAGACACCAGGACGACCCGGCTCCAGGGCGATCGGAGAGCCGGAGGCCGGGGGCGACCAGGGGCAACGTGGAGCCGGAGCCCAGGGGCAGGAGAACGTAAAGGACGGCCTGCCGTCCGGGGGGTCCCGGTAGTCCCCCAACCACCGGTCCTCACACCGGACGGCGCGGCCGTCGCTAGGCGAACGTGCTTCCCGCGCCTCCCGTGTCCTCTCGGCCTAGGCCGAACGGCCCAGGCCGTCCTGCGGGCGGAAGTGGACCGCTGGAACGCCCCCCAGCGCCCATGCAGACCAGCTCCGTGTTCGCCCATAAAGCGTAAGGGCTCGTTCCGGTTCTTGCCTCCCTCGATTCCAAATCGTTATCAGCCAAAGTACCAGATTCGGTCGACGCGCCTCATGTCGGACCATGCCGCGCCGTCCGTCCCCCGATCACCCGGCAGGGCGCTGGGTCAAGGTGGCCGAAATACTCGTTTCGTTCCCGCTGCGGAGGACCTTGAGAGTGATCTTGTCGCCGGGCTTGTGGGCCCGGATCCGGGCACCAAGCTCGCCGTTGTTCTCCACCGCCTGCCCGTTGATCGCGACCACCACGTCGCCGGCCCGAAGTCCGGCGCGTTCGGCCGGGCTGCCCGGGGTGACCTCCTGGACGAGGGCGCCGTCCTGGCCGGTCGTGGTCGGTGACATCTGCACGCCGAGGTACCCGGTCTGGACGGTCTTCCCCTGGACGATGGCCTCGGCCGACCTGGCGGCCACTGCGATCGGGACGGCGAACCCGATGCCGACGTTGCCGTTGGACCCGTCGTCGGCGGGACGGATCGAGCTGTTGATGCCGATGACGCGGCCCTGGCGGTCGGCGAGCACACCGCCGGAGTTGCCTGGGTTGATCGGCGCGTCGGTCTGGATGACCTCGCGGCCGTCGGGCAGGACCCGGTCGGTGGAGCTGACGATGCCGGCGGTCACGGTCTCGGCGAGCCCGAAGGGGCTGCCGATGGCGATCGCGAGCTGGCCGACCTGGAGGGTCTGGCCAACCGCGAGCGGTGCCGCCGCAAGACCGCTGCGGTCGACCTTGATCACCGCGACGTCGTTGAGGTCGTCGGTGCCGAGGACCTCGCCGCGGAGCTTGGTGCCGTCGTAGAGCCGGACGCTGACCTGGTCGACCCCGTCGACCACGTGGGCTGCGGTCATGATGTAGCCGCGCCGGTCATACACGAATCCGGAGCCGAGGCCGCTGCTGTCGCGCCGGATCTCGACGACGGTCGGCAGCAGGGCCTTGGCCACGGCGGCGGCCGGCTCCTCGCCGGGGCGGACAGGGGCGGCGGCGATCGGGGCCGCGGTCGGGATGCCGGCGCCCGACGGAGCGGACGGGTCGCGGTCCAGTGCTTGGCTGATGCCGTAGCCGCCGGCGAGCAGTACCACGGCGGCCACCGCGGCGGCCAGCGTCCTGGACGGTCGCCGGCCACGGGGCGAACCCGCGTCGCCCGGTCGCGCGCCCCAGGTGGGACTGGTCGGGTACCCGCCGTCGTGGGCCACGCCGGGCTGGGGCTGGTCGGCATGGGCCGCCGGCCCCGCAGCTTGGGACCAGGCCGGAGCCTGCCCCTCGGGGCCCGATGGCGAATGACTCCAGGTGGGCTGGTCGGACGCGGCGTCCCCGGGCCAAGCGGAGGGCTGGCCCCAGGCAGGACCCTGGAAAGCAGGACCCTGGGAAGCCGGAGGCTGGGGCCAGGATGGACCCTCGGCGGAAGGCGGAGCCTGCCCCCAGGACGGTGGCCAGGCCGGGTCGGCCGGGTCGTGTCGTGGCGTCACCGGGGAGGCCGGGAGGTCGCTCCGGGGCACCTCTGGGTCGGAGGGCCACACCTGCGGCCCGTCGGCTTGGTCGGAGCCGCGCCGGTCGTCGGAGCGGGTTTGCGTTTCGCTGTCGGAGTCCGGGGAGCGCGATGGCTCCAGGCCGTCGCGAGTGGACATCGGTCGCCTCCTGCGGGTCGAACGTGGCAAGACTTTCCAGGATGGTAGGTGGGGGGCGCTAAAGCACCGGTAAGCCGGGCCTCAAGGCGAGATAAGCGTGCGACCCCTGGCCCGGGCTTCCAGCACGCTGCGGAACGGGGCGCCCTCGGATGCCGGGCCCAGGCGCTCCGGCTGGTTGATGGTCAGTCGGAGGGGGGGTCGTACGAGGGGCGGGTGCGAGCCCGGTCGGCCGGGGTGAGGGCGGGGGTCGGGGAAGGGCGGGAATTCGGGTTGGGTGCGGTGGAGGCGATCGGGAGCCAGATCACGAACGAGGAGCCGACGCCGACCTTGGACTGGAGGCGGATCTGACCGCCGTGGCTCTCGACGATCTGGCGGACGATGGCCAGGCCGAGACCGGTGCCGCCGTCGGCCCGGGAGCGCGCCTTGTCGGCGCGCCAGAACCGGTCGAACACGTGGGCCTGGTCATCGAGGGCGATGCCCGGGCCCTCGTCGGCGACCGCGATCCATGCACTGTCGCCCTCGCCGCCGGTGGCCAGGCTGATGCGCGAACCGGCGGGGGCGAGGCGGACGGCGTTCTCGAGCAGGTTGGCGACGGCCCGCTTGAGCGCGTCCCGGTCGCCGGTCACCATCACGCCAGGGGCGATCGCCCGGTCGAGCACGATGCTGCGGGCCGTGGCCGGGACCACGAAGTCGTCGCTGGCCTCGGCGACGGCGACCCCCAGGTCGACCGGTTCGTGCTCGAAGACCGGCTCCTGGCGCCTGGCGAGGGCGAGCAGGTCGTCGACCAGCCGGGCCATGCGGTCGCTGGCCCGTTTCACCACCGTGATGGCCTGGCGCAGGTCGTCGGGGTCGGCGTAGGGGTCGGCCAGGGCGACGTCGACGTTGGTGCGGATGATGGCCAGCGGGTTGCGCAGCTCGTGGGAGGCGTCGGCGACGAACTGGCGCTGGGCGGCGAAGGCGGCGTCCAGCCGGGCCAGCATCGCGTCGAATGTGTCGGCGAGCTGCTTCAGCTCGTCGTCGGGACCGGGCAGCTCGATGCGGCGGGACAGGTCGGTGGCCTGGATGTCCCGGGCCACGGCGGTGATCCGGCCGATGGGGCGGAGCACCCGCCCTGCGACCACCCAGCCGACGCCGAGGCTGGCCACGAACAGCACCCCGAGGGCGCCGAAGGAGTAGTTGCGGAGCTTGGCCAGGGTCTGGGTGTTGACCCTGCGCTCGAGCTCACGGGCCGAGAAGACGTCGATGCTGAAGCACTGGGGCGGGACATGCTGGAGGTCGCAGAGCTTCCCGCGGTTCCCGGTCGACACCGGCTCGCCCCGCAAGGCCATCAGCAGCACCAGGTACAGGGCCGCGACCACGAAGGCGGCCAGCCCGAACAGCACCGCCGAGTACAGCAAGGTGTAGCGGAAGCGGATCGACCGCGCCCATTCCGGCAGCCGGTCGACCAGCCAGCCGGGCGGGTTCACGGCTGCTCGCGCAGGCGGTAGCCGCGACCCACGACGGTCTCGATCGGCTGGCCGTCGCCCGCGTCGGCCAGCTTGCGGCGGAGCGTCATCACGGTGACCCGGACGGTGTTGGTGAACGGGTCGGCGTTCTCGTCCCAGACGTGCTCCAGCAGGTCCTCCTGGCTGAGCACCTGCCCGGCCCTCGACATGAAGTAGCGCAGCAGCGCGAATTCCTTGGGGGTGAGCGGCAGCCGGTGGCCGGCACGGCGCGCCTCGTGCCTCGAGCTGTCCAGCTCGATGTCGCCGGCCCGCAGCAGCGCCCCGGAACGGCCGGCGTCGCGGCGCAGCAGGGCGCGCACCCGCGCCTTCAGCTCGTCGAAGTCGAACGGCTTGACCAGGTAGTCGTCGGCCCCCTCGTCCAGGCCGGCGATCCGGTCGCGGGTGCTGTCGCGGGCGGTCAGCATCAGCACCCGCGGGGAGTGGCGTTGACTGTCGGCCCGGATGCGCCGCACCACCTCGATGCCGTCGATGCGCGGCAGGTTCAGGTCGAGGCAGACGACGTCGTAGTCGTTGATGGTCGCCTTGTCGACCGCCTCGTCGCCGTCGTAGGCGACGTCGACGGCGTAGCCGTCCCGACGCAGACCGCGCGCGATCGCGTCGGCCAGGTCGGCTTCGTCCTCGACGACCAGCACACGCATGTCAAGATGGTAATCCGCCGAGTCATCAAGCAGGTGTAAGCGGTCGGGTTGTTAGACTGCAACATGCCCTCCGACGTTGCCCGGGCCGGAGCCGGCGTCCTCGTGGCCATCGGCGGTGCGGAGGACAAGCTCGGCCACCGGACCATCCTCAACCACTTCGTGCAGCTCGCCGGCGGCGAGCGGGCGCGGATCGCGGTGATCGCGACCGCCTCCTCGCTCGGCGACGAGGTCCTCGGTCTGTACCGGCGGGTGTTCACCGAGCTGGGCGCGGCCGAGGTGCTGCCGCTGCGGCCCTCGACCCGCGAGGAGGCCGACGCGCAGGGACCGGTGGACGCCGTCGCCCGCGCCACCGGGGTGTTCATGACGGGCGGCAACCAGCTCCGGCTGTCGATGGTGGTTGCCGGGACCCGGCTCGGGGCCGCCCTGCTGGAGGCGCACCGGCGGGGTGCGATCATCGGCGGCACCTCGGCCGGGGCGAGCGCCCTCAGCTCCCACATGGTCGCCTTCGGCGGCCCTGGCGAGATCCCGAAGCAACGTCTGGCCCACATGTCGGCCGGGCTCGGGCTGCTGCCGGGCGCGGTCATCGACCAGCACTTCAGCCAGCGCAACCGGCTTGGACGGCTGCTGCTGCTGGTCGCGGAGTCCCCCAGCCAGCTCGGCATCGGCATCGACGAGGACACCGCCGCCGTCATCACCCCCGACGGCGTGCTGGAGGTGCTCGGCAAGGGGACGGTCACGGTGGTGGACGGGTCCAGGGCGCAGTCGGACGCGTTCGAGGTCAGGGCACGACGGCCGGTGCTGGTGTCTGGCGTGGTGCTCCATGCCCTGCCGCCGGGCTACCGCTTCGACCTGGGCGCCCGCGTCCTGCTGCCCCGGCTGAAGGCGATCTCGACCCCGCGGCGGCAGGCGCGCCAGGAGGCCGCCGAGGAGTGGCCGGCACGGCGCACGGCGAGGCGGCGCGGGGCCCGCGGCAGCGGAGAGCAGGAGGCATCGCAATGAGTGAGGACCTGGCCGCACCGGCGCACGACCCCGGCCCCGCCCCCGAAGAGCCCCCGGGGGAAGGCTCGGAGCAGGCGCCGCGGGAGCCTGCCCGTCCCCGCCCCGACCTGCGCATCCTCGAGAGCCGCATCTACCGCGGCCCCAACTACTGGTCCTACGAACGGGCCGTCCACCTGCTGGTCGACCTCGGGTCGCTGGAGGACTTCCCGTCCAGCACGATCTCCGGGTTCACCGACGACCTGCTGGCCCTGCTGCCCGGCCTGGTCGACCACACCTGCGGGGTCGGCCGCAGGGGCGGGTTCGTCGAGCGGCTGCGCGAGGGCACCTGGCTGGGCCACGTCGCCGAGCACGTCGCCCTCCAGCTCCAGCGTGAGGCCGGTGGCGAGCAGCGTCGCGGCAAGACCCGCGGCGCCGGCAAGCGCGGCCACTACAACGTCATCTACGGCTACGGCGACGAGCAGGTCGGGCTGGCCGCCGGCCGCCTGGCCGTACGGCTGGTCAACCACCTGGTCGAGCGCGAAGCAGGCTTCGACTTCGACGCCGAGCTGGAGCGGTTCATCCTCCAGGCCGAGCGGACCGCCTTCGGCCCGTCGACCCAGGCGATCATCGACGAGGCGGCCACCCGCGACATCCCATGGCTGCGACTGAACGACTACTCGCTCGTCCAGCTCGGCCAGGGTGTCTACCAGCAGCGCATCCGGGCCACCATGACCTCCAAGACCAGCTCGCTGGCGGTCGACGTCGCCGGCGACAAGGAGCTGACGACCAGGCTGCTGGCCGCCGCCGGCCTGCCCGTGCCCCGCTCGCTGTCGGTGCGCAGCCTGGACGATGCGCGGGCGGCGGCTCGCCGGCTCGGCTTCCCGCTGGTGGTCAAGCCGCTGGACGGCAACCACGGCCGCGGCGTCCACCTCGACCTCAGGAGCGAGCAGGAGATCGCCGCCGCCTTTCCCGGCGCCCAGGCCGAGGCCCGGCGGGGCACGGTGCTGGTCGAGCGCTACGTCACCGGCAACGACTACCGGGTGCTGGTGGTCGGCGGGAAGATGGTCGCGGTCGCCGAGCGGGTGCCGGCCCACGTGATCGGCGACGGCAGCATGACGGTGGCCCAGCTGGTCGAGGAGACCAACGCCGACCCGCGGCGCGGCGTCGGCCACGAGAAGGTCCTGACCCGCATCCGGGTCGACCAGGCCGCGGTCGAGCTGGTCCGCGACCAGGGATTCGAGCTGGACGACGTGCCTCCCGACGGCACGATGGTGAAGCTGACCCTGACCGGCAACATGTCGACCGGCGGCATCTCGATCGACCGGACCGACGAGGCCCACCCCGACAACGTCGAGATCGCCGAGGAGGCTGCTCGGGTGGTCGGGCTGGACGTCGCCGGCATCGACTTCATCGCTCCCGACCTGGCCGAGCCGGTCCGGGAGACGGGCGGGGCGATCGTCGAGGTCAACGCCGCCCCCGGCTTCCGCATGCACACCCACCCGACCGTCGGCGAGCCGCAGTACGTCGCCAAGCCGGTGGTGGATCTGCTGTTCCCGCCGGGCAGCCCGGCCCGCATCCCGATCATCGCGGTGACCGGGACCAACGGCAAGACCACCACGGCCAGGATGATCACCCACATCTTCAAGGGGATGGGCCGCCAGGTCGGCCTCACCACCACCGACGGCATTCTGATCGACGAGCGCCTGGTGGTGACCGCCGACGCCTCGGGGCCTCGCTCCGCCCGGATGGTGCTGCAGAACCCGCGGGTCGACTTCGCGGTGTTCGAGGTGGCAAGGGGGGGCATCCTGCGCGAAGGCCTCGGCTACGAGCGCAACGACATCGGCGTGGTCCTCAACGTCAGCGCCGACCACCTGGGCCTGCGCGGCATCGACACCCTCAAGCAGTTGGCCGCGGTCAAGCAGGTGGTCATCGAGGCCGTTCCCCGCGACGGCCATGGCGTCCTCAACGCCGACGACCCGCTGGTCGCCGGCATGCGCCGGCACTGCTCTGGCGAGCTGGTCTACTTCTCCATGCATGGCGGCAGCGAGCTGGTCGACGCCCACTGCCGCAGAGGCGGACGGGCCATCGTGCTCGAGGACGGCCGGCTCGGCGAGGGGATCGTGCTCCGGCAGGGCCGACGCTCGACGTTGATCGCGCCGACCAGCGCGGTCCCGGCAACCTTCGGGGGCCGGGCGCGCATGAACGTGGCCAACGCCATGGCCGCGGCCGCCGCCGCCCTGGCCGCCGGGGCCCACGTCCACGACATCCGCGCCGGCCTGCGTTCGTTCACCACCTCCTACGAGGTCGCTCCAGGACGGCTCAACCTGTTCGAGATGGACGGCTACCGGGTGATCGTCGACTACTGCCACAACGCGGCCGGCATGCGCATGCTCGGCGACTTCGTCGACCGCATGGCCACCCCGCCCAAGGGCGGCGACTTCATCGCCCACCGCCGCATCGGCGTGATCGCCAGCCCGGGAGACCGGCGCGACAAGGACATCCGCGAGCTCGGCGAGGTCGCGGCCAGGCACTTCGACGCCCTGATCCTGCGTGAGGACCGCAACCTGCGCGGCCGCGAGCCCGGCCAGATCGCCGAGCTGCTCGCCGCCGGCGCGCGCGCCTCGGCCGCCGAAGGCGCCCGCCTGCGCAGCCTCGATGTGGTCCTCGACGAGCTGGAGGCGTCCCGGCTGGCCCTCGACCGGGCCAACCCGGGCGACCTGGTGGTGCTCTGCGCCGACCGGGTCGAGGCGATCGTGGAGGAGCTGCAGGAGCGGGTCAGGCCTTCGTCACCCGCCGGCGGAGGGCTTGATCCGCGCGATCGGCGATAGGGATCGGCGGCGTCCCAGGCCGTCACCGTGACCCCGCGGGTCGCGGGTCCCGGTCGGGCTACCCGCCGCGGGCCGCCACGACCCTGGCCCGGAGCTCGTCTGGGTCGAGGAGCCGGGCGCCCCGGGCGGTGAGCCAGGCGAGGATCTGGTCGCGCTCGGCCGGAGCCATCAGGGCGCAGACGTCGCCTGGGCCGGACTCGGCGACCAGGGCCTGGAGGCCGGCCAGCTCGCTGGGGTGGTCGGGCAGGTCGGTGACGCCGACCGCGTCGGCGCCCTCGCGCAGCAGCCCGACCAGCTCGGCCGGGTCGCGGCCGCGCAGGTAGCGGTGCTTCTCGCCGATCACGACCCGGTCGGCGCCCCTGGCGGCCAGCTCGCCCAGGGAGCGGATCAGCTCGTCGGAGCGGTCCCCGGCGGTGCCGACCATGGCCAGTACCCGGCGGCCGGGCAGGCGCAGGCCCCTCGCCACCTCGAGCAGGGCGAGCAGGCTGGCCTCGTTGTGGGCCATGTCGACGATCACGGCCCGGCCGTCCAGGTCGAAGACGTTCATGCGGCCCGGGTTCTGGGCCGGGTCGGGCCGGAAGCTGCGCAGGCCGTCCAGCACCGCCTCGCGGGGCAGGCCGGCGGCGATGGCGGCGGCCGCCGCGGCCAGCGCGTTGGCCACGTTGAAGGAGGCGAGGCCGGCCAGGGTGACCGGCACGTCCAGGACCGGCAGCAGCCGTTCCACCCGGCCCCTGGTGAGGACCACCAGGTCGCCGTCGAGCACGGTGGCGGCGCGGCCGCCCTCGCTCTGGGCCGCGCGCAGCCCAGGCGCGTCCGGCTCGAGGCCGAACACGAACGGACGCGCCCTCGACAGCCGGCGCATGGCGAGGGCCCGCGGGTCGTCGGCGTTGAGGACCACCCATCCACTGGCACGGGTGATCCTGACGATCGTCGCCTTGACCTCGGCCAGCTGGTCCAGGGTCTGGATGCCGCCGAGGCCGAGGTGGTCGGCGGAGATGTTGGTCACCACGGCAACGTCGTTGTGGGCGACGCCGACCCCGCGGCGCAGGATGCCGCCCCTCGCCGTCTCCAGCACCGCCAGCTGGATGCCGGGCTGGGCCAGCACCCGTCCGGCCCCGCCCGGCCCCGACCAGTCGCCCGCCTCGACCAGCTCGCCGTCCAGGTAGATGCCGTCGGTGTTGGACCAGCCGACATGGAGCCCGGCCCGCATGCCCATGTGGGCGATCAGGCGGGTCACCGTCGTCTTTCCGTTGGTGCCGGTGACCGCCACCGTCGGGATCCGTGGCACCGGAAGCGACGGCGCCGGGCCGGCCTCGGCCTGGCGCAGGGCCGCCCCCGCAGCCTCCACCCGACCGGCCAGGTCGGGGGTGCCGACGGCGGCGGCCACCTCGGCCACCGCCCGGCCGAGGGCCTCGGCGGCGTGCTGCCGCCGCCACGGGTAGGCGAGCACCACCTGGGTCGGCTCGGGGCCGGGCCGGCTGCGAACGGCCAGCGCCCGCACCCCGGCGACGGCCGCGGTCCGCCGGACCAGGTGGGCGAGCAGCCGGAGGGCGAAGCGGCGCCGCTGCTCGCCGTCTGGTGCGCCTGCGGCGGCGGCCGTCAGGCCGGCGGCCTGGGCCGCGGCGGCGGCCAGCTCCTCGGGCAGGGCGAGCAGGCCGGCGACGTCGAGGGTGAGCTTGATCGCCGGACGCGGGAAGTACAGGTTGGCCCCGTCGAGCACCCGCAGCTCGACCAGGGACGCCCTGGGAGGGGACTGGGGAACCCCGCCGGGGTGCCCCGGAGGATCGGGACCCGCCGGGTCGGCCTTCACCATGGCCAAGACATTATCCGGCGGCGCCGGCCGGCGCGCGTTGCCGGGCGCCGCGCCGTCCAGCTATGGTCGCGTCATGACCGGGCCCCACCGTCCGCGACGTCATCAGGACCCTCGGGCTGTGACGGACCCGCGGGCTGACCCGACCTGCCTGCTGGCGCCGCTGCGCGAGCGCTACCCCGACGTGCTGGCCCGCATCGCGGAGCTGGTCAACATCGACTCCGGCTCCTTCAGCGCGGACGGGGTGAACCGGGTCGCCGACCTGTGCCAGGCCCGTTTCCAGGAGGGCGGCTGGACGGTCGAGCGCCATCCCCACCGCCCGGGGCCGGAGTGGACGGGACCGCCGCTGGGGGACCTGGTCGTTGGGCGGCGCGCCGGGGGACGCCCGGTCGCCGACGGCGGGCGGCGACTGCTGCTGCTGGCCCACATGGACACCGTGTTCGACGACGGCACCGCCGCCGCCCGGCCGTTCCGGACCCGGGACGGGCGCGCCTACGGACCGGGAGTGACCGACGACAAGGCCGGGGTCGTCTGCGGGTTCGAGGCGGTCGAGGTCCTCTGCGACCTGTTCGGGTTCGACGACTTCGCCGGGATCACCCTGGTCTGCTCGCCCGACGAGGAGATCGGCTCGCCCTTCAGCCGCCAGCTGATCGAGCGCCTGGCCGGCGAGCACGACGTCGCCGTCGGGCTGGAGGCGGCCAGGACCAACGGCGCTCTCGTCTCGGCCCGCAAGGGGATCTCGGCGTTCACCATCGAGCTGACCGGGCTGGCCGTGCATGCCGGGGTCCGGCCCGAGCAGGGCGTCAACGCGGTCCTGGAGGCGGCCCACAAGACCATCGCCCTGCACGCCCTGAACGGCCGCTGGGACGGGGTCAGCTGCAACGTCGGGGTGCTGCGGGGCGGCACCCGCACCAACGTGGTCGCCGACCGGGCGACCATGCAGGTTGAGGTCAGGGCGGCCACCGTTGCCGCCTTCGACCAGGCCATGGCCGAGGTCGAGCGGATCGTGGCCGGCAGCACCGTCGCGGGGGCGACGGCAAGGATGCTGCCAACCCACCGGCATCCGCCGATGGAGCGCACCCGGGCCGTCGCCTCGCTGGTCGCCGAGGCGCAGGCGGTCGCCGTCGACCTCGGCTTCGAGGTCGGCGAGGCGGCCACCGGCGGCGCCGGCGACGCCAACACCACCGCGGCCACCGGGCTGGCGACGATCGACGGCCTGGCCCCGGTCGGCGGCGAAGCCCACGGGGAGTCGGAGTGGCTGGAGCTCGACAGTGTGGTCCCCCGCACCGCCCTGCTGGCCGGCCTGCTGGCCCGCCTGGGGGTTCGAGCCTAGCCATTTATACTGGCAGCACCCATGGCCAGGACCCGAGGGCGGTTGGTCACGCCGGTCAGGCGCCTTGTCCAGCTCCTGCTGGTCGCCTTCGTGGTGATCTATTTCGTGCTGCCCCAGATCGCCGGCGCACGCCGGGCGCTCCATCTGCTGGCCGGTGTCAACCTGTGGCTGATCGCCCTTGGCGTGGCCCTGGAGGCGACCTCGATCCTCAGCTACGCCAACCTGACCCGGGCGATGATCCACGGGACCCCGCCCCCCTACCTGACCCTGCTCCGCATCAACCTGTCGACCCGGGCCGTCAGCCACGTCATCCCTGGCGGCGCGGCGGTGGGCGGGGCGCTCGGCTTCCGGCTGCTGACCCGGTTCGGGCTGTCCGGCACCGACGCCGCGTTCGCCATGGCCGCCCAGGGCATCGGCTCGGCGGTGGTGCTCAACCTGCTCCTCTGGGTGGGCCTGCTCGTCTCCATCGTCGGCGGGAGCTACAACCCCCTGTACGCGACCGCCGCCTTGATCGGCGTGGTGCTGCTCGGCGGCTTCTCGGCCCTGGTGGTGCTGCTCATGCGGGGCGAGCAGTGGGCCGCGGGGGTCATGCGGACGGTGGCCAGGCGGGTCCCGTTCCTGGACGAGGCCGGCGTGCACCGGCTCGTCCTGCGGTTGGCGGCGCGACTGCAGACCCTGGCCGCCGACCGGGCCCGGCTCCGGCGGGGTCTGCTGTGGGACGTGGCCTTCTGGCTCTGCTCGGCGGCCTCGCTGTGGGTGTTCCTGGCCGCGTTCGGGTACCGGGCCGGGGTGGACGGGCTGATCGTCGCCTTCGGGCTGGCCTATGTGCTGGCCGCCATCCCGATCACCCCGGCCGGCCTGGGGGTGGTCGAGGCGACCATGATCGCGCTGCTCACCTTCTTCGGCGCCGACCGGGGCGTGGCCACCCTGGGTGTGGTGTCCTACCGGCTGATCAACTTCTGGCTGCCGATCCCGCTGGGAGCCCTGGCCTACCTGTCGCTCCAGGTGGAGCAGGAGACCTTCGGAAGCCGCCGCCGTGCCGCCGAACGGCGCAAGGCGACCGAGCTGCGCCGCCTGGCCGAGCGCTCCCTGCGCGAGGCCGAGGACCGCCGTGCCTGGGCGGAACGGCACGGGATGAAGCTGAGCCGGCGAGAACCCGACCCGCCCCAGGACTAACGGATTGCCCGGCGCTTCTGGGAGTACATCGCGCGATCGGCCTGCGCCCAGGTCCGGGCGAGGTCGCCGGAAGGGTCGCGGGTGGCATGTCCGACGGAGGCGCGGATGCCGGCCGCCTGCAGCGCGCTCCGGAGGCGCTCGGCCATGACCTTGGCGGCGGCCTCGTCGCACTCCACGGCGAGCACGCCGAACTCGTCGCCGCCCAGGCGGGCGACGACGTCGGCGGCCCGCCTGGTCGAGTCGATCACCTGGGCGGTCCGGCGCAGCAGCTGGTCGCCGGCCGCGTGCCCTTCGCCGTCGTTGACCCGCTTCAGGTCGTCCAGGTCGATGGCGACCAGGGACGCGGTCGACCCGTAGCGGCGGCAGCGGGCCTCCTCGGCGTCCAGCAGGCGGTCCCAGGCCCGGCGGTTGCCGACCCCGGTGAGCGGGTCGGTGAGCGCGTCCAGCTCGGCCAGCTCGAAGCGTCGCTGCAGCTCCTGGCGGTCGAGCTCCTGGGCCAGCAGGACGGCCAGCAGCCGTCCGAGCAGCTCGATGGTCGGCAGCTCCGCGGCCAGCTCGGGCCGTCCCCGTGCCGGGTCGACGCCGCACAGGCAGCCGAACACCGAGCCGTCGGGAGCCAGGACGGGCACGCCGGCCAGGGCGCCGACCGGCAGGCCGCCCAGGGAGGCGCTGGCGTAGGCGTGCACGTCGGCCACCACGGGCGCGACCCTTGGCCCGCGGCCGTCGACCAGCGCCCGCACCGGCAGGTCGGCGTCGCTGAGCTGGCGGTCCACCTCGATGCCGTAGTTGCGGTCGCGGACGGCCAGCACGGCCGACCCGCCGTCCCCGAGCCGCACCAGCATCCAGGTGCCGAGGCCGGTCCGGGCCGGCAGGCCGTCGAGCATCGACGCGACCGCGTGCCGGAACGCCGTCGACGGGCAGAGGTCAAGCCCCACGTCCACCCCCCACAGCGCCCCGAACGGACGCCCGCTACTCGCCTGCCGCCTGCTTGCGCCGCCTGGTGCTCGTCCTGCGCTCCGTCGCCGACTTGCCCCCGCCGGACTTGGCCGCCTCGACGCTGGCCTTCAGCGCCTCCATCAGGTCGACCACCTTAGACGGTTCGGCGTCTTCGGTGTAGGTGATCTCCTCACCCTGGATCTTCTTCTGGACCAACTCCTCGAGCGCGGCCCGGTACTCGTCGGTGAACTCCTGCGGCTCGAAGGCGTCGGTGAGGCTGTCGATCAGGCTGCGGGCCATCCGGATCTCCTGCGCCCGCAGCTCGACCGACTCGTCGAGGACGTCGAACTTCGGCGTGCGGATCTCGTCCGGCCAGAACATCGTCTCCAGCACGAACACGTTGTCGCGCAGCCGCAGCGTCGCCAGATGCTCCTTGTCGCGGAAGGCGACCTTGGCGAGGGCGACCTTGCCGTCGTCGGCCATGGCCTCGCGCAGCAGGTGGTAGGCCTTGACCCCGGTGCCCTCCGGCACCAGGTAGTAGGCCTTCTGGAAGTAGATCGGGTCGATCTCCTCGGCATCGACGAACCGCTCGATCTCGATCGCCTTGGCGGTCTTCACCGGGAGCGAGTCGAGCTCCTCGTCGGTCAGGGTGACGTAGTGGTCCTTCTCGTACTCGTAGCCTTTGACGATCTCGCTGTACTCGACCTCTTCGCCGTCGACCGAGCAGACGCGCTTGTAGCGGATCCGGCCGCCATCGGGCTCGTGCAGCTGGTGAAACCGGAGGCTCTTGGCCTCGGTGGCCCCATACACCCGGACGGGAATGGTGACCAGCCCAAAGGAGATCGCCCCCTTCCAGATCGTCTTCACGAAGCCAGGCCTCCTTTGACGTCGGAACACTCCGCGCGCGGCGGGCACGTCGGAAGGCGACGATCACGGATCAGGGACAACTGTACGCTGGCGAGCAACGCTACTGAAGGAGGCTCGGCTCGTTGGCTACCGGCAAGCGGCGCCGCCTGCCGTTCCCGTCGCCGCTGCCGGCAGCGCGGGCCGGCGACGCCTGGCGGCTGGAGGTCGACGGCCGCGAGCTGCGCGTTTCCAACCTGAACAAGGTCTACTGGCCCGACGACGGCATCACCAAGGGCGACCTGCTGGCCTACTACTGGAACGTCGCCGAGCTGCTGCTTCCCCACCTGCACGACCGGCCGCTGACCATGAAGCGGATGCCGGACGGGCTGGCCGGTGAGCCGTTCTACGAGAAGCAGGTCCCGGCCCACGCCCCCGACTGGCTGCCCACCGCTGCCGTACCGGCCGAGGGCGAGACCCGGGTGGTCGAGTTCGTGCTCGCCCAGGACCGGGCCAGCCTGCTCTACCTGGTCAACCTTGGCTGCATCGAGATGCACCCCCTGCACGCAAGGGCCGGGTCGCTGGACCGGCCGGACTACGCCTTCTTCGACCTCGACCCGTTCCAGCCCTATACCTATGAGGATGTCTGCACCGTCGCCAAGCTGGTCAAGGTGGTGCTGGACGGCCTCGGCCTGCGCGGCTACCCCAAGACCTCGGGGGCCACCGGCATGCAGGTGTTCGTGCCGCTCGACGGCACCCACACCCACGCCGACGCCCGCGAGTTCGTGGAGCGGGTGGGCAAGCTGGTCGTCCGCGCCTACCCCGAGAAGGCGACCATGGCCTGGCCGGTCGCCGACCGGGCAGGGAAGATCTTCATCGACCACCAGATGAACCGGTCGGGGGCCAACATCGCCAGCGTCTACTCGCTGCGGCCGGTGCCCGGGGCGCCGGTGTCGACCCCGCTGGACTGGGACGAGCTCGACCAGGACATCGAGCCTGGCGACTTCCGCATCGACAACGTCTGGGAGCGGTTCGCGGACGGGGACCGGTTCGCGCCCGTCCTGACCGACAAGCAGTCGCTGGCCGGGGCCATGGGCGCCCTCGGCCTCACCGCGGGCGCCGAGACCGGGCCGCGGGAGCCCGGCCGGCCCCGGTTCAGGACGTCCAGGACGTCCCGGCCGGCGTCGCGGGCCGCGCTCGACGAGTACGCGGCCAAGCGGGACTTCCAGCGCACCCCGGAGCCGTCCACGGAGGGGTCCGGGACCCCGGGGAGCGCCCCACTCGACCCAGCCGGCGGGTCGCCGCCGGAACCCCACCCCGCCGGGCCGACCGAGCTCGCCCCGCCGGATCCAGCCGGCGGGTCGCCGCCGGAACCCCACCCCGCCGGGCTGACCGAGCTCGCCCCGCTGGAGCCGGGACGGCGGTTCACCATCCAGCAGCACCATGCCCGGCGCCTCCACCACGACGTGCGCTTCGAGCAGGACGGGGTGCTGGTGTCGTTCGCGGTCCCCAAGCGGCTGCCCGAGGAGCCCGGCCTGCGCCACCTGGCCGTCAGCACCGAGGACCATCCGCTCGACTACCTGACCTTCAGCGGCACCATCCCCGCGGGCGAGTACGGCGGCGGCGAGGTCCGCCTGTTCGACCTCGGCACCTACGAGCCGCTGGAGGTGGCCGACGGCAAGCTCACCGTCCGCCTCCACGGCAGTCGCTACCGCGGCGCCGAATACCATCTGTTCCGGACGAGGGATCGCGACTGGCTGGTCATCCTCGGCGGCAAGGTGTCGCTCCCCCAGCCGGCTCCGCCGCCCACCTACGAGCCGATGATGGCGATGCTCACCTCCGAGCCGTTCGACGACGACCAGTGGCTGTTCGAGGTCAAGTGGGACGGCCACCGCTGCCTGGCCAACCTGGGACGGGCGACCCGGCTGACCTCCCGCACCAGGCGCGACATGACCGCCCAGTTCCCCGAGCTGATCGACCTGCACCGCCAGCTCGCGGCCCGCAATGCGGTGGTCGACGGCGAGATCGTCGCCCTGGACCGCGACGGCCGCCCGTCGTTCGAGCGCATGCAGGACCGCTTCCACCGCGCCCCCGATGAGCTGGCCCGCAACCAGGGCAAGGTGCCGGTCCAGTTCCTGGCCTTCGACCTGCTCTGGCTGGACGGCCAGTCCCTGCTCGACCTGCCCCTGGCGCAGCGGCGGGCCCGGCTGGTGGAGGTGCTGGTCGAGACCAAGGATGTCCGCCTCTCCCAGGTGGTCCAGGGGGCCGGGGTCGACTTCTTCGAGCAGGCCAAGCGCCTCGGCCTGGAGGGGATCGTGGCCAAGCGGGCGGCCAGCCCCTACCGGCCGGGCAGCCGCTCGCCGGACTGGCGCAAGATCAAGGCGCTCTGCCTGCAGGACTGCGTGATCGTCGGCTGGACGCCGGGCAAGGGGGGCAGGGCGGCCACCCTGGGCTCGCTGCTGCTGGCGGTCTACGACGGCGAGCGGCTGCGCTACGCGGGCAACGTCGGCACCGGGTTCACCAACGCGTTCCTGGCCGACCTGCTGGCCAGGCTGGCCGAGCTGGAGGTCGACCACCCGTTGTTCGAGGGCGCCCCCCGGCTGCGTGGAGCCCGCTTCGTGCGGCCCGAGCTGGTCTGCGAGGTCGAGTACCTGCGCTGGACCGAGGACGGCAAGCTGCGGGCCTCCTCGTTCAAGGGCCTGCGTCCGGACAAGCTGGTCATCGATGCCCGCCGCGAGCACCCGATGGCCCTCCCGAGCTAGCTGATGTGGTCTCCGATCCATGTGGGGGGAGCTCCGGCTTCCCCGCCATTCAGGAGCGCCTTTGCCATGGTCGGGCCGATCGGGCGCGACTAGGCAAAGTGGCCCGCGAGCAGGCAGAATGGCGACAAGGCAGCAGCAAGCGAGTGCCGCCGGACCGGCGGCTGGTCAGGACGGCAGGCGTATGGGCGCACGCATCCTCGTCGTCGACGATGATCCCCTGTTGGCCGCGGCCCTTCGCCGGCCGCTCGCCTACGAAGGGTTCGAGGTCGAGGTCGCCGCCTCCGGCGAGGAGGCCCTCGGCCGGGCCCTCGACCACCCGCCCGACCTGGTGATCCTCGACGTGCTGCTGCCCGGCATCGACGGGCTGGAGGTGTGCCGGCGGCTGCGCCAGGCCGGCGAGGTGGCCGTGCTGATGCTGACCGCGCGCAGCGAGGTATCCGAGCGGGTGGCCGGGTTCGAGGCCGGCGCCGACGACTACCTGGTCAAGCCGTTCGCCTTCGAGGAGCTGCTGGTCCGGGTGAAGGCGCTGCTGCGAAGAGGCCGTAACGGGTCGGGGTCGGCCGAGCTGCGCTTCGGCGACCTGCGTATGGACCGCTCCACCCACGAGGTCTGGCGGGGCGACCGCACGATCTCGCTGACCAGGCAGGAGTTCGATCTGCTGGCCCTGTTCCTCGACCACCCGAGGCAGGTCCTGACCCGCTCGACGATCCTGGAGCGGGTGTGGGACTACGACTTCGGCCGCGACTCCAACGTGCTGGAGGTCTACGTCGGGTACCTGCGCCGCAAGCTCGAGGCGGAGGGCGAGCAGCGGGTGATCCACACCGTCCGCGGGGTCGGCTACGTCCTGCGCGAAGACCCGGACGGGATCCGGTGACCGGAGGGGTCCGGGCAACCCCCGGGAGGCGCCCCCGGTGAGTTTCCGGGCGCGGCTCACCCTGGCCTATCTGGCCTTGCTCACCCTTGCCCTTTCCGCCTTCGGGTTGGGCGTCTACGCCTACGTCGACCGCAACCTCCACCAGGAGTTCGACGGCTCGGTGCAGCGCCAGAGCGTCCAGCTCGCCCGGGTCCTCAGCAGCGACTACGACACCGCGGCCGGCATCGGCAGCGACACCCTCGCCCGCTGGACCAACCAGCAGGAGCCGGACACCTACATCGTGGTCGAGATCCGCAAGGACCGGGAGCTGAGGCTGGCGCTGCAGGCCAAGCACCCCAAGGACGCCCTGGGCGGCGTCGACCTGCCCATCGTCCCGGCCGGCCAGGTGGTCAACGTCCGGCCCTCGGCCAACGACCTCGGCCTGCCCCTGGCGGTGTACGCCGAGCGGTTCAAGGCCAGCAGGGCGGTCCGCCGCAGCGGCCCCGCTCAGCCCGAGCAGCCCAGGCAGATCGTCCGGCTCGAGGGCCAGGTGACGGTGGCCCGTTCGCTGGCCGGGGTCGAGCGGTCGCTGGGGCTGCTGCGGACCATCCTGATCGCCGGGGGGCTGTCGGTGGTGCTGGTCGCCGCCCTGCTCGGCCTCGGCCTGGCCGCGGCCCTGCTGCGGCCGCTGGCCCGCATGCGAGCCACCGCCCAGCGGATCGGCGACGAGCGCGACTTCTCCCACCGCATGCCGGTCGACGGCGACCCGCACGACGAGCTCGGTCGGCTCTCCCTGTCCTTCAACCAGATGCTGGCCGAGCTGGAGCAGGCCAACCTTGGCCTGAGGACGACCCTCGACTCCCAGCGCCGCTTCGTCGCCGACGCCTCCCACGAGCTGCGCACCCCGCTGACGGCGATCCGGACCAACGTGGAGTTCCTGGCCCGGGTGCCCGGCGCCCGCAGCGAGGACCGGGTCGAGGCCCTGCGCGACGTCCTCGCCGAGCTGCGCCGGATGGAGTCGCTGGTCGGCGACCTGCTGGCCCTGGCCCGGCTGGAGGCGGCGGCGTCGCAGCCGACCAGGCGCGCCCTCCGGCTCGACCACCTGGTGGCCGACGTGCACCGGGACGCCCTGCGGGCCGCTCCGGCCGGGGTCGAGGTGGCGCTGGGCCCGGTGCCGGAGGTGTGGGTCTCCGGCGACCGCGACGACCTGCGCCGGGCAGTCTGGAACCTGGTCGACAACGCCCTCAAGTACACCAGGGCCGGCCGGGTCGACCTGCGCCTGCACGCCCAGGACGGGGTGGCCGAGCTGGTCGTGCGCGACACCGGGATCGGCATCGCCGAGGGCCATCTGGACCACGTGTTCGACCGCTTCTGGCGCGCGCCCGGCGTCCGCGGCATGGCCGGGTCGGGGCTCGGGCTGGCCATCACCAGGTGGGTCGCCCAGGCCCACGAGGGCTCGGTCACGGTCGAGTCGGTGGTGGGCAAGGGCACCACCTTCGTGCTCGCCCTGCCGGTCATCCTTCGACCGCCGAAGCCCTCCCGGCGCCGCCAGGAGGAGCTGCTGGGCGTCAGCCGGGTGACCGGTTCGGGGCGCCATTCTTAAGCGTGTCCTAAGAGAAACTCAGCGTTCTCTCAGGGACGCCGGGTAGAACCAAGGCCTTCGCGGCGGACGGGCGTGGGCGGCCAGCAGGCTAGCCGCCCGGCCGCTGCGGCGGTGACGCCCGAGGCCTGCATGGTGGGACGAGGCCGGAGCCCGCTCCGGCCTCGGGGCCTTGGGGGCCTGTGCTCCGTCCCCCGAATCTGGCCACGTCGAGGTATCGCCGGATCGCGCAGGGACCGCTAAGGTGGAAAAACCGGCCGCGCTCCCGTGGCCGCCCCTTCGGCCAAGGAGCCCGGTACGGTGACCGAGCAAGCATCCCGGCTGGCCCCGATCGGCGACGCCCCGGTCGCCCGCGCGCAGGTCGAGGCGGCGTTGTTTGAGATCAAGCGGGTGATTGTGGGGCAGGAGGGGATGCTGGAGCGGGTGCTGGTGGCGTTGCTGTCGGGGGGCCACCTGCTGTTGGAAGGGGTCCCTGGGCTGGCCAAGACCCGCACCATCGCCA
>DASYSE010000057.1:0-39580 GCA_036003705.1 Actinomycetes bacterium | reverse complement strand
GGCGCGGGCGGCCTTGGATCCGGGGTCGGTGCCAACGACCACGTAGGCGGTCTTCTTGGAGACGCTCGAGGCGACCCGGCCGCCGCGGTCCTCGATGGCCTTGGTGGCCTGGTCGCGGGTGAGGCCGTCGAGGCCGCCGGTGAGGACGAAGGCCTTGCCGGCGAAGG
This sequence comes from Actinomycetes bacterium, assembly GCA_036003705.1. GTDB lineage: Bacteria > Actinomycetota > CALGFH01 > CALGFH01 > CALGFH01 > CALGFH01. The sequence continues at coordinate 39,413 of DASYSE010000057.1, read as the reverse complement.
TCTGGGGCAGCTCGACGCCGGTGTCGCCGTCGGCCTTGGTGTTGACGCCGCCCTCGACCAGACGCCGGACCAGGTCCTGGTTGCCCTCGTCGGCGAACCAGGCGGCGACGCTGGCGGCGATGGTCGGGCCGACCCCGCCGACCGCGGCCAGCTCCTCCTCGCCGGCCCCGGCGATCGCCTCCAGCGACTTGAGGCGGTTGGCCAGCAGGATGGCCACCGTGCCGCCGACGTGGCGGATGGAGAGGCCGACCAGCAGCCGGTCGAGCGGGCGCTGCCTGGACGCCTCGATCGCCCCGAGCAGGTTGGCGATGGACCGGTCCTTGTAGCCGGGCAGCTCGGCCAGGTCCTCGGCGGTGATCCGGTAGATGTCGGCGGCGTCGCGGAGCTTGCCGGCCTCGATCAGCGCGGCCACCGTCTTCTCGCCCAGGTGCTCGATGTCCATGGCCCCGCGGCCCGCGAAATGGACAAGGGTGCCCCAGCGCTGGGCCGGGCAGCCGGTGGTGTTCGGGCAGCGGGTGGCCGACTCCCCCTCCGGACGGACCAGCGGGGTGCCGCACTCCGGGCACTCGGACGGGAACCTCCAGGGCCTGGAGCGCCTGGGGCGCTTGGTGAGCACCGGGCCGACCACCTCGGGGATGACATCGCCGGCCTTGCGCACGAACACGGTGTCGCCGGGGCGGACGTCGCGCCGGGCGACCTCGTCCTGGTTGTGCAGGGTGGCCAGGCCGACCGTGGACCCGGCGACCAGCACCGGCTCCAGCACCGCGAACGGGGTCGCCACCCCGGTCCGCCCGATCGAGACCATGATGTCCTTGAGCAGGGTGGTCCGCTCCTCGGGCGGGTACTTGTAGGCGATCGCCCAGCGGGGGGCCTTGGAGGTGCGGCCGAGCTCCTCCTGCAGGCCGCTGGCGTCGACCTTCACCACCACCCCGTCGATCTCGTACTCCAGGTCGTGGCGGTGCTCGGCCCAGTGGGCCACGAACGCCTCCACCTGCTCCAGGGTGGAGACGCTGGTGGTCTGGGGTGCCACCGGCAGGCCGGCCCGCTCGCAGTAGTGGAGGAACTCCGAGTGAGAGGCGAAGCGGATCCCCTCGGCCAGGCCGAACGAGTGGCAGAGCATGGCCAGCTGCCGGGACCCGGTCACCTTCGGGTCCTTCTGGCGCAGGGATCCCGAGGCGGCGTTGCGGGGATTGGCGTAGACCTGCTTGCCCTCCTCGGCCATCTGCTGGTTGAGCCGCTCGAAGCCGGAGGCGGGAAAGAAGATCTCTCCCCTGACCTCGAACGCGGGCGGCGGGTCGTCGAGGGCCAGGCGGCCGGGCACGTTGCCGATGGTTCGCACGTTGGGGGTGATGTCGTCCCCGACCAGCCCGTCGCCCCTGGTCGCGGCCCGCACCAGCCGGCCCCGCTCGTACTGCAGCGAAACCGCCACCCCGTCGATCTTGAGCTCGCAGACGTAGGCGGGGACGTCGCCGGCGATGCGCTCGGTGCGCCTGCCCCAGGCGGCCAGCTCCTCGGTGGAGAAGGCGTTGTCCAGCGACAGCATCGGCACCCGGTGGCGGGCGGGCGCGAACGCCCCGGCCTGGGGTGCCCCTACCGTCTGGGTCGGCGAGTCGTCGGTGCGCAGGTCGGGGTAGTCCTGCTCCAGCCCCTCCAGCTCACGGAACAGCTCGTCGTACTCCGCGTCGGAGATGTCGGGGTCGCTGAGCACGTGGTAGCGGTAGAGCGCGTCGCGCAGCCGCGCCCGCAGCTCGTCGACCCGCCTGGCTGCCTCCTCGGCCGAAACCGGCACCCGTCCCCCTCGGCTCTGCACGCCTCACTGACCACCCAGTATCGCCCAGGTAGCCGACCGGTCGCCGGGCCCGTCCCCAGGCGGGCGCCGAGAGACCTCGACCGGCCGGCGATCCGCGGCGGCGCCGGCCCACCCCAAGGGGCCGGCGCCGGCCGATATCGACCCGCGCAGGCGTCCGGGCCATCCTATGCTGAGTGACGTGTTCGCCTCCCTGGGTCGCTTCGTCTACCGACGCCGGGTCCCGGTGGTGCTGGCCTGGGTGCTGGTCCTCGGCATCGGGCTCGGGGTCGGCGGGCAGGTGTTCGGCCGGCTCGGCACCGGCAGCGGGCAGCGCGACGACGCCGAGTCGGTGGTCGTCTCCGACCTGCTACGACAGGTCGCCGGCGAGGGACCGGGCCTCACCGGCCTGGTCGACGGGCGCCAGGCCGACGACCCGGCGTTCCGGGACGAGCTGGCCGGGGCCGTTGCCGACCTCGAGGCCGTCCCCGGCGTCCGCCAGGTCACCGGGCCGTGGGTGTCGGGGGGGCCCCAGCCCGGGCTGGTGGCCAGGGACGGTGAGGCGGTGCTGGTCCGGGTCGAGCTGGAGACCGGCCTGGACGGGCCCGGCCACGACCGGGCGGTGGAGCAGGTCGGCGAGCGGCTGCGGGCCGTTGCCGCCCCGAGGGTCCTGGTCGGCGGGGAGGCCCTGGCCGAGGAGGAGTTCCAGGAACAGGCCAGGGAGGACCTGGAACGGGGCGAGACGCTGGCCCTGCCGGTCATGCTCGTGCTGCTGTTCCTGGTCTTCCGGGGGATCGCCGCCGCCCTCACGCCCCTGCTGGTCGCGGTCGTCGCCGTGGCCGGGGCGCTGCTCATCCTGCTCGGGGTGAGCCAGGTCACCGAGGTCTCCGTCTACTCGGTCAACGTCATCACCATGCTCGGCCTCGGCCTGGCCGTCGACTACTCGCTGCTGGTGCTCAGCCGCTTCCGCGAGGAGCGGGCCGCCGGCCTGGAGCTGCCGGCGGCGATCGAGCGCACGCTGGCCACGGCCGGCCGGACGGTCGCCTTCTCCGGGCTGACGGTGGCCGCCTCGCTGGGCGGGCTGCTCGCCTTCGCCGAGCCGTTCCTCCGCTCGCTGGCCTGGGGCGGGATCGGGGTGGTGCTGGTCGCCATGCTGGCCGCGGTCACGCTGGTGCCGGCCCTGCTCGGCCTGTGGGGGCGGCGCATCCGGCCGGGCCGGACCGCACGGTCCGACCACGGCCTGTTCTACCGGCTGTCCCGGCTCGTCCAGCGGGCCGCCCCGGTGATCGTGGTGCTGGTCGCCGGCCTGCTGGTGCTGCTGGCGCTGCCGTTCCGGCACGCACGGCTGGAGAGCTCCGGCCTGGAGTCGCTGCCGCGCAGCTCGGAGTCGCGCCAGCTGTTCGACACCGTCAGGACCCGCTTCCAGGGCGGCGGCACCGACCCGGTCGTGGTGATGCTGGAGTCGAGCCCCGGCTCCCCGCTGGTCGCCGACTACCGGCGCCGGGTCGAGCTGCTGCCGGGGGTGGCCGGCGTGGACGCCCGCCAGGGCACCCCGCCGCAGATCACCGTGCTTGACGTCGTGCCCGACGGCTCCAGCGAGGGGCCGGTGGCGACCCGGCTGGTCGAGCAGATCCGCGCCCTGGAGCGCCCGGTCGCCGTCGGCGTCACCGGCCCCGCCGCCTTCCTGGTCGACTATCGCGACTCGCTGGCCGCCCGCCTGCCCTACGCGCTCGCCCTGATCGGGCTGGCCACCTTCGCCCTGCTGTTCCTGATGACCGGGTCGGTGGTCGTGCCGGCCAAGGCGATCGTGATGAACGTGCTGTCGCTCGGGGCCAGCTTCGGCGCCCTGGTCTGGGTGTTCCAGGACGGCCACCTGTCCGGGCTGCTCGGCTTCGATCCTCCGGGCATGATCGACATCACCATCCCGGTGCTGATCTTCGTGTTCGCGTTCGGCCTGTCCATGGACTACGAGGTGTTCCTGCTCTCCCGCATCAAGGAGGCCTGGGACCAGACCGGGGACAACGACCGGGCGGTCGCCCTCGGGCTGCAGCGCACCGGGCGGATCGTCACCTCGGCGGCGGCCCTGATCGTGGTCGTGTTCCTCGGCTTCGCGGCCGGGGAGCTGCTGACCATCAAGGAGGTCGGGCTGGGCATGGCGATCGCGGTCGTCCTCGACGCCACCGTGGTCAGGATGCTGCTGGTCCCGGCGACCATGAAGCTGATGGGCCGCCGGAACTGGTGGGCGCCGCCGGCCCTGCGGCGGCTCCACGACCGCTTCGGCGCGGCCGAGACGGCGCCGCCCGAGCCTCCCCTGGACGCAGAGCAGGAGCGGCTGGGCTCGATCCATGCCGGTCCCTGACGCGCGACGCAACGGTGCCGTCCAGCTGGTGGTGACCGACCTGGACGGCACCCTCTCCGACGCCGACGAACGCGCCGGCATCGGGCAGGCGAGCCTGACGCGATATATTGCGCGGATGGACGCGAAGGCCCGGGCCGAAGCCTGGGATCGGGAGCACCGGCCGGAGTGCGTGGCCGACGTTCCCCTGAAGATCAAGGAGGACCTGGCCGAAGGGCATTTCGAGCCGGACCGGCCGCCAGGCAGCCAGGGGGTGGTGGGCACGGCCGCGGCCCGGATCCTGGTCGACTTCGATGCCTCGCCGCATGGTGGGCACTGGCGGCCGCTCCCCGACTCCGGCCGCGAACCCTCGATCACGATGCGCACCGTGATCCATCACTCGATCGTCGGCAGCGCCGAGGGCGCCTGGCAGTACTTCGCCGGCGCCACCGCCATCGAGAGCACCTTCATCGTCAAGAAGTCGGGCTACTTCTGGCAGATCATGTCCCTTGGCGAGCAGGCCGACGCCAACTTCCGCGCCAACGCCTTCGCCGGCAGCATCGAGACCGAGGACAACGGCGACCCCGACCGCGACCCGTGGACCCCCGCCCAGCTGGAGACGCTGGTCTGGCTGTCGCTGGAGATGCGTCGCCTTCGCCCGCAGATCGCCCGCCGCAAGTGCCGCAGCTGGGACGATGCCGGCCTCGGCTACCACGCCCTGTTCCCCGGCCAGTGGTCCAACGTCCCAGGGAAGACCTGCCCAGGGACGATCCGCATTCGGCAGTGGGCGGACCGGGTGCTCCCCCGCTACCTGGCCGGCGACTTCGAGGAGGACGACGACATGACCCGGGAACAGGCCAGGCAGCTCAAGGCGGTCTACGAGGCGCTGATCGTCCCCGGCACGCTCAGTCCGGAGCAGACCGTCAACCTCATGTTCGAGCGGATCCGGGCGATCGAGGACGCGCTGATCGTCCCCGGGACGACCACCGCCGAGGAGGCGTTCAACATCCTGTTCGCCCGGGTCCGGCGGATCGAGAACCTGGTCGAGGGGCTGGCGCCGCAGCCGTCGGCAGCGGCAGGCATCGAGATCGACTACGACCGCCTGGCCGACAAGGTCGCGGAACGGCTCGCCGGCAGGTTGGCGGAGTAGGCTCGCCTCAGCGGCCGGTCAGGGTCTCGCACAGGACCTTCCAGACCGCTGCCGGGTCGCTGCCGGCGAGCGCGCTCATGTGCCCGCACGCCTCGAACCCCCAGGTCCACAGGTCGTCGATGCCGGCGGCACGCGCGGCGGCGACGGCGGTGCGGATGTCGGGTTCGTCGGTCGGCTCCATGCGGAACCCTTGGATCCAGATCTGGGCGCCGACCCCGTTGTCGGCGGCCAGCCGGCCGACCAGCTCCGAGAAGCGGCCGACGAACGGGCCGGCCGGCTCGCCGAAGGCCTTCCAGTAGGGGTCGGTGGCAAGGGTGCCCAGCCCCGGCAGGGACGCCACCGGCGACCAGTCGGGCAGGCCGTGGACGCCGCCGACCAGCGGCAGCAGGCACACGGTGGTGGCGGCTCCCTGGTCGCGGCAGTGGGCGACCAGGTCGGCGATGAACTCGACCAGGCAGTCCTGGCGGAAGGCGAGCACCTCGGGGGTCAGCTCGGACGGCAGCGGCCGGCCGCCGGTCCGCTCGGCCCAGCGGGCCTGGCAGTGTGGGCAGCGACAGCCCCAGCGCCGTGGGTCGAGACCGAAATGCTCCGGGTGGGCCCAGTGCGGCTCGTCCCAGAACACCCGGTCGGCGCCGGTCTCGATGGCGGCGTCGGCCCAGGCGCGGACGAACGCCCGCACCTCGGGGTTGTTGGGGCAGCCGGCCGGGGTGGCGCGGCCGTCGTCCAGCACCTGGCCGGCCCCCGGGTTGAAGGCGGTGAAGCGGCTCTCGGCCTCGCCACCGAACATCTGGCAGACCCCCCAGGGGGCGAGCTGGACCTGGAGCCCGGCGGCGTGGGAGGCCTCGACGATCCGGCCCATGGTCTCCCGGTAGTAGGCCAGGTCGTTCTCGCTGAAGGCGTGCAGCACCCCGGTGAACCCGGCCGCGGCCAGCCCCTCCATGTCGGCCGCCACATGCCGCAGGATCCGGTTGCCGAAGTAGGAGACACCGACCGTTCGCGAGCCGGCGCCGGAGGGGCCGCTCCGCCCTCCCCGCTGGGCGGTCGTCACCCTTTCACCGCCCCGGCGGTCAGGCCGCTCACCACCCGCCGCTGGACGAGCAGGAAGAACACCACCGCCGGGATGGCGAACAGGGTCGAGCCGGCCATCACCCCGCCCCACTCGGTGCCGTGGTTGGTGGTGAAGGAGGCCAGCCAGATCCCCAGCGTCTGCTTCTCCGGGCTGCGCAGCAGCACATAGGCGATCAGGTAGTCGTTCCAGACCTGGATGAAGGAGAACACCGCGGTGGCGACCAGCCCCGGGGCGACCAGCGGGAACAGGATGCGCCGGAAGGCCCCGGCACGGGTGCAACCGTCGACCATGGCCGCCTCCTCCAGCTCCTCGGGGATGTTGACGATGAAGCCGCGCAGCGTCCAGATGCTGAACGGCAGCACGAAGGTCATGTAGGTGACCACGATCCCGGCCAGCCGGTCGGTCTGGCCGGCCCGGTCCAGCATCAGGTAGATGGGGATGATGAGCGCCTCCAGCGGCACCATCTGGACCACGATCAGCATGACGATCAGGGCGGCGCGGCCGCGGAAGCGGAACCGGGCGGCGGCCAGCGCGGCCAGGAACGCCAGCCCGAGCGAGATCGCCACGGTCGCGGCCACCACGGCCAGGCTGTTGCGGACGTCCTGGAGGAAGTGGGGCTTGCCGATCGCCGAGCGGTAGTTCTCCAGCGTCCCCGGGAACGGCAGCCACTTGGGGTCGAACGACAGGATGTCGACGCCGCGCTTGAAGCCGGTGGCGACCATCCAGTAGATCGGGAACAGGGTCACGACCAGCACCAGCACCGCCGCCGCGTTGTACAGCGCCCTGGTCGCCGTGCGGCGCGTCACGGCTCCACCGCCCGCAGCATCTGGCGGACGTAGAACGAGGTCAGCAGCATCAGCAGCAGCACCATGACCACGGCGATGGCCGCCCCCTTGCCGTAGCGGGTCACCCCGAACGACTCGCTGTAGGACCAGATGCCGAGCAGGAAGTACTCGCGGCTGGGCCGCTGGTTGAGCAGCACCCAGATCTGGGTGAAGACCTTGAAGTCCCAGATGGTGGAGAGGGTGGCAAGGATCAGGAAGATCGGCTTCATCACCGGGAAGGTGATGTTCCAGAACACCTGCCAGGCGCCGGCGCCGTCGACCCGGGCCGCCTCCTCCAGCTCGGCCGGGACCTGGGTCAGGCCGGCGTGCAGGGTGATGGCCACGAACGGCAGCGCCGCCCACACCACCACGATGACGATCACCGCGAACCCCTGCAGCGGCTGGTCGAACCAGTTGTGCTGCACGTAGTCGCCGACGCCGAGCCTGGTCAGCAGCCAGTTCACCACGCCGAACTCGAAGTCGAACAGCCACTGCCAGATGGAGATGGCGGTCAGCGTCGGCATCGCCCAGGCGGCCACCAGCCCGGCCGTGACCAGGACCCGCATCGGCCTTCCGAGGTTGCGCAGCAGCAGCGCCACCAGCGTCCCGAGCACCATGGTCAGCCCGACGCAGACGGCGGCGAACAGCACCGTCCTGACCACCACCGTCCAGAAGAACGGGTCGCTGAGGATGTCGCGGTAGTTCTGCAGGCCGATGAACCGGCCCTTGCCGGCGAACAGCTCCCGCAGCCCGTACTGCTGGAAGGACAGCGCGACCAGCCGGTACAGCGGGAAGCCGAGGATGGCGGCCAGCACCAGCAGGCTCGGGGCGAGCAGCGTGTAGGGCACCAGCGGCCGCAGCCGGCGGCCTCTGGCCCCCGGCCGCCGCGGGCCGTGGCGCTCGGACGCCGCGGTGCGCCGCCGCGACGACGGCGCCGTTGGGGGGGTTCGGGGGGGAGCGAGCTCCCCCCCGAACGGATCGGGCGTGACAGTTGGCTTCACCAACGGCTCCGTCCCGCCCGCTAGGAGCCGGAGTTCAGCGTATCGGTGATCTGGGTGCTCGCCTTCTTGGTGGCGTCGGCGACGGTGGCACGCTCGGTGAAGATCGACACCAGCATGTCGGGCAGGATGTTGGCCGCCTCGACGTTGGCCCAGTTGGGCGAGGTCGGGGTGAAGCGGCTGTTCTTGGCCGTGGCGTCGAACACCGACAGGTACGGGTCCTTGGCGTGCAGGTCGAGCAGGGTGGTCGAGTTGGGGATGACCCCGCCGACGGTGGCCATCTGGGTCTGGAACTTGGTGCCGGCCAGGGTCTTGACCCAGTCAAGGGCCAGGTCCTGGTTCTTGCTCTTGGCGGCGATGCCGAGGTCGGAGCCGCCGAGGAACACCGGCGCCGTCTGGCCGGAGGTCCGGCTGGGCAGCGGGAAGGCGGCCAGGTCCTTCTCGAGCTTGGGGTTGCCCTGCTTGGGGTCGAGGATGACGCCCTTCTCCCAGCCGTTGGCCACGATCATGGCGATGCGGCCCTGGGCGAAGGCCTGGTCCTGCTTGAGCTCGTCACCCTGCTTGTCGGCCCGGGAGCAGCAGTCCACCAGCCGCTTGAGCGCGGTCAGGCCGGCCTGCGACTCGGGGCTGTCCAGGGCGCCGCGCCACTGGTCGCCGTCCTTGATGGCGACCTCGCCGCCGTGGTCCCAGACGAACGGGAGCGCCGCATACCAGTACTTGCCGGGGAAGTAGAAGGCCGAGAACCGCTTGTCGCTGCCGAAGGTCTGGGTCAGCTTCTCGGCGGCCGCCTGGAGCTGGTCGAGGCTCGCCGGCGGCGTGACGCCGGCCTTGGCGAACATGCTCTTGCGGTAGATGACGGCCCGACTGCCGGCCAGGTAGGGAGCGCAGACGAGCTTGCCGTCCAGGGTGCAGGACTCGGTGAGCGACTGCAGCCAGGCCTGGTTGTTCTCGAACTGCCCACGGCTGCCGGTCAGGTCCTGGAGCGCGCCGGCCGCGGCGTACTTGGAGACCAGGGTGTTGCCGAGCTCGACCACATCCGGCGGGCTGGACCCGGCGAAGGCGGCGTCGAGCTTGGTGGTGATGTTGTTCCACTGCTGCAGCTCGACCTTGACGGTGTCGTTGGGGTGGGCCGTCTTCCACTGGGCGTTGACGGCGTCGACGACCGCCGGCGGGGCGCTGCCGGTCATCAGCCAGACGTTGAGGGTGCGGGGGCCGCTCTGGGCCTCGGACTGGTCGCCCGAGTCGGACGATCCGCCGCAGGCCGCCACCCCGAGAGCGAGCGCGAGGGCGATGGCGAGCGCGGCGGTGATGCGGTGTCGATGGGGCATGGACGTCCTCCTCCTAGCTGGTGGACTCTTGAGACGGCTGGTGGCGATGGGAAGCTGAGTCCTCGATCCATGTGGGGGGAGCTCGCTCCCCCCACCGCCCCCCAAGAGCGCCTGTGCCACGGTCAGGGCCGTGGACGACGAAGCCTTCGGCCACGGTGACCACCACCCGCAGCGCCGGGTCGAGCAGCACCAGGTCGGCGTCCTTGCCCGGCTCGAGGCTGCCCTTGGCGTCGTCGACCCCGATCGCCTGGGCGGCGTTGCGGCTGGCCGCCGGCCACAGCTCGGCCAGCGGGCGGCCGCTGGCGGCCTGGAGGTTGTGCAGCGCCCGGTCGAGGGTGAGGACGCTGCCGGCCAGGGTCCCGTCGGCCAGGCGGATGGCACCGTCCATCTGGATGGCCGGGCGGTCGCCGACCGTGTAGGCCCCGTCGGGCAGACCGGTGGCCCGCACGGCGTCGCTGACCAGGACGACGCCGCCGGCGCCCTTGGCCTGGAGCAGCAGCCGCATGGCGGCCGGGTGGACGTGGACGTTGTCGGCGACCAGCTCGCAGCGCAGCTCGGGGAGGGTGAGGGCCGCCCCGAGCATCCCTGGCTCGCGGTGGCCGAGGGGCCGCATGGCGTTGAAGGCGTGGGTGACGTGGCGGACGCCGTCCTGGACGGCCTGGCGCGCCTGGTCGTAGGTGGCGTCGGTGTGACCGGCGGCGACGGTAACGCCGCTCGCCGCCGCCTTCCCCACCAGCCAGCGGTTGCCCTCGATCTCGGGCGCGACGGCCAGGACCCGGACCACGCCGGTTGCCAGCAGCCGGGCCGCCTCGGCCGGGTCGGCCACACGGACCATCGAGCCGTCCTGGGCGCCGGCGCGGGCCGGGCTGAGGTAGGGGCCTTCCAGGTAGGCGCCGAGGACGGTGGCGCCCCCGTCGACCGGTCCGGCGACCGTGCGCACGGCCTCCAGGGCGCGCTCGAGGTCGGGACCGGCGGCGGTCATGGTGGTCGGCAGCCAGGCGGTGACGCCGTGCCTGGCGAAGAAGCGGGCCATGCGGCGCAGCCCGTCGGGGTCGGCGTCCATGACGTCCACCCCGACCGCCCCGTGGGCGTGCAGGTCGATGAAGCCGGGCATGGCGACCAGGCCGTCGGCGGCCAGCACGTCGGCGCCGGCCTTCGTGCCGGGCGGGGGCTCGCCCTGGCCCATGGCCGCGATCCGGCGGCCCCGCACGGCGATCCAGCCCCGCGGCCACTCCCCGCCCGGCGTCAGGACCCGCGCCCCGGTGACCAGCAGCCGCCCGTCGCTCACCGGCGCTCCGTCCTACCGCGCCGGGCTGGTGCCGGTGAGCCCGCGGTGCCGGCCGGCGGTTGCCGTGTCCGGCCACGGAAGGGCTGCGGCGGAGCGGCGTTGTGCTCGGCGGCCTGGAAGTAGCGGTCGAACACCCGCGTCCTCCTTGCTGTCGGCCGACCCTGTGAGGAACGGTAAAGTGGCCTAGTCCAGTTGTCAAGCGGTTGCGCTAGACTTGTCGGCATGACAGCCCGTCGACGCGGAGCCCCGGCCGAGGCGCTCCCCCGGACGCTTTCGTACAAGCGGCCAAAGGGTGAGCAGCTCCAGGAGATCCTCGAGGGGGTGATCGCCGCCCTCCAGCCGGGCGCGCTGCTGCCGTCCGAACGGCTGCTGGCAGAACGTTACGGGGTGGCCAGGGCGACCGTGACCCAGGCGGTCGAGGGCCTGGTCTCCCGCGGCCTGGTCTACCGGGTCCACGGCAGCGGCAGCTTCGTGGCCGAGCCGAAGTTCCGCCAGCCGCTCACCCTGACCTCGTTCACCGAGGACATGCACGCCCGGGGCATGACCCCGGGCTCGGTCGTGCTCAGCCAGGCGGTGGTGCCGGCCAGCGAGGTCGTGGCCCGCCACCTCGCCCTGGTCCCCGGCAGCCCGGTCGTGCACCTGGAGCGGGTCAGGACCGCCGACGGCGAGCCGATGGCGCTGGAGCGCACCCATCTCCCGGCCCAGCGGCTCGGCGGCCTGGAGGCGGCCGACCTGACCGACGCCTCCCTCTACGAGCTGCTGGAGCGCCGGTGGGGGATCCGGATGGCCGACGCCGACCAGTGGGCCAGCGTTGTCCGGCTGGCGGTCGACGAGGCGGCGTTGCTCCAGGTGGCCGACGACCAGCCAGCCCTGCTGTTCCAGCGGGTCACCCGCGACCACGGCGGCACGACCGTGGAGTACGTCCGCTCCCTCTACCGGGGCGACCGCTACGAGGTCCACACCCGCCTGGAGCGCCTGGACGGCTAGCCGGACCAGGGGACCCGGCAGCTGCGCGACCCAGGGCCCGCCCCGGCCCGACCGGAGGAGGCCCGGTGGCCATCGACGCCACCGCCGCAACCGCGAGCGGCTGCTGGAGAGCCCGGGACGGGTGAGCCGCTAGCCGGCGGCGGTCACCGTGCCGCCGCCGAGGACCAGGTCGCCGTCGTAGAGCACGCCGGCCTGGCCTGGGGCGACGGCGTCGACGGGCTCGTCAAGGTCCAGCCGGGCCCTGGCCACCCCAAAGGGGACCACCTGGCAGGGGACCTCCCTGCCGTGGGCGCGGAGTCGGACCCGGGCGGGGCCGGGGCGCAGGCCGCGACCGTCGGTGGCGGTGGCCTGCTCCAGCTCGACGGTCCGGATCTCCAGCTCGGCCCGCTCCCCGACCACGACCCGGCCGGCGGCGGGCTCGACCCGGAGGACGTAGCGGGGGGTCGGGGCGGCGACGCCGAGGCCGCGGCGCTGGCCGACGGTGTAGCGGTAGGCGCCCCGGTGGGCGCCCAGGACCCGGCCGGCGGTGTCCACCACCTCGCCGGGGCTGGGCCCGAACCGGCGCTCCAGCCAGCCGGCGGTGTCGCCGTCGGGGACGAAGCAGACGTCGAAGGATTCCGGCTTGGCCGCGGTCCGTAGGCCGAGCCGGGCCGCGGTCGCCCGAACCTCCACCTTGGTCAGCCGCCCGAGGGGGAGCCGCAGCCGCTCCAGCTGGGCCCGGCCGAGCATGTAGAGCACGTAGGACTGGTCCTTGGCCGGGTCGGCCCCCCGGTACAGGCGGCCGCCCTCGACCCGGGCGTAGTGGCCGGTGGCCAGGGCGTCGAACCCCAGAGCGCGGGCCCGTGCCTGCAGCCCGACCACCTTGACCCGCTGGTTGCAGCGGGCGCACGGGTTGGGGGTGCGGCCGCTCGCGTACTCGGCGGCGAAGTCGTCGACCACCGCCCGGCGGAACTCCTCGGCCATGTCCCAGACGTAGAACGGGATGCCGAGGGTGTCGGCGACCCGCCGGGCGTCCTCGGCGTCGGCCAGGGTGCAGCAGCCCTTGCCCTGCACCTGGAGGTGGCTCGGGGTGTCGGCGAGCTTGAGGTGGACCCCGGTCACGTCCCAGCCGGCCTCCACCCCCAGCGCCGCCGCCACCGAGGAGTCCACCCCGCCGCTCATCGCCACCAGCACCCGCGGCCTGGTCATGTCGGCGTCCCCTGCGGTGCCAGGACCTCCAGCGCCTGGCCGGCGGCGGCGACGGCGGCGTCGACCTCGGCCTGGGTGGAGGCGTGGCCGAGGCTGAAGCGGACCGTCTCGCGCGCCTCGGCCGGCGCGGCGCCCATGGCCACCAGCACGTGCGACGGGGTGACCGCGCCGCTGGCACAGGCCGACCCGGCCGAGCAGGCGACGCCGTGCCGGTCCAGCAGCAGGAGGAGATCCTCGGCCCGCCGGCCCGGGAACCGCACCGACAGCAGGCCTGGAAGGCCTGCCGGCGCGGCGGGCCGGGAGGCCCCGGAGCCCAACGGGCCCGGGTCGCCGTTGACCTCCAGGTCGGGAGCGAGGGTGCGAAGGCCGCCGAGCAGCCGGTCCCGGAGGGCGGCGAGGGTGGCGGAGGCGCCGGCGGCCCGCTCGGCCAGGGCGGCCGCGGCGGCGGCCCCGAACCCGGCCAGGGCGGCCGCCGGGAGGGTCCCGGAGCGCAGGCCGCGCTCCTGGCCGCCGCCGTGGAGCAGCGGCCGCAGGGTGGTTCCGGAGCGGACGACCAGGGCGCCGACCCCGGTCGGTCCGCCGAGCTTGTGGGCGGCGAGGGCGAGCAGGTCGATCCCGTCGCCGGCCATGTCGACCCCTGGCAGCCCGGCCGCCTGGACGGCGTCGCAGAGCAGGACCGCGCCGGCGGCATGGGCCAGCTCGGCCGCCGCCGCGACCGGCTGGCCGGTGCCGACCTCGTTGTTGGCCGCCATCACCGCGACCAGCGCGGTCCGGCCCGGCTCGAGCAGCCCGGCCAGCCGGTCCAGCTCGACCCGGCCGACCCCGTCGACGGCGGCCAGGTCGACCCGGGCGCCGGCGTCGGCCTCGGCCCAGGCGGCCGGGTCGAGCACGGCGTGATGCTCGACCGCCGAGCAGACAAGCCCCCTGGCGTCCCGCGGCCGGGCCAGGATGGTGCCCTTGACGGCGAGGTTGTCGGCCTCGGTCCCGCCGGAGGTGAACACCACCTCTGCCGGCGCGGCGCCGACCAGGGCCGCCACCTGCTCGCGGGCCGTCTCCACCGCGGCCCGTGCCGCCCGCCCCTGGCCGTGCTGGCTGGACGGGTTGGCCGCCGGGCGCTCCAGCAGCGGCAGCATCGCCGCCAGCGCCTCCGCCCGCAGGGGGGCGCTGGCGGCGTAGTCGAGGTAGGCCAATCTGTGCTCCAGGGCCGTGGTGACGGACGTCGCTGGCCAGCGTACCAACCTCGTCCCCGATCCAGGTGGGGGAGCTCCGGCTCCCCTCACCGCCTCCCGCGAGCGCCGGTGCCGGGGAAGCCGTCGGTTGTCACCTGTTCGGCGGGCCGGGCCGCTTGTGCTTCTTGGGGTCCTTCTTGTCCTTGGGCTCGGTGGTCTCGGGCGGCGGCGGGAGGATGGTGTAGGTCAGCTCCTCGGGCGGCTTCGGCCAGTCCAGGGGCTCCTGGTTCGCCATTGCCACGGCCATGAAGTCGTGCCAGACCATGGCCGGGAAGGAGCCGCCGGAGACGCGGCGGCCGTTCACGTTGTACATCGACTCCTGGCTGTTGGGGTTGCCCATCCAGACCGCGACCGACAGCTGCGGCGTGTAGCCGACGAACCAGGCGTCACGGTAGGCCTGGTTGGTGCCGGTCTTGCCGGCCTGGGGGCGGCCGATCCTGGCCGCGGTGCCGGTGCCGTGGGCGACAACGCCCTTGAGGATGTCGGTGACCTGCCAGGCAAGCGCGGCCGAGACGCGCCGCTCGGGCGTTGGCGGCTGGTCGATCACCGGCTTGCCATTGCGGTGGTCGATCTTCTCGAAGAAGGTCGGCTTGTGGTACTCGCCCAGGTTGGCCAGGGTGGCGTAGGCGCTGGCCATGTCGATCGGCCGCGTCTCGGCCGAGCCGAGGGCCATCGACGGCACCCGCTTGGCGGCGGGGATCGGGGGAACGCCCAGCCTCTCGGCCATGGCGGCGACCTTCTCGGGGCAGAGCTTCTCCATCAGGCGGGCGTAGACGCCGTTGACCGAGCGCCAGGTGGCGTCCCGGACCGAGACCGGGCCGGAGCCTCCGCCCTCGTAGTTGTCGACCGTCCAGGGCGAGCCGCAGACGAGCTGGTCCTTGAAGCCGCTGGACTCCCAGACCGAGTCGGGCGAGATGCCGGCCTCCAGGGCGGCGGCCAGCACGAAGGTCTTGTAGGAGGAGCCGGGCTGGCGGCCATCGCCCTGGACGGCCGCGTTGTAGGCCTCCTTCTTGAAGTTGCGCCCGCCGACCACCGCCCGGACGCCGCCGTCGCGGGGGTCGATGGCGATCAGGGCGATGTCCGGGCCCGACGGGGGCCGCCACCGGTCCACCGCCTGCTCCGCCGCCACCTGGAGGTCGCGGTCGAGGGTGGTCTTGATGCGCAGGCCGCCCTCGAACAGCCGCCGGATCCGCGACTCCCTGGTCTTGCCGAGGCGCTCGTCCTCCAGCAGCTGCCGCTTGAGGCCGTCGATGAACCATGGGTAGCGGCCGCCGATGTGGCCGGGCGGCTTGATCTTGAGCGGCTGCTTCCTGGCCTTGGCGGTGTCGGCCGCCGCCACCATGCCGAGCTGGGCCATGCGCTCCAGCACCGAGTCGCGCAGCACCTTGGCCCGCTCGGGGTGCCGGCGCGGGTCGGCCGTCACCGGCTCCCTGATGACGCCGGCCAGCGTGGCCGCCTGGGACAGCGTCACCTCCGAGGCATGCTTGCCGAAGTAGCCGCGGCTGGCCGCCTCCACCCCGTAGTAGCCGGCGCCGAAATAGACCCGGTTGAGGTAGCGGTGCAGGATCTCCTGCTTGGACAGCTTGACCTCCAGCTGGGCGGCGAGGGCGGCCTCCTTGATCTTGCGGACGATCGAGCGTTCCTTCAGGTCGGGGTAGGCGTTGCGGACCAGCTGCTGGGTGATGGTGCTGCCGCCCTCGTCGATCTCGCCGCTGAGCAGGTTGGTGACGGCGGCGCGCAGGATTCCCCGGTCGTCGACCCCGTGGTGCTCGTAGAAGCGGGCGTCCTCGGCCGCGATCACCGCCTGCTGGAGGGTCCCCGACATCTTCGACAGCGGCACCACGATGCGGTCCTGCTCGTCCTTGAGGACCTCGATCACCCGGCCCTGGCGGTCGTAGACCTGGGTCCGCTCCGGCTGGCGGAGCTGCCGCAGCTCCTCCAGCTCGGGGAGGCCGGCCCCGGCCCCCTTCACCGAGTCGGCGACCAGCATCGCCGCCGGGACCGCGGTCGCGGTCGCGATCAGCAGGGTGAGCGCCAGCGCGACCACCACCGGGCGCGCGAACGGCAGCCAGCCGGGGCGGCGCCGGTTGGGCGGCGCGGCCAGCGCGGTCACCACCGGCCCGAGCCGTCGGCCGAGGCCGGCCCCGGCGGCCCGGAACGGGCCGGTCACCCTGGCCAGCCCGTTGCCCAGCGCGGCCACCACCGGGTCGCGGCCGGCCCGACGGCGACTGGCTGCCCGCGCCCGCCGGCCCGAGACCGGGGGCGGCTCCTGCTCGGCCGGTTCGACCAGGTTGGATGGCAGCCACCAGGCTTCGGTGGGGTCGCCCTGGTCGCGGACCGGCCCACTCCGACCCGCCGGCACTCCGGGTCGGGGCTCGGCCGCCCGGCCCGACCCATCCTGGTGGCCGTTGCGGGCGCCGTCGCGCTCCTGGGTCACCGCCGGCACGGCCGCGCCGGCGCCGTTGCCACCGGTGCGGCGGCGGGCCACGGCGGCGTCGATCCGCGCGGCCACCAGCCCGCCGGCGCCGGCCAGGCCGGCGCCGGCGCCGCGAACCGCCCGTCCCGCCGCCGAGCCGGCCCGCAGGCCATGGCGGGTCGCGGTGAACCCGTGGGCCAGGCGGCGCCAGCCGCCGACCGCCAGCGAGACCAGCCAGGCCAGCAGCATGCCGGACCCGCTCCGGATGCCATGCCCCGCCCAGGCGGCCACGTCGGCGACGACCTCGGCGACCAGGCGCACGGCCAGCCGGGCGGCGTCGACGGCCTGGCGCCGGTTGGCCGCTGCGGCCGCCCTGGCCGACCCGGCGGCCCGCTGGGCTTCCGTGGCCCGCTCGAGGGCCGTCGCCACCGCCGGGTCCTGCGGGTCGGCCAGGCCGGTGGCCCAGGCGCCGAGGCGCTCCTCGGCCGCCCGCAGCCGCATCCTGGCCGCCAGCCGGGGCAGGAGCTGGACCACGATCAGGAGCAGGCGCTCCAGCTCGGCGGCCAGGTCCCGGTCCCGCCCGGCCGAGCGGGCGGCCCGCGAGGCAACCGCCGCCCGGGAGCCGGACGCGGCGCGGGCGCGTGGCGCCGGGGACGCCGCGGGCGCCCCCGTCCCCGTCCCCGAAGGCCGCCCTGGCCGGGCGGTGGGCTCCACGGGGGGGGCGGGGCGAGCTGGTGGCTCGGTCGATGCCAGCCGGAGCTGGGCGGCGCGGTGGGCGGCCAGGGGCGGGGCCAGGAACCACGGGGCCGGCTGGCCGGCCAGGTGGCCGGCGACCGCCCGCCCGAGGACGACCCTGGCCTGCCGCTGGGCCCGGCGGCGGCGTGGCTGGCCGGCCAGCAGCCCGAGCGCCCGGCCGGCGGCGCGGACGCTGGCCCGCGCGGCCGCCGGAGCCGTCGGCCGGTCGGCGCGCCGCCTCGGGCGGGCCGGCTCCTGGGGTGGCAGGTGGCTGCTCATCAGCGCTTCCGCTTGGCGACCTCGTCGGTGAGCCTTGGCACGACCTTGAACAGGTCCCCGACGACGCCGAAGTCACTGATGGCGAAGATCGGCGCGTCGGCGTCCTTGTTCACGGCAACGATCGTCTTGGACGTCTGCATGCCGGCCCGGTGCTGGATGGCCCCGGAGATGCCCACCGCCACATAGAGCTGGGGCGAGACCGTCTTGCCGGTCTGCCCGACCTGATGCTGGTGGGGGTACCAGCCGGCGTCGACGGCGGCCCGGCTGGCCCCGACCGCCGCCCCGAGGGCGTCGGCCAGCGCCTCGACCAGGGCGAAGTTCGACGGGTCCTGGAGGCCGCGGCCGCCGGAGACGACGATCTCGGCCTCGGCGACGTCGGGCCGCCCGCCCTGCTCCTGGACGACATGGTCGGTCACCCGGGCGTTGTCGGCGCCGCCGTCGCCGCTCAGCTCGAGGTCGACCAGCTCGGCCTCGGCCGGGGCCTCCTGGACCGGGAACGAGTTCGGCTTGACGGCCAGCACCGGGGTGCCGGTGCGGACCCTGGCCCGCACGGTCATGGCTCCGCCGAACACGTTCTGGGTCGCGACCAGCTGGTCGTCGAGGTCGACGACGTCGGCCAGCATCCCCCAGCCCTTCCGGGCGGCCAGCCTGGCCCCGGCGTCCTTGCCCAGCGGGGTGGCCGCGACCAGCACCGCGGCCGGCTCGGCCCGCTGGGCGGCCAGCTCGAGCGCGTCGGTGAGCGGCCCGGCGAGCCGGTTGTCGGCGGCGGCGGTGTAGACGGCGGAGGCGCCGTGGCGGGCCAGGCCCGCGCGGGCGTCGTCGACCCCATGGCCGACGAACAGCGCCACCGGGTCACCGAGGCTGCGCGCCTTGGTCAGCATCTCGTAGGTCACCTTCTTGACGGCGCCTTCCTCATGCTCAACCAGAACGAGAACTCGCGGCATCGCGTTACTCTCCCCGTCTCAGATGAACTTGTGGCCGGCCAGGAACTCGGCCAGCTCGTCGGCGGCGCTGCCGTCACCCGGGTCCTTGACCTGCTTCCCGGCCTGCCGCGGGGGCCGCGGGGCGAAGTCGACCACCTCGGTGGTGGCGCCGGCGGCGCCGACCTCCCCGGGGTCGATACCCAGATCGGCGAGGGTGTAGTCGGTCACCGGCTTGGACTTGGCCGCCATGATGCCCTTGAACGACGGGTAGCGGGGCTCGTTGATGCCCTTGACCACGCTGATGACGGCCGGGCCCTCCGCCTCGACCACGTCGTAGCCGTTCTCGGTCTCGCGATGGATGCGGACGGTGGAGCCGTCGACCTCCAGCTGCTTGGCCCCGGTCAGGCCGGGCCAGCCCAGGTACTCGGCAAGGGCGCCGGGGACCAGCGAGGTGCGGGCGTCGGTCGACTCCGAGCCGCACAGGACGATGTCCGGCTCGACCTGGCGGACGGCGGCGTGCAGGACCCTGGCGGTATTGAAGGCGCACGACCCGTGGAGGGCGTCGTCGTGGACGTGGACGGCCGCGTCCGGGCCCATGGACAGCGCCTTGCGCACGGTGGGCAGGGCCGAGGTGGGGCCCATGCACAGGACGACGACCTCGCCGCCGGCACGCTCCTTCAGCCGCAGCGCCTCCTCGACCGCGTACTCATCGACCGGGTTGAGGATGGTCTCGACCGACTCGCGGTCGAGCGTCTTGTCGCCGGGGTCGAGCCGCTTCTCGGCGGCCGTGTCGGGCACGCGCTTGACGGTGACCAGGATCTTCAACGCTGCCTCCAGGGATGGCGGAGCCGGGACTCCCGTCCGGGCCGGCGACCATGATGCCGCAACGGGCCGACCCCATGTCGGCTGGACCTGGCGGGCTCGGGTCTCGCTCGGCTGCGAGATGCTCTAGGCTGCCGGCTCATGAGCCGTACGCTGCCACCGCCGGCCCTGCCCAACGCTCCGGGTGAGCTGCGCCAGGACCCCCTCAGCGGCGGCTGGGTGGCGATCACCGCCGGCCGGGCGGTGAGGCCGGAGGCGTTCCTCGGCGACCTCGGGCCACCTCGGGGACCGCTCGGCTGCCCGTTCTGCCCGGGCAACGAGCACATGACCCCACCGGAGGTGTGGGCCGATCGCGACCCGGGCACCGATCCCGACCGGCCCGGCTGGCGTGTCCGGGTGGTGCCGAACAAGTTCCCGGCCTTCGCCGGCCCACCTTCCAATGCGGCCGGCAACGGGGGGTCCGGGGGGCTCATGGAGCCGCAGGCGGTAGCCCCACGGAGGAACCGCGGGCTGTACCGGTCGGCGCCGACCGCCGGGGTCCACGAGGTGGTCGTCCACAACCCCGACCACGAGGCCACCCTTGCCGACCTGCCGGTGCCGGCGGTGGCGCGGGCGATGGCGGCCTGGCGCCTGCGCCTGGCCGCCCACCGCGACCGCGAGCTCGGCACGGTGCTGATCATCGTCAACCAGGGCCGCACCGCCGGCGCCTCCCTGGAGCATCCCCACAGCCAGGTGTTCGGCACCGTCGGGCGGCCGGACCGGGTCACGGCCGAGCTCGACCGGCTGTCCGGCGACGCCTGCGCCGCCTGCGCCACCGTCGCCGCCGAGCGCGACGGCTCCAGGCTGGTCGGCCGGACCGGCGACCTGCTCACCATCTGCCCCTGGGCGTCGGCGGCACCGTACGAAGCCCTGCTGCTGCCGCGGCAGCACCGGTCCCGCTTCGAGGACGGCGGCGCGGACGACGTCGCCGTGGCGACCGCCCTGCGGGAGCTGCTGCGGCGGTTCCGCGGCGTCGCCGGCCACCACGCCCCCTACAACCTGGTCCTGCATTCGGCGCCGCCGGGGGCCGAGGACTTCCACTGGCACCTGCACCTGTTCCCCCGCCTCACCACCTACGGCGGGTTCGAGCTGGGCACGGGCGTGGTCATCAACGTCGTCGACCCCGACCGGGCCGCCGCCGCCCTGCGGGCGGCTACCGGTTCTTGAACCGCGCCTTGCCGGGGCCGTTGGCCAGGAACGAGGCCATGCCCTCGGCGGCGTCCTCGGTGGCGAACAGCGACTGGAAGGCGTGGCGCTCCAGCAGCAGGCCGGTGTCGATGCCGGCGTCCAGGCCGCCGTCGATGGCCTGCTTGGCCGCCCGCAGGGCCAGCCCAGGCCCGCCGGCGTAGCGGGCGGCGGCCTGGCAGGCCGCCTCGTACAGCTCGGCGGCCGGGTGGACCTGGTCGACCAGCCCCATCGCCTTGGACTCGGCGGCGCCGTAGAGGCGGCCCGAGTAGATCATCTCCTTGGCCCGCGACGGCCCGACCAGGCGGGGCAGCCGCTGGGTGCCACCGGCGCCGGGGATGATGCCGAGCAGGATCTCGGGCTGGCCGAAGCGGGCATCTTCGGCCGCGAAGCGGAAGTCGGCCGTCAGGGCCAGCTCGCAGCCGCCGCCGAGCGCGTAGCCGGTGACCGCGGCGATCACCACCTTGGGGATGCGGGCCAGGGCGGTGAAGGCCGCCTGCAGGTCGGCCGTGCGGGCCGAGATGTCGGCGAAGCTGCGGGCGTTCATCTCCTTGATGTCGGCTCCGGCCGCGAACACCTTCTCGCCGCCCCACAGCACCACCGCGCCGACCCGCTCGTCCAGGCCGGCCTGCCTCGCGGCCTCACGCAGCTCGTCCTGGACCTGGGCGTTGAGCGCGTTCACCGGCGGCCGGTCGAGCCGGATGGTGCCGACCCGGCTGGCCTCGTCCACGTCCAGACGTACGAACTCACCCACCAGCGGTCCCTCCCGGCTGTTCGGCGGCGGCGGCCGATTCTACCGACGGACGAGGGCGCCGGTGACGGCGACGCGGGCGGCCCGGTTGCCGGCATCGGCACTCAAGCCCTCGCCTTGTCGGCACGACATGGTCTACTGTAGGGAACGACCGGGTCTGCCCGAGTGTCCGTTGGGGCGCGTCGCTGCGGCTCGGTCGAGCTATGTCCGTCCGCAAGGCACAAGGAGCCCGGCAACGTGATCAAGCAGACCCCGGTGAAGGGCAGCGACAAGGTCAAGGTCAACTTCGTCCTCCCCAAGGACACGGTCACCGGCAAGGTGTCGGTGGTCGGCGACTTCAACGGCTGGGACCCGATGGTCCACCCGCTGCGGCCGCGCAGCAACGGCACCCGCAGCATCGCCATCACCCTCCCCGCCCAGCGGCGGTTCGCCTTCCGCTACCTGGACGAGGCCGGCCAGTGGATCGACGACGACGCCGCGCATGCCTACGAGGACAACGGCATCGGCGGCGTCAACAGCGTGGTGCACACCTGAGCGTCGGGGCATCCGGGCCGGCCAGGTCGGGGCCGGTGGTCAGAACCTGGGGGGTTCGGTGTACTCGCCCCAGACCCCCTTGAGGGCGGCGGCCATCTCGCCGACGGTCGCCTCGACCCGGGCGGCGTCGACCAGCCGGGGGATGAGGTTGTCGTCGGTGGCGGCCGCCGCCGTCAGGGCGGCCAGGGCGGCGTCGACGCCCGCCTGGTCGCGGGCGGCGCGGCGCCTGGCCAGCTCGGCCTTCTGCTCGCGCTCGACCTCGGCGGAGATGCGCAGGATCTCCAGTGGCTGGTCGTCGTCGGTGACGTACTTGTTGACCCCGACGATCACCTTCTCGCCCTTCTCCAGCTGCTGCTGGTAGCGGAAGGCGGCGTCGGCCATCTGCTGCTGGAACCAGCCCTGCTCGATGCCGGCGAGCACACCCTCCAGCATCCGCCCATCGCCGAACCGGTCGATGCGCGCGAAGATCTCCTCCGCGCGTTGCTCCATCAGGTCGGTCATGTGCTCCACATACCAGGAGCCGCCGAGCGGGTCGATGACGCTGGCCACGCCGGTCTCCTCGGCGATCACCTGCTGGGTGCGCAGCGCCACCGCCGCCGCCCGCTCGGTGGGCAGGGCGAACACCTCGTCCAGGGCGTTGGTGTGCAGCGACTGGGTGCCGCCGAGCACCGCCGAGAACGCCTCGATGGCGGTGCGGACGACGTTGTTGTCGGGCTGCTGGGCGGTCAGCGACACCCCGGCGGTCTGGGTGTGGAAGCGGAGCTGGCAGGCCTTGTCGGTGGCGGCGCCGTAGCGCTCGCGCATCCACCTGGCCCAGATGCGCCTGGCCGCCCGGAACTTGCCGATCTCCTCGAAGAAGTCGACGTGGGCGTCGAAGAAGAACGACAGCTGGGGGCCGAGCACGTCGACGTCGAGGCCGCGGCGCCGCCCCAGCTCCACGTAGGCGAACCCGTCGGCCAGGGTGAAGGCCAGCTCCTGGGCGGCGGTCGCCCCGGCCTCGCGGATGTGGTAGCCGGAGACCGAGACCGGATGGTACCTGGGGACCTCGGCGGCGCAGAACTCGAACAGGTCGCCGATCAGGCGCAGATGCGGCTCGGGCGGGAACAGCCACTCCTTCTGGGCGATGTACTCCTTGAAGATGTCGGTCTGCAGGGTGCCGTCGAGCTCGGAGATGGTGGCGCCCTGGCGCTCGGCCGCGACCAGGTACATGGCGAACAGCATCGGCGCCGGGCCGGAGATGGTCATGGAGGTGGTCAGCTCGTCCAGCGGCAGCCCGTCGAACAGCACCTCCACGTCGGCCACCGAGTCGACCGCCACCCCGCAGTGGCCGACCTCGCCGAGCGAGCGCGGGTCGTCGGAGTCGCGGCCCATCAGGGTCGGCATGTCGAACGCGACCGAGAGGCCGCCGCCGCCCTGGCCGATCAGGTACTTGTAGCGCTGGTTGGTCTCGCGGGCGTTGCCGAACCCGGAGAACTGCCGGATGGTCCATGGCCGGCCCCGGTACATCGACGGGTACACGCCGCGGGTGAACGGGTACTGGCCGGGGACGCCGATGCTGGCGGCGGCGTCGCGGTCGGGATGGTCGAGCGGGTCGTAGAGGGGTGCGACCTCCTCACCGGACAGGGTGGTGAAGTCGGCGTCCCGCTCCCCCTTGGCCGCGTACTGCTCCTGCCACCGCCGGCGCAGCGCTCGGAGCGATTCGGGCCGGTTGGCCCCGGTCGCGGCGTCGTTGTCGGGCATCGGCGGCCTCCTGCGTTGGCCGGGCTGTTCCCCCGATTGTAGGCGCCGCCCGCGGCTGGCTCAGTCGCGCCGGTCCGAGCTCATGCGAGTGTCACCGTGACCCTCAGCCGGAGGTGGGCGGTGACCCCGATCGCGGTGACGTCCCTGGTCAGGGTGGATCCTCCGGTGCGAGGCAAGGGGATGGCCAGGTTGACCACCTGGGTGCGCCGCGGGTCGGGCCGGACCTGGTGGAAGAAGCGCAGGGCCAGCGGCGAGGAGCGCTCCCCGGCGCCGAGCACGGTCGAAGGGAAGGCGTACGGCTCGGAGGAGGCGGTCGGCCCGGCCGTGTCCGGCCCGAGCGGCACGTAGGTGGTGCCGCGGAAGCCGGTGGCGATGCCGCCGGTCCCGCGGGGGATGTCGAGCGAGAGCGCCTGGACCTCGAGCACGACCCGTCCGACCAGCCGCCTGGCGGTCAAGGTGTCGCTGGACCCGGCCCGGCCGTCGGCCGACTGGCCGGTCACCCGCATCGAGACCGCCCTGGTCGTCCGGTCCAGGGCGAGCTTGAGCGTGCCCTTGGCGGCCGGGCCGGGGAACCGCAGCTGGTGCCCGCTCGGTCCGCCGAACCCCCAGGCGAGCACGGCCGTGACCGCCTCGGAGGCGACGTAGCTGACCACCACGCCGTCCTCCAGACGCTGCACCACCCGGGCCCGGAGGGTCAGGCCGGCGGTGCTGCTGGTGGTGGACGACGAGCCGGTCGACGAGGTCGACGAGCCCGGCTCGGAGGTGACGGGCGCGGTCGTCTCGGGCAGGGTGGTCGGGCCGGCCGCGGCCGGGGCCGGGCCGGGGCCGCGGGCCAGCATCAGGCCCCCGGCCACGCCCCCGACGGTCGCCAGCAGGCCGAGGGCGACGAGGAGGACCAGGACACGTCTGCTCATGGGGACTCCGCGGCCGAGGGCGCTGGGGGGCGCCGAGGGGTTGACGAGCGTAGCCTATCGCGACCATGAACGTCCGACGGCTGCCTGCCGCGGTCCTGTCGGCGGCCCATGATCGACGGGGCGGAGCCACCGAGGTCGCGGCAAGGGCCATCGACGGCCTGCTCGAGGTGGCCGGCGACCGGTCCCTGCTCGAGGAGGCGGTGGCGGTGCTGCTGGCCGGCCAGCCGGCGATGGCCCCGCTGTGGCACCTGGCGGAGGCGGCACGCGGCCCGGACCCGCCGGCCGCCCTCGCCGAGCTGCGCCGCCGCCTCGACGAGGACGCCGGGGCGGCCGTCGCCGCCGCGGCCGGCTGGCTGCGCCGGCATCTGGCGGGGCGGCCGGGCGCCGTGGCCACGGTGTCGCACAGCTCCCTGGTCGAGCTGGTCCTGGCCAGCCTTGCTCCGGCCGCCGCACCGGCCGCCCCGGTGGTCGCGCTGGTCGGGACCGACGGGATCGGGCCGTCGGCGTTCCTCAATGCCGCCGGCACCGCCGAGCTGGCCGCCCGCCTGCCGACCCTGGTGGTCGCGACGGCCATCAAGCTGGTCCCGGACGAGGTGTTCGCCGCCCTGGCCGGCGCCGGGTTCGAGGCCGTCCCGCTGGACGCGGTCACCGCGGTGGTCATCGGCCACGAGGTCGTCTCCCCCGCCGAGGCCGGTCGCCGCGCGCGGGACCGATAGCCGCGGACCACCCGCCTCGGGTGGCCGGCGCCGAGCAGGTCAAGCGGGCCACCCGCGCAGCCGATAGCAACACCACCACACAGGTGAGTTGGCGATTCCGGCACCGGCGCAGCCGCAGCTGGCCGAGAGGTGCGCCCCCGACTGGAGGAGGAGTTCGAACGGTGAAGCTCCTCGCGCTGATGGAGTACCTCAACAACGCGCTGTTCGTCGGCCTGGCCGGGGTCTGCTACATCCAGTGGCGGCGGCAGGGCGGCCGAGCCGCGGCCTGGCTGGCCGCGACCTTCGGGGTCCTGGCCGGCGTCGTGGTGGTGGGCCTGGCGATCTCGTCCGGCTCCGACGGCGAGCCGTCCATCTGGGCCACCAAGCTGCTGCTGGCGATCCTGTTGCTGTTCCCCTACCTGCTGTTCCGGTTCACCGCCTCGCTCAGTCCCGCATCCGCCCGCACCGAGCGCGCGGTCGGCCTGCTGACCGGGGCCGTCCTGGCGGCGACCCTGGTGCTGCCGTCCAACCTGCCCCGGCAGGGCGATCCCCGGCCCGGCTGGCTCAGCGCCTACCTGGCCGCGGTCCTGCTGCAGTGGACGGTCGCCTCGGTGGTGGTGGCGGCCAAGCTGTGGCGGGCGGGCCGCGGCCAGCCGACCGTCGCCCGCCGGCGGATGCGCGGGCTCAGCCTGGCCGCCACCGGCCTCAACCTGGTGATCGTCGTCGGCTCGGTCGCACCCTCGGGCGACCGGGGACCGCTGGAGCTGGCGACCCGGGCCATCACGCTCGCCAGCGCGCTGCTGTTCTACCTCTCCTTCGCGCCTCCGGCGCCGCTGCGCAACGTCTGGCGGCAGTCGGAGCAGGACACGCTGCGGCAGGCCATGGACGATCTCAAGGCCGCCGGCCAGGTCGAGGACGTCGCCGCCTGCCTGCTCCCCCACGTCGTCACCATGGTCGGGGGGCGCGGCGCCGCCCTGGTGGACGGTTCGGGCAGGCTGGTCGGGTCGCACGGGCAGACCCCCGGCCTCGACGAGGGGCTCGACGAGGGGGCGGTGGAGCCGCGGGGCGTGGTGCGGCTGCCGCTGTCGTCGGGGACGCTGGTGGTCTGGACCAGCGCCTACAGTCCCGTGTTCGGCCGCCAGGAGCTGGAGCTGCTCCAGGCGCTGGGCGGCCTGACCGAGCTGGCCCTCGAGCGGGTGCGCGCCGCCGAGCGCGACTCGGAGCTGGCCGCGGTCGCCGACGCGTCCGGCGACGCCATCATCGGCACCGGCCTTGACGGCGCGATCAGGAGCTGGAACCCGGCCGCCGAGGCCACCTACGGCCGGCGGGCCACCGAGGTCGTCGGACGCCCCCTGCCCGAGGTGGTGGCCTCCGACCGCCCCGACGAGCTCGCCCAGCTCCTGCGGCGGGTCGGCCGGGGCGACCGCGTCCGGCTGGAGACCCGGCACCGGGGCCAGGACGGCGCCGCCATCGAAGTCGAGCTCACCGCCGCCCCGCTGCGCAACCGGGCCGCCGCCGTGGTCGGGATGTCGCTGGTCGCCCACGACATCACCGAGCGCAAGCTGGCCGAGCAGGAGCTGGAGCAGGCCAGGGAGTCGGCCGACCGCGCCAACCAGGCCAAGAGCGAGTACCTGTCGCGCATGAGCCACGAGCTGCGGACGCCGCTCAACGCCATCCTCGGCTTCGCCCAGCTGCTGGAGATGGACGAGCTCCACGACGAGCAGCGCGACAGCCTCGGCCATATCCTCTCCGCGTCACGGCACCTGCTGGGGCTCATCAACGAGGTGCTGGACATCGCCGCCATCGAGGCCGGGCGGCTTCCCCTCTCGGTGGAGCCGGTCGCGCTGGCCGACGTGGTCGGCGAGGCCGTGATGCTGATGCGGCCGCTGGCCGACCAGCACCGGGTCCTGCTGGCCACCAACCCCGCCACCGCCTGCGCCGGCTACGTCCTCGGGGACCGCCAGCGCCTCAAGCAGATCCTGCTGAACCTCCTGTCCAACGCGATCAAGTACAACCGTGAGGGCGGCAGCGTGCGCCTGGCCTGCGAGCAGGTGGCCGGCGAGCGGCTCCGCATCGAGGTGATCGACACCGGCACCGGGATCGACCCGGAGGCGCTGGAACGCCTCTTCGTCCCCTTCGAACGGCTCGGGAGCGAACAGCGCGGCATCGAGGGGACCGGGCTCGGCCTCCCCCTGTCGCAGCGCCTCACCGAGGCGATGGGCGGCACCCTCGAGGTGGCGACCAGCAGCGGGCACGGCAGCACCTTCTCGATCGAGCTGCCGGTCGCCGCGGGTCCCGCCGAGCTGGACGAGCAGGCGCCACCGGAAGCCCCCGCCGGCCAGCCCCAGGCCGAGGACCGGGGCCCGCCGCTCAGCGTGCTCTACATCGAGGACAACCCGTCCAACCTGGAGCTCGTCGAACGGGTCGTGAGCCGCCGGGGGATCTCGCTGGTCTCGGCCATGCGGCCCATGCTCGGCCTCGAGCTGGCCCGCGAGCACCGCCCGGACCTCGTGCTCCTCGACCTGCACCTGCCCGACCTCCCCGGCGACGAGGTGCTCGCCCGGTTGCGCGCCGACGAGCGGACCGCCGGGATCCCGGTCGTCATCCTCAGCGCCGACGCCCGGCCGGGCCTCACCGCCAGGCTGCTGGAGGCGGGGGCGCGGGAGTTCCTGACCAAGCCGCTGGACGTCACGGAGCTGCTGCGGGTGCTCGACGAGATCGCCGAGGAGAAACGCCACGCCGGTGCCGCGGCGGCCGGGCCGGCCGCGACCATCTGAGCCACCGCCGCCCGCCTCCTGACGGCCGCGGTCGTCACCGCGCGCCGCCGCGGACCTCGGCCAGGAGCTGGTCGGCGGCGGCGTAGGGGCCCAGCTTGCCGGCGGCGACCCGCGCGGCGAGGCCGTCCAGGGCCTCGCCGCGGCCGAGCTCGCCAAGCTCGACCCGGAGGTCGGCCACGGCGACCTCCTCGATCTCGCGCGCGGCCCGCCGCCGGCGGCGCCGCTCCAGCTCGCCGCTGGACTCCAGGTGGGCGCGGTGGGCGGCGACCGCCTGGGCCAGCTGGTCGATCCCGCCGCCCCGTTCGGCGACGGTCAGGACCACCGGCACCTGCCAGGGCCTGGCCTCGCCCAGGTGGAGCATCTGGCGCAGGTCGCGGGCGACCACCTCGGCGCCGTCCCGGTCGGCCTTGTTGACCACGAACACGTCGGCCACCTCGAGGATGCCGGCCTTGGCGACCTGCACGGCGTCGCCGAAGCCGGGGGCGAGCGCGACCAGGGTGGTGTCGGCCAGCCCGGCCACCTCGACCTCGGCCTGCCCGACCCCGACGGTCTCGACCAGGACGACGTCGCAGCCGGCGGCGTCGAGCACCCGCACCGCCTGCGGGGTCGCCCAGGCCAGGCCGCCCAGGTGCCCCCGTGTCGCCATCGAGCGGATGAAGACCCCGTCGTCCAGGGCATGGTGCTGCATCCGCACCCGGTCGCCGAGCAGGGCCCCACCGGTGAACGGCGAGGACGGGTCGACGGCCAGTACCCCGACGGTCAGCCCCTGCCGGCGGTAGCCGGCGACCAGGGCGCCGGCCAGGGTCGACTTGCCGACCCCGGGCGACCCGGTGAGCCCGATCACCTGGGCCCGCCCGGTGGCCGGGTTGAGCGCCTCGGCGGCGTCCCTGAGCTGCTCACGGTCCCCGTCCTCGACCCAGGAGATCAGCCGGGCGACGGCCCGCTGGTCGCCGGCCCGCAGCCGTTCCAGCAGATAGGTCAGCCCTGATTCACCCGGGCGCTCGCCTCCGGTTCCACGGAGGTCTCCGAGGGTCAAGCCTCGACCCGGACCAGCCGGGCGTCCCCCGGGCCGCCGCCGCCGCACCGGGCGGCCGCGCCGAGCCCGCCGCCGCGGCGGCGCAGCTCCATGGCCAGGGTCAGCACCACCCGGGTGCCGCTGGCCCCGATCGGATGGCCGAGGGCGACGGCGCCGCCGTTGACGTTGACGATGCCCTCGTCCAGCTCCAGCTCGCGGGTCGAGTGCAGCGCCACCGCGGCGAACGCCTCGTTGATCTCGACCAGGTCCAGGTCGCCGACCGCCACCCCGGCCCGGCGGCAGGCGTCGGCGATGGCCCGCGACGGCTGGGAGTGCAGGCTGGTGTCGGGCCCGGCAACCGTCCCGTAGGCGACGATCGAGGCCAGCACGGGCAGGCCATCGGCGGCCGCCCGCTCCCGGGAGGTGACCACGACGGCGGCCGCGCCGTCCGAGAGCTGGGAGGCGTTGCCGGCGGTGATGGTGCCCTCGGGGGAGAACGCCGGGCGCAGCCTGGCCAGGGACCCGGCGGTGGTGCCGGGTCGGATGCCCTCGTCCTGGTCGACCGAGTACGGCTCCCCCTTGCGCTGGCGCACCATGACGGGGCTGATCTCCTCGCCAAGGGCGCCGTTCTTGGCCGCCTCCGCCGCCCGCTCGTGGGAGCGGGCCGACCACTCGTCCTGGGCCGCCCGGTCGATCCCGAGCCGCTGGTTGACCTGGTCGGACAGGCCGCCCATGTGGGCGTCCTCGAAGGCGTCCCAGAGCCCGTCACCGATCATCGAGTCGACCAGCTCGGCGTCGCCCATGCGGGCCCCGAACCGCGCCTTGGGCAGCAGGAAGGGGGCGCCGCTCATCGACTCCATGCCCCCGGCGACCAGCAGCGCCGCCTGACCGAGCTCGACGTACTGGGCGGCGGTGGCGATGGCGTTGAGCCCGGAGAGGCAGACCTTGTTGACCGTGAGGGCGGGCACGGTCATGGGGATGCCGGCCCTGGCCGCGGCCTGCCTGGCCGTGATCTGGCCCTGCCCGGCCTGGAGCACATGGCCCATGACCACGTGCTCGACCGCGTCGCCGGCGACCCCGGCCCGCCGCAGGGCGGCCCCGATGGCCTGCCCGCCCAGCTCGACCGCTGGCAGCGAGGCGAGCGTGCCGCCGAAGCGGCCGATCGGCGTCCGGGCTCCGGCACAGATGACAGGCTGCGTCCGCTCGAACATGGAGGTCCCCCTTCGGGTGCGCTCGTCCGAGTCTACCGCCCGGGGTACGCTGGCCTGCGTGAGTCTCGGGTTCGTGCATGCCTGCGAGCAGAACCACCTGAACCTGTCCGCCATCGGCGGCGGCGGCGTGGTCCAGCTCGCCGCGGGCAAGGTCGTGACCTGCCCGATCGACCCGCTGTTCATCTACAACTACGCCTTCGGTGTCCGGCGGGCCTTCGACGCCGACGGGGCCGAG
The DNA here is from genome assembly GCA_036003705.1 of Actinomycetes bacterium. Lineage (GTDB taxonomy): Bacteria > Actinomycetota > CALGFH01 > CALGFH01 > CALGFH01 > CALGFH01. The sequence goes on along the minus strand of DASYSE010000057.1, from coordinate 8,960 downwards.
GCCGCCTTCCGGGCCGCCGGGCGCGACTACGTCCACGTGCTGGCCTCGCCGTCGTCCCGGCCCGGGTTGGCCGACGACCTGGCCGGGCTCGGGTTCCGGCACATCGAGACCCAGGCCTACCGGCGCACCGTCGGCACCGGGACCGGCGCGCCGGGACTGCTCGAGCTGGGCGGGGACGACTTCGACGGGTTCCTCGACATCTGGAGGTCGGCCTGGGGCAACGCCGACAAGACCGGCGGCCGCGAGGAGGCGTACCGGCGCCGCTTCCGGGACCCGCGCAGCCGCCCCTACCGGACCGGCGACGGCGGCGGGATCCTGCTGCTGTTCGACTCCGGCACCACCACCCAGCTGTGCCATTTCGCGGTGCAGGCCTCGGCCCAGGGGCGGGGCCTCGGGCGGCGCATGCTCGAGCTGGCCCGCGGGCTGGTCCCGTCCGGCCGCCCGTTGTGGCTGTTCACCCAGGCCGGGGGGGCGGCCGACCGGACCGCGGCCGCCGCCGGCTGGGCCCTCGACCACACCGCCACCGACTGGATCCTCGGCCTGGACGCCTGACAGCACCCGAAAGGACCCGCCGTGCAGCTTGGACGCCTGGATCATGTCGGCATCGCCGTCACCGACCTGGGCGCGGCCCGCGCCCTCTACGAACAGGTGCTCGGCCTGGAGGTCACCCACGAGGAGGTGATCGAGGACCAGGGCGTCCACGAGCTGCTGCTGCGCAGCGGCGACGCCTTCGTCCAGCTGGTCGCCCCCCTCTCCCCCGACACCCCGATCGGCCGCTTCCTCGCCAACCGCGGCGAAGGCGTCCACCACGTCGGCTACGCCGTCCCCGACGTCGCCGCCGCCATCGCCGACCTCCGCACCCAGGGCGTCGAGGTGATCGACCCGGCCCCCCGCATCGGCTCCGGCGGCACCACCATCGCCTTCCTCCACCCCAAGTCGATGGGCGGCGTGCTGGTGGAGCTGGTCGAGGAAGGAACCGGCACCCGAACTCGGTGAGCGGGGACCCCAAGATCGGGGCATCGCCCGAACCCGGTAGGCGGGCCGAGATCTTGGGGGGGTTTGGGGGGAGGACTCCCCCCAAATGGAACCGGGACTACGCGCGAGTACCCCGGCGGATCCCGACGACTCCACTTGTAGCGAGGGGGGCAGGAGCCGGTCCTCCCCTGCCCCCCTCGCGCTGTCGGCTCTGGCCGGGGGAACCAGAGCCTCGACTAGCCCGAGCGTACTAGATGGGCGGACCAGTTGTCATGGCGCAAGCGCTCTCAGACCCAGAGCGGAGCGAGGAAATCCAGCAGCGCCTCGTTCACGATCTCCGGCTGCTCCAGATTGGCTAGGTGCCCGGCCTCCTCGACCAGCAGGAACCGGGCGCCCGGGATCCCGGCGGCCAGGTCCCGCCCGACCTCCGGCCCGGTGACGGTGTCCTCCTCGCCGGTCACGACCAGGGTCGGGACCGCGATCGAGGCGAGCACGTCGGTGGCGGCTGCGCGGGCGGCCATGCCCCGCTGGGCACCGGCGATGGCCTTGGGGTGCTGCTCGCGGATCAGGGCGGTGACCTCCTCGACCACCTCCGGCCGTTGCTCGCGGCTGGTCTCGCCGAGCAGCCTGGGCAGCATCGCCCCGGGAACGAAGCCGGTGCCCTCGGCCAGCACCCGCTCGGCCATCTCCAGCCGGGCGTCCCTGGCCTGGTCGCCGTCGGCGGAGGCCTTGGTGTCGAGCAGGACCAGCCCGCTGAGCCGGTCGGCGTGCCGGCGCACGAAGGCGAGGGCGACGTAGCCACCCATGGACAGGCCGCCGAGGACGACCCGGTCCAGGCCGCGGTCGTCAAGGAGACGGGCCACGTCGTCGGCCAGCAGGTCCATGCCGGCCTCCTCCACCGACTGCTCCCTCGCCGCCCCGAAGCCGCGCAGGTCGGGGACGATCACCTGGTAGCTGCCGGCGAGGGCCTCGACCTGGGGCGCCCACATGCGGCCGTCGAGCGGGAAGGCATGCAGCAGGACCAGGGGCGTGCCGGCCCCGCTGGTCACGGCCGGTGGGACCGGCGGCGGGGCCGGCACCGGCTGGGGCGCCGCCTCGGATGCCCCGTCAGGCTCGGATGCCCCGTCAGGCTCGGATGCCCCGTCGGGCTCGGATGCCCCGTCGGGCTCGGGTGCCTGGTCGGGCTCGGATGCCCCGTCGGGCTCGGGCGCAAGGGTCGGCTCCGGCGCCGGGGCGGGCTCTGCCTGGTCGGGTTCGGGGGTCGACATCGGGGCTCCTTGGGGGCGGAGATGCTAGGGGCGGGTGCCCCAGTAGGTTGGGAGGGGCGGGGCCTGCAGGCCCAGCGCGTCGAGGAAGCCGACCAGCAGGCCGGCGGTGAACCCCCAGACCAGCGTCCCGTCGACCCAGAACACGGGGCTGCTCAGGTCGGGGATGTTGCGGGCCCGGAGCTCGCGCTCGCCAAGGATGGCGCTGAACGGCAGGGTCCCGTGGCGGGCCGGGTCGGCCAGCTGCCGCAGGGTCGGCCGCAGGATCCCGGCGACCTCGTCCGGGCTTGGCGTCAGGGGCGCCAGGCCGTCCCAGACCCCGACCACCGGCAGCACGTCGTAGTCGGAGACGGCGAGGTAGGTACGGTCGAGGCTGCCGAGGACGCGGACCCGGGCCGGGTCGAGCCCGACCTCCTCCTCGGCCTCCCGGAGCGCGGCCGCGACCCCGTCGGCGTCGCCGGGCTCGACCGCGCCGCCGGGCAGGCCGACCTGGCCGGCGTGCTGGCGCAGATGGTCGGGCCGCTGCACCAGCACCAGCTCGAGGTCGTCGGCTCCCTCGACCGGGGCAAGCGCGAGCAGCACCGACGCCGGCACCCCGGTCGGATCCCCTGGGATGACGAACGGCAGCCGGTTCACCCGGTCGAGCAGCGAGTCTCGCATCGGTCCAGCATAGGTCCGATTCAGCCGGGTCACGCCAGGAGCCCGCCGTCGACCACGATGGTGGCCCCCGTCATGTAGCTGCCGGCGTCGGAGGCGAGCAGCAGCAGCGGCCCGGCCAGCTCCTCGACGTCGGCCCAGCGGCCAAGGGGGATCTGGTTGACCAGGGCCCGGCTGGTCTCCGGGTCCGACCACATGCGGCGGGTCAGCTCGGTGCGGATCCAGCCGGGGGCCAGGCAGTTGACCCGTACCCCGTGCGGGGCCGCCTCGACCGCCAGGGTGCGGGTCAGGGCGACCACGCCCGCCTTGGCCGCCCCGTAGGCCGCCAGCCCGGGGCTGGCGGTGAAGCCGGCGATGCTGGCCACGTTGACGATGGACCCACCGGGCGGCAGGTGAGGCATGGCGGCCTTGCAGCCGACGAACACCGAGCGCAGGTTGAGCCCGAACACCTTGTCCCAGCCCTCGGTCCTCGTGTCGGCGACGTACGCGGTGAAACCCTGGCCGCCGGCCACGTTGACGACGACGTCGAGCCGCCCCGTCCCCTCGACCGCGGCGCCGACGGCGGCCTCGACCGCCGCCTCGTCCCGGACGTCGGTGACGGCCACCAGTGCCTCGGGGGCGCCGGCCTGGCGGGCGGCCGCGGCCACCTCCGCCAGGTCGTCGGCCGAGCGGGCGGCCAGCACCACCGTCGCCCCCGCGGCGGCCATGGTCAGGGCGGCCTGCCTGCCGATGCCGCGGCTGGCCCCGGTGACCAGGGCGGTCCGCCCGTCAAGGCGCAGCATCTCCTCCAACGACACGGGACTAGTCCTGCCGGCCGACCAGTGCCCAGGCGCCGGGGAGCAGCCCCGCGGCCAGGAGGATCTTGAGGGCGTCCCCGGCCAGGAACGGGGTCACCCCGAGCTCGAGTCCCTTGGCCAGCCCGACGTCGATGGTGGCCATCAGCCAGGGCAGCCCGATGGCGTAGATGACCAGGTTGCCGGCGATCATGGTCAGGACCGTCCGGGGCGGGGTGCGGTCCCAGCCCCGCCCGGCCAGCCACCCGACCAGCGCCGCCGCGACCAGAAAGCCGATGATGTAGCCGAACGACGGCGCCCGCAGCACGTCGGTGCCGCCCTTGCCCTCGGCGAACCACGGCACCCATGGGGTGAGCCCGACGGCCAGGTAGAGCAGCATGCCGGCGAGGCCACGGCGCCAGCCGAGGGCTGCTCCGCCGAGCAGCACGGCGAAGGTCTGCCCGGTGATCGGCACCGGCGTGAACGGCAGCTTGACGGCGATCTGGGCGGCCAGCCCGGTGAAGGCGGCGAAGCCGATCACCAGGACGGCGTCGCGCATGCGTTCGCCTGGCAGCACGTCGGCCAGCACGACGCGGCGGGGACGGCCGATGGCGCTCTGCGACACGGACACTGGGTGCTCCTCCCCCTGGTTGCGGTTCGGCGATGCGCTCGGGTGCCCAACTCTACGTCGCCGGATGGTTTGGCGGTCGAGAACAGGCATCTTTGCTGCTCCACCTGGCCGATGCTGGGGGTAGCTCGACAACCGTGGAATCGGGCTCGTTCAGCGCTGGTCCAGCACCGGCCTCGTGCGTGCTCCGGTACAGCTATGCCGCAGCGCCGCGCCGTTGATGCCCGTAAGACAAGATCCTCCGGCTCATGTGGGCGACCGGCGAGATAGGCTCCAAGTTGCTCGCACAGGAAGCGCGGGACCGGAACGACTCTGCTCTTGCGGTTCTTGGGCGGTCCGAAATGGAGCGTGCCGTTCACGTCCGACAGCGTTTGCACCACGTCAACCCGTCCGCGTAGGAGGTCAAGGCGTCGCACGCGCAGCGCGCCGATCTCCCCTGCACGCAACCCAGTGTAGGCAGCGAACAGGATCAGCACGCCGTAGGGCTCGCGGATCGCCGCCGTGAGGTCATTGACTTGTTCAGCGGTCATGAAGACTCGTTGCTGGAGTTAACCCGCGACAGTTATTCGATGATCCGGGGTCTGTGGCACCCGAGGAGACATGGAGCAGCTCGTCTGCCGTCAACGTCACACCCGATTCCTGAAGATGGGCCAAAGCTTGATATGTTAGAGAGCGTCCGCTGTGTGGTCAGATGGCTGTTGGTTATCGATAGTGCCGGACGAAGATGGGAATTGCAGCCAGGCAATGGCCATCGCGCCAATCGAGGTCACCCGGTGCAGCCGCCGGAAGGAAAATCAACCAGCATGGTTCTTTTCCGGTTCAGACCGTCAGTAGCTTGACGGCACATGAGCGAAACGCTCACCCTTCTTGTGGTCCTTGAGGTTCGCGTCGCCTTACCTCAGTCGCCTTACCTCATAGGGGAACGGCAGTCCTGTGCCGGCCGCCGTTGACGGCTGACGGAGCCGCAGCGTAGCTAGACTGCCATATCGGCTGTGTATAGCTAGACTATGCGAGCTGCGAAATCCGGATAGATTGAAGGACACCAGTGCCCTGACCATCGCACATCAGAAAGAAGGACACGTCTGTGCTGGCGCTGGAGAGTCCTATCACAACGCCAGGATCCCCAAGCTCGACGGTATGTCCAGTATTCTGGCCCCAGGGTCCGGAAAGCTTCATCGTAATGTCGAACCCGGTGAACTTCACTACGAAGAGATAGTCTCCACTTGAGGGAGCCTTGAATGTTCCAAAGACTCTCGTGTTCGGGTCGAGGTTCTCATTGAGATGTAGTTGCCCTCCGTGTCCCATCGGCCGGGCATAAATACGTCTATTCGGTGAGGCGCGTCATACGGCCGCCGAGCAGACAGCTCCGTAACAGGATTTGCGGCTTCAATGTTCCTCTGTGTGGCCTTCCACACTACCTCTGCAAGCTCGGCTTCGGTGAGGCTCCGGATCTCGGTGCCCTCAGGCAATTTGTGCTCCGGAAGGTCAGTAGCACCAACGTTGTCATTCATCGTCGTACCCCTCTCCGATGACATCAGCGCTCCTTTCTGAACGAAGACGGAAAGCTTTGTCCGATTCGGACGCTTCTTACGAATATCAATGGCAGCATAAGCACCTTCAGTTGTCAATCATGGCAAGTTGATTCTGTCTAGCCGCCTGCCAGCGCCGGCCAAACGCCCCAGAGTGAAGCGCAGGTTGGCGCGATGGCCGAAAGACGACTCTACGTTGCCGGGCGCCGGCGCCGCGCGGCCCGCTGCAGCTCGGCGAAGCGCCGTTCCCAGCAGGCCTTGTGCCAGTGGCGGCGCTGCTCCGGCTCGCCCTCCGGCCAGACGACCACGTGGAGGGTGCGCGGGAAGATGTCCTGCTGGCAGCCGGGACAGCGGTACAGCTTGGTCGCCCGGTAGGGTTGCACGAACCGGAGGTGCCAGCCGTCGGCGACCCACTCCAGGGCCAGCGGCTCGCCCCGGAACCGCCACGGCGGCTCCATCACGGCCCCACCCCTCCGAGCCCAGGGCCGCCCGCCACCCACTTCGGCGGCGGCAGGTGGACGTGGAGGTCGACGGCGCGCACGGCCCGAGTGTACGCAATCGGCGTAGGGGGCCTTCTATGAATCGCGTGATGATGCATCGCAGGTGGCCGAGGTGTCACCGGTGAGTCAATGGGTTGCCTCACTCGCTCGGCTGTCCACACCGGTTGGATGTGCAGCACTCTGGCGCCGATCTAATCCGGTGGATGTTTTGCGGCCTGGAGCAGGTGGCTGTTCTCCACATGAGCCGCTAGTTGAGGATGCGCAGTGCCGCGAGGTCAGCCTCCGCACTCCGTAGCGCCGCGAGCGCCTCATCGCGTTCGCCACGCAAATGCTCGACCGTCGCGTCAGCACCGGGCAGGCGCCCGGCGAGCACGCCAGCGGGCGTCGCGGCTCTCTTGCAGGACCTGTCCACGGTCCGGCTCGACCGCTGTCGAGGTGTGCTTGCGGGCTGCCATCAGGCGCCCTCGGTCCTGGTGTCAAGGACGACGGGATCGAAGGTGGGCTGCTCCAGCCGCTGCTGGCGGGCGGTCAGTGCCTCGACCGGGATCAGGGTGGCGTAGCGGTCCTGCCCATCAAGCCACTGCTGGACCTGGCGCTGGTCATCAGCGGTCAAGCTGCCCAGGTCCGTCTCACACTTGCCGATCAGCACGTCGAGCTGCGCGATCTCCTCAGCGAGCAGGCGCAGGTTGGCGTCGGTAAGCGGCCCGGCACGAAGCAGGGTCCCGTAGCTGGCCTGAAGCCGGGCCAGATGCTCCGCCTTGCTGGCCCGTAGGTCCTGCAGTTGCGGCAGATGCGTGAAGTCCGTGGTAAAGAACCGGCACGAAAAGCAGGGGTAGAAGACCGGGCAGCCCTTGCCGTCGGCCCGGACGTTGTTCATCTCATGGCAGGCGCCGCCGGGCACCGGCACCGACCCGACGCCGGCCCGCCGACGGGCGGCGTCGGACTCCTGGCGGGTCTGCGCACGGACCCGGTCACCACCGATGTCAAAGCGGAAGCGGGCGGCGATGTCGTGCACCGCATCAACCCGACGGCGGTGCGAGGTCCGGTAGTAGGCCTGGGTTGCTGATGGGTGCCGGTGCCCCATGAGCACTTGGAGGACATCGAGGGGCACCTCGGCGTCGGCGCGCAGCTGCGCATAGGTGTGGCGAAACGCGTAGGGGAAAACACGCCGCCGGTCAAACGGCGTGCCGTCCTCGTCCAGTAGCTCGGGGATCGCCTGGATCCAGTTGTCCAACCACAAGGCCAGAGTGGAGGTGTCGTAGGGGCGGGTGCCGTGGTGGTTGGCGCGGCTGCGCCTGGTGGTCGGAAACAGCAGCATCTCGGGGTCCTGTGGAGCACCGTCGGGGGTGAACCATTCAGGGTGGGTGGCGCGCAGGTGCTGCTGTTGGCGTTCGATCACCGCCGCATCGCTGTCGTGCAGGGGCAGCACGTGCCGGCGTCGGGTCTTCTGCATCCAGTAGGTCACGAACGGGTAGGTGCGCTGCTCATGGGTGCCGTCGGCCCGCTCCACGCTGATGGCGTCCCAGTCCAGGCAGGCAAAGCGCAGGTGGCGGGTTTCCCACGGGCGCCGCCCGATGCGGGCGTGCAGTTCGACCATGTTGCGCCCGCTGCCGGCGGCAGCAGGGCCAAGACGTCGTCGCGCAGCAACTGCAGGAACACCGTCTCGGGCAGGGCGTCCTCCGAGCGGCCCTCCTCCTCGCTGCGGGTGCGGTCGGTCTCCGGCCAGGCAGGAACTTCCTCGTCGGCGATGTTCAGGTCGCCGGCGCCCTGCTCGTGCAGCCACTGCCGGTGGCGATTAAAGGCGTCTTTGAGGATACGGACATGAGTCTGGTGGCGCTGTGGGGTGACCAGCAGCCTGCGAGTGGGATCGGCCAGGCTCGGCAGCAGCCGCTCGGCGACGACGGCGCGCCGCGGGTCGGCGGGATCCAGCCGCTGGAAGGCGGCGCTGTCGTGGACACGCTGGCCCAGCCACTCCAGATAGGCCATGACACCAGCGCGACCAACGCCACGGGCGCTCCGGCCCTGGTCGGGCCACTGGTTGCGCAGGAACAGCGCGAACCCAGCGCAGCGCGTGGCCGACGTTCATGACGTTGGCGTCGCTCGCCCCGGCCGCGGCCAGCGCCCATACCTGCTCCTGGGCCAGGTGCACCAGCCACGGCGCGTGCACGTCGGTGAGGTGGACGGTCCCTCGCAGCCGCGGGCTGAGCGCAGCCAGCTGGATCACGGTGCTGCGCCGGGCGGTGGCGGGGCTGTCGGCGGCAAGCCGCAGGGTCTTCTGCCACACCCGCAGGTAGGTCGTGGTTGCGCCGACGGCGGGCAAGGCCGCGGCGAGCGGATCGGCGCTGTCGTGGCAGCGCAGCCACACGACCGCGGACTTCACCTGGCTGGGGCTGATCCGGCCCCCGGCACCCAGCTGCGCCTGATAGCCGACCAGGACCTGTAGCCGGACCAGCGGCTGGACGCCGGACAAGGGAACTTCGTCGATGGCGGTGTAGATCGGGTCGGCCTGTGCCGCCCAGGTGTTGAGGTCGGGCCGGCCACCCTGGTGACCGTTCGGAATGTCCACTAACCAGAACCGCCAAAAACACCGTTACTGCGATAGACCCGCCCGGGATGGTTCAATCTGCCGGTGT
>DASYSE010000056.1:0-12339 GCA_036003705.1 Actinomycetes bacterium | reverse complement strand
CCATCTGCTGCTGCTGGTCGAGGAAGCGGCGGGCGGCGTTGGCGATCGAGACGTAGTCGTCGCCGACCTTGAAGATGACCACGCCCTGGATGCCGAGCGGGATGCCCTGATGGGTGACGCAGTCGATCGCCAGCTGGGCCTCGCGCAGGTCCAGCGACAGCCGGCGCACCGTCTGGATCCCCGGCAGGACGAGGGTGCCCTTGCCGGTGACGATGCGGAAGCCCATGCTCTCGCCGGCCCCCGGCGGGGTCGAGTGCTCGCGCAGGCCGGAGATCACCAGGGCCTCGTTGGGCTCGGCGACCCGCCACATCAGCTTGAAGATCGCGAACAGGACGGCCAGGCCGACGACGGCGCCACCGGCCAGGATCAGGGGGTCCATTGCTCAGCCTTTCGACGCAGCCCTACATCGGGCTGACCACGACGGTCCGTGGCGGGAAATACTCGATGACGACGACCCGGGTGCCGGTGGAGATCGTGTCCTTGGTGTCGGCCGCGTAGGCGTTGAAGGCCTCGCTGCCGCCGCGGATGGAGATCATGACCTCGCCGACCCGTTCGGGCGCGATCGTGCCGGTCACCCGTCCGACCTTCCCGATCACCCGCTGGTCGGCCAACCGGATCCCCGTCTCTCTCTGCCCTTTCGGGCGACTTCCCGTCCTGCCTATCTTGACGCATCTCGGCCTTCCGGTGTCGAGATCCCCAGCTCGGCCGGCGGGCCGGTGACGACCCGGTTGCGACCGCCTTCCTTGGCCGCGTACAGGCCGGTGTCGGCCCGGCGGACCAGCCCCTCCCAGCCGTCCCCGGCGCCGCAGGCGACCCCGACGCTCGCCGTCACCCGCAGGGGCGCCTGGCCCAGCGGCACCGGTGTGGCCGCGATCGTCTGCCGAGCCTGCTCGCCGAGCGACACCGCCTGGTCAGGGCCGGTCTCCGGCAACACGACCAGGAACTCCTCGCCACCCCAGCGGCCGGGCACGTCCCCTGGCCGGGCCGCCTGCTCGAGCCGTCTGGCGACCACCCGGAGGACCTCGTCGCCGGCGGCGTGGCCGTGCGTGTCGTTCACCAGCTTGAACCGGTCGATGTCGAGCAGCAGCACCGCGAGCCGGTCGGCCGTCCCGGCCAGCCGCTGGAGCTGGTCCTCCAGATGGCGCCGGTTGCGCAGGCCGGTGAGGGCGTCGGTACGGCTGGCCAGCTCCAGCTCGGCGTTGCGCACGCGCAGCTCGTCCTGGAGGGCCTTGATCCGCACGGCGGCGTGGACCCGGGCCAGCAGCTCGCTCGGCTCGAAGGGCTTGCGCAGGTAGTCGTGGGCGCCGAGACGGAGCCCCTCGACCACGTCCTGGGTGGTCACCCGTGAGGTCACGAACACGACCGGGATGTCGGCAAGCTGCGGCTCGGTCTTGATCCTGGCCAGCACGGCGTGCCCGTCCAGGTGGGGCATCTCGACGTCGAGGAGCACCACGTCGGGTTGCTCGCGGTGGCAGGCGGCCAGTGCCTGCTCGCCGTCGCCGGCCTCGACCACCCGGTAGCCGTGGGACTGCAGCTGCTCGACCAGCACGGCCCGGATCACCAGCGAGTCCTCGGCCACCACCACCGCCGGGTGGCTCACCCGGACAGCCCTTCGGCCAGGACGGCCACGTCGAGCAGCAGCAGGAACTCGCCCTCGGGCGGGCCAGAACCCAGGCTTCCGGTGAGGACGCCGGCGACCAGCGGCGACCGCTGCCCGGCGGGTGGCGGCCCGGCTTCGGGGTCCTGGAGCCGCTCGACGCCGGTGACCTCGTCCACCAGCAGGCCGACCGCCTTCCCCTGGTGGTCGAGCACCAGCACCTGGCCCCGGGTCGCGCCCAGGGGGGACAGGACCGTGACCGTGCCACCATCGTCGTGGAGCAGGCCGGCCACGCCCGGCTTGGGATCGGGCAGGGGCACCAGCTGGGCGGCGCGGAGCACCCGCCGGACCTGCTCGACCGCCACCGCCCAGTGCTGCCCCCCCGAGCGGAAGGCCACCACGGTGGTCACGGCTCGCGCCGCCCGGTGGCCGGCTGGTCGAGCTTGGCTCTGAGCACGCCGGCCAGCTCGCGCACCAGCCAGCCCCCGAGGCAGGCCTCGACCGCGCCCGGGTCGCACCGGTCGAGCGCGGCCAGGGCGGCCGCGTAGGCCCGCCTGGCGCCGCGCCCGTCCCCGCAGGCCTCCAGGGCCCGTCCCAGCTGGAAGTGGATGGTCGGCTGCTCAGGGTCGACGAACACGGCCGCGCGGAAGGCGGTGACGGCGGCGTCCAGGTCACCCCGGGCGACCGCGGCTTCCCCGGAGGAGACCAGGGCCGCCGTCACCGCCGGTCCCCCGTGGGAGTGGTGGTGCGGGTGCCGAGCAGCCGGCCGACGATCTCGAGCAGCGCCTCCTGGTCGAAGTCTCCCTTGACCACGTAGGCGTCGGCGCCGGCCTCGAGGCCACGCCGCCGGTCGGCCTCGTCGGCCTTGGAGGTCAGGATGACCACCGGCAGACCGGCCAGCCCGGGCTCGGCCCGGATGGCCCTGGTGAGCTCGAAGCCGTCGCACCACGGCATGTCCACGTCGGTGATGACCAGGTCGGCGGGGGCATCGGCGAGCATGGCCAGCGCCTCCTGGCCGTCGCCGGCGGTTCGTACCTGGTAGCCGGCCAGCTCGAGGATCGAACGCTCGAGCTCGCGGACGACGGCGGTGTCGTCCACCACCAGCAGGTTCGGCTGCCCGACCGATGCCGGTGACGCCGGCTGGGCCGGGGGGGACTCCACGGCCCCGCGGCCGCCCGGCCGGATCCACCTGGCCTGGTTGACCAGGCCGGTGGCGTCGAGCACGAGCAGGATCGAGCCGTCCGGCTCGACGCTGGCCCCGGCCAGGAGGTCCAGCCGCGGCAGCAGCCGTCCCAGGTCCTTGAGAACGACGTCGTGCTGGCCGAGCAGCGCGTCGACCTGGAAGGCGTGCCTGCGGGTGAGGCTGGCCACGACCACCGCCGGCCCACCGTCCACGGCGGCCGCGTCCCCGGTTCCGAGCGTCCAGGCCAGGCTGGAGACGGGCAGCACCTGGTCCCGCACCCTGATGACCGCCTGGCCCTCGACGTGGTCCCCGGTCCAGCCGGCGGCCTCGCCGCTGACCACCGAGTGCATCGGGATGCCGTAGCGCCGGCCGGCGGCCTCCACCACCAGGCATGGGAGCACGGCCAGGGTGATCGGGACGCTCAGGCGGAACTCGGTGCCGGCTCCGGGCTCCGAGCGCACCTCCACCCGGCCCCGCACCGAGGCCAGGCTGCTCCGGACGACGTCGAGGCCGACGCCCCGGCCCGACACCTCGGAGACCACCGGCGCGGTCGACAGCCCGGAGCGGAAGATGGCATAGATGGCGTCGCCGTCGCCGACGCCCTCCAGACCGTCCCCGGCCTCCCTGGCCCGCTCGCGGACCCGCTCCAGGTCGATCCCGCGGCCGTCGTCGGCCACCGTCACCACCACCTCGGAGCCGAGCTGCAGGGCACGCACCATGATCGATCCGGCCGGCGGCTTGTCGAGCAGCACGCGCTCGTCCGGTGGCTCGATGCCGTGGTCGATCGCGTTGCGAACCAGGTGGAGCAGGGGGTTGGCGACCTGCTCGAGCACACCCCGGTCGAGCTCGGTCTCCTGCCCGCGCAGCTCCAGCTCGACCGTCTTGCCGAGCGTGCGGGCCAGGTCGCGGGTGGCCCGGCGCAACGGCTCGGCGATGGTGGCGAACGGGATCATGCGGGCCCGCAGGGTGCGCTGTTGCAGGTCTCCGAGGACCCGGGACAGCTCGTGCAGCTCGGGGACGCTGGCCGGTTCGACCCCAAGGCGCTCGGTGACCAGGCGTCCGAGACGTAGGGAGGCGGCCGCCGCCTCGCCGACCAGGCGGACCAGCTCGTCCAGCCGCTCCACCGGCAGCCGGATCGTCTCCCCGACCCTCCGGATTCCGGCTCCCACCGCGGCCGCGGCCGGCTCGGGCGCGACCGGCGGGGGTTCCGGCGGCGGGGGTTCCGGCGGCGGGGGTTCCGGCGGCGCGGGTTCCGGCGGCGCGGGTTCCAGGGGTGCGGGTTCCGGTGGTGGGGCATGCAGGGACACGACCAGCCGTTCCGCGTGTTCGGCGCGGTCGCCGCCAGCCAGCACGGCCGGGATCATCTCGCGCATCCCGTCGACGGCCCCGAGCAGGCTGTCCACCAGCGCCGGGGTGGCGGTGCGGTCCCCCCGGCGCAGTCCCTCCAGCACCTCCTCGAGGGCGTGTGCGACCTGGAGCACGTCGGTGAAGCCCACGACCGCGGCGGCGCCCTTGAGCGTGTGGGCCTCCCGGAACACCGCGGCGAGCAGCTCCGGGTCGCCGGTCGTCGTCTCCAGCGCCAGGAGCAGCTCGCTCAGGGTGGCGAGCCGGCCCGCCGCCTCTTCGGCGAACATCCGGCGAAAGCGTTCCTCCTGGCCGGTGACGTCCATGTCAGGTCTCCGCGGCGACGTCGGCCGGGGCGAGCAGGACCATCGGGTCGAGCAGCACGGCGATCCGCTCCCCGGCGGCGTAGGCGGCCACCGTCCCCTTGCCGTGGGCGGGGCCGACCCGCCAGGCCAGCTCGGCGGGCTCGGGGGCGCCGGTGGTGGCGAGGCCGGCCGGCCCGTACAGGCTCTGGACCACGGCGGCGAAGGTGCAGCGGGACAGCGGCCCCAGGCCGAGCAGCACCCCGGTGTCCAGCAGCGGGATGATCTGGCCGCGCACGTTGAACAGCCCGCGGACGGTCGGGGGTGCGGCCGGCAACGCGGTCACAACAGGGTCGGCCACGACCTCCTGGAACGCCGCCATGGGGAGCGCGAACCAGTCAGGACCGACCGGCAGCAGGACCGAGCGCATCCTCGCCGCCTCAGAGCCGCTCGTTGGTGGTGACCGCCGCCTGCTCGAAGTTGGCCGCCAGCGAGGCCAGATGGCCGGCGGAGGCCGCGATCTGCTGGGCGGTGGCCGACACCTGGCCGCTCGAGTTGGAGATCTGCTCCAGCGTGACCACCACCTGGTCGGTCGCCGAACGCTGCTGCTGGGTGGTGAGCCGGACCCTGGCCGTGGCGTCGGCGACCTCGCCGAGCAGCGAAAGGCCCTCCTGCATCTGCTTGGCGCTGCGCTCCATGTTGAGCACGGTCGCGTTGGACTCCGACTGGGCCCCCTCGATCACCTTGGCGATCTCGGCCGCCGAGGCCTTGGAGCGCTCGGCCAGGCGGCGCACCTCGTCGGCGACCACCGCGAAGCCGCGGCCGCCGTCGCCGGCCCTTGCCGCCTCGATGGCGGCGTTCAGGGCCAGCAGGTTGGTCTGGTCGGCGATCTCGTTGATCAGGGCCAGCGTCACGCCGACCTCGCTGACCCGCTCCACCAGGGCCAGGGTGCGCTCGCCGGAGGCCCTGATGTCGGACTCCGCCCGCTCCAGGTTGCTCCGGGTGGTGTCGGCCTGGGTGGCGACGTCGGCCACTGTCTCGGCGATCGACGCCGCCGCCCTTGCCAGCTCCTCCATGGTGGCCGAGGTCTCGGCGACCCCGCTCGACTGCTCGGCGGTGGTGGCGGCGAGCTGCTGGACCGCGGCCGACAGCTGGTCGGCGTTGCTGCGCACGTCGGCGCCGGCCGAGCGGAAAGGCCGCGCGATGCCCCGCAGGACCAGCTGGATGAGCAGCACGGCCACGGCGATCCCGGCCACGATCACCACCGCCGGCAGCAGGATCGTCAGCCGCCCGGTGCTGGCCATCGCCCGATCGGCCTGGGCGGCGTCCCGCGTGATCTCCTGGCCGGCCTCGTCGGCCAGCTGTTGGAGCCGCTGCTCGAGCCGCTGGCCCGTCGGTTCGACCTCCTGCTCGTTGGCCCGTTCGAGCTCGGCCAGCCTGCCAGCTCGGCGCAGCTCGACGGCCCGATCGGCGGCGGCCTGGTGGTCGCGCTGCAGCCCGTCGATCTCGGCCAGCACCGCCAGCTGCCGCTGGTCGAGCGGGGTCCCGGCCAGCTCGCCGCGCAGCCGCTGGAAGTCGCGCTGCGCCTGCCGGACCTGCTCGGCCGCCGCCGGCTTGCCGCTGAAGAAGAAGCCGGCCAGGGCGCGCTGCTCGGTCAGAGCGGCCGCCCGCAGCTCCCGGGCCGCCCTGACCTTCGGGTAGTGCTCGCGGGTGACGGCATCGAGCGCGCCGCCGAGGTCGCCGGCCAGGTTCCGCTCGGCGACGGTGATGACCAGCAGGCCCGCGACGAAGACGCCCACCAGCAGGGCGAGATACCCCTTCACCGACATCCGCACGCCCAGCTCCTGTCTTGGACCGATCCTCCCTGGTGATATCGGGTGGCTGCGGGTGCGGTTGAGCCGCATCGCCAGGCCGGTCGGCACGTGCGGCCCCAGGAGCGGCCGCTGCCCGCGGCCGCTGCCCGCGGCTGCCGTGGGGCGTCCGCCCCCGGTCTGGCGGTTGGCTCAGCGGCGCTGGCAGACCAGGCAGAAGGTGGTGCCGCGGCCGCCGAGGGCGACCTTGCGCAGCGGGGTGCCGCAGCGGGGGCAGGGGCGGCCGGCCTGGCCGTAGGCGATCAGGAAGTCGGCGTTGCGTCCGCTCTCCCCGTTGACCATGCGGTAGTCGCGGAAGGTGGTGCCCTCGCGCCGGATCGCATCGGCCAGCACCCGGCGGATGGCCCCGTGCAGGCCGAGGGCGCGCCTCGGGCCGACCCGGCGGGAGGCCGGGTGGATGCGGGCCAGCCACAGCGCCTCGTCGGCGTAGATGTTGCCGACCCCGGCGACCGGTCGCTGGCTGAGCAGGTAGGGCTTGACCGGGGCGCGGGTGGCGGCCAGGTCGCGGGCGAAGCGGCGCGGGTCGAAGTCGTCGGACAGGGGCTCCGGCCCGAGCCGGGCCAGGCTGGGCAGCGGCCCGTAGGCCCCGGCCTCGACCACGGCAAGGCCTCCGAACCGGCGCACATCCCTGAACACCAGCTCCCGGCCGTCGTCCAGCGCGATCCGGGCCCGTGCGTAGGCGTCGGGCGGTCCGAAGTGGAGCACGCCGGTCATGCCCAGGTGCAGCACCAGCTCCAGGCCCTGGTCGAGTGGGCAGAGCAGGAACTTGCCCCGCCGCCCGACCCCCTCGACGGTCCGCCCGAGCAGCCGGTCGGGCGCGTGGAAGCGCCGCTGGGTGTCGGCCCAGACGGCCACCACCCGCCGGCCCCGCAGCTCCGGTTCGAGCTGCCGGCGGACCGACTCGACCTCGGGAAGCTCCGGCATCCCTCCAGCCTACCGAGGGGGTGTGTCGTGGAGGTCGTCCGGCACGGGCGCCCCCTCTGGCCAGCAGCCGATGCCGGCCAGGAACCCGGCCAGGCCGGGGGAGAGGCCGTAGCCGGGCAGCTGGTCGGGTTCGACCAGGCGGACGTCGGCGGCGTCGCCGCCGGCCACGGGCACCTCGCCGTCGGCCAGCTCCGCCCAGAGGTCGACGATCAGGTAGTGGTGGCCCTCACCGATCCGTTCGACCACCCCGGCGACCTCGCCGACGCCGGCCTCAAGGCCCGTCTCCTCGCGCAGCTCCCTGGCCGCCGCCGCGGCGATGGTCTCGCCCGCCTCGACCCGACCGCCAGGCAGCGACCAGCGGCCCTTGGCCGGCGGGTTGGCCCGCTTGACCAGCAGTAGGCGGCCGTGGCGGTCACGGGCGACCAGCCCGACCGCCACCACCGGCCGGGGCGGCTCCTCGCGCATGCCGCCATGGTCGCACGCGCCCACCAAATTAGAAGGTGGTGGCGCTGGAGAAGGCGAACCGGTCGATGGCCAGGGCGGGGGCGCGGGCGGCGCCGTAGCCGTCCTCGATGGCCATCTCGGTCTCGGACCCGACGGCTCGGATGGCGGAGAGGGCCTCCAGGATCGACTGGGTGAAGCGCAGGTTGCGCACCGCCGCGACGACCTGGCCGTCCTCGATCCAGAAGGTGCCGTCGCGTGTCATGCCGGTGACGGTGGTGTCCATCAGGTTGACCAGGTTGGTGTAGTGGAAGCGGGTGATCAGAAGGCCCCGCTCCAGGCCGGCGACCAGCTCGGCCTGGCTGGTCTGGCCAGGCTGCATGGCCATGTGCATTGGCAGCGCCCCCTCGGCCGACGGGGCCGGCAGGCCGTGCCCGGTCGGCTCGACGCCATGGCGTGCCGCCGCCCGGAAGTCGTAGACGAGGCTGGCCGCGACCCCCTGGTCGATCAGGGTCACCCGCCGCCTGGGGACGCCCTCGAAGTCGAAGCCGACCCCGATGGTGTCGGGCGCGGCGGCGTCGTCGACGATGGTGACCAGGGGCGAGCAGACCCGCTGGCCGAGCCGGCCGACCAGGAAGCTGCGGCCCTCGTCGTAGGCCTTGGCCCCGAAGCCGAGCCAGCCCAGCCACCGGACCAGGACCGACGCCGCGGTCGGTTCCAGCACCACCGGATAGATGCCGGGAGCGAGGTCGCGCGGCTCGCGGCTGTCCACGGCCTTGCGGGCGGCCCGCTCCCCGAGGGCGGCAACGTCCAGGTCGGCCAGTGCGGGCTCGGTCCCCTCGGCCCAGCCGGTGCCGGAGCCGGCGTCGGCCAGGAGCGAGAAGCTGGCCGCCGTGGTCGCCCCGGCCGCCCGCACCCCGCGGGCGTTGGCCACCGCGATCTCCAGCTCGCGGGTCTCGCAGGCCCCGGCCGCGGTGACCCCGGCCGGGAGCCGGCGGATCACCCCGGCGACCAGCCCGGCCCGGGTGCCCGGGTCGGCGGCGGCGGTCGGGCCGTCGTAGCGGCCGGCGCGCGGGTAGTCGGCAGGGCCGGGCATTCCCGGGTAGCCCGTGTCGGGCGGCATCTTCTGGGCCACCTCGGCCGCCCGCCTGGCCGCCGCCCGCACCGCCGCCGGGTCGGCGTCGTGGACGGTGGCGGTACCGACCCGGTTGCCGTCGACCACCACGCGGACCCGGACCGAGAGGTCCTCGCGCCAGGCCGACTGGTGGATGCGGCTGGAGGCGAAGCGGGTGAGGCCGCCTGCCTGCCTGGCCACCAGGGCCTCGACGTCGTCTGCTCCGGCGACCCCGAGCGCGGCCTCGGCCACCTCCAGCAGCCGCTCGCCTCCGAATGCCGTCACCCGCCGGCCCCCCACCGCACCGGGGGCCTAGCCACGAGGCCCCCGGACCCCCACGTGGACGCCGTGGAAGCGGGCCGGGGCGACGCCGTGGCCGACGCGGGCGTTCTGGTAGGGCTGGCCCTTGCCGCAGTTGGGGACGCCCCACACGACCCAGGACCGCGGGCCGCAGACGGCGTCCAGCGAGCCCCAGAACTCGGTGGTGCGGCCGTCGTAGGTGGCGTTGCGGTACAGCCGCCCCAGGCGGCCGGCCTTGATCTCCCAGGCGGCCTCGACCCCGAACTGGAAGTTGACCCGGCGGTCGTCGATCGACCACGAGCGGTTGACGCTCAGCAGCAGCCCGTCGGGGGTGTCGGCGACCAGCTCGTCGAGGGTGCCCTGCCCCGGTTCCAGGTGCACGTTGGTCATGCGGATCAGCGGCATGCTGCCCCAGCCGTCGGCCCGCATCATCCCGCCCGAGCCGGCGCCCAGCCCGGCGGCGGTCTCCCGGCTGGTCAGGAAGCCCTCCACCACACCGGCGGCGACCAGCGGCGACCGCTGGGCCGGCACACCCTCGTCGTCGAAGCCGAAGGTCCCGAGCCCGCCAGGGGTGGTCGCGTCGGCCGTGACCGACATCGCCGGCGAGCCGTAGCGCAGCCGCCCCCGGTCGCTGGGACGCACGAACGAGGTGCCGGCGTAGGCCGCCTCCATGCCGAGGATCCGGTCCAGTTCCAGCGGGTGCCCGACGGACTCGTGGACCTGGAGCGAGAGCTGCTGGCCGTCCAGGATCACCGTCGTCACCCGTTCCGGCAGCAACGGTGCCTGCAGCAGGTCGACCGCCTCCCTGGCCACCCGGGGGCCGTTGCCGACCAGGTCGGCGGCCTCCACGACCTCCCAGCCGCCGGCCTGGTACTGGCCCCGGAACGAGTTGGGCCAGCTCCGCTGCTGCAGGTCGCCGTCGCCGACCGCGACCGCCTCGATGCCGGCGCCGGTCTGGGTCACGGTCTGGTCGACGCGGGTGCCCTCGTTGGACCAGAGCACGGTGCGCCGGCGCCACAGGTCGACGGTGGCGCGGGCGTGGGCCAGGCCGGGCACCGAACGCTGGGCGTCGCAGGCGGCCAGCAGCAGCTCGACCCGGTCGGCCAGCGGCACCCCGAACGGGTCCCGCCCCATCGGCGTCGACCAGCTGGCCACCGCCGGCGCCGTCGGAGCCAGCCGCACCGGCTCCCCGGGCAGGGCCGCCGACGCCCTCGCCACCTCGACCGCCCGCCTTGCCAGGTCACCGACGCGTCCCGGGTCGAGCACGGCGCTGGCCGCGAAGCCCCAGCACCCGTCGACCAGCACTCGGATCCCGAGACCGCCGGAGTCCTCGGCCTCCAGGTCGTCGACCCGGTCGTCGGTGACGGTGAGGGCCTCGGTCTCCTCCCGCACCCAGCGGGCGTCGGCATACCCGGCGCCGGCCGCGACCGCCGCCTCCAGGGCCAGCTCGGTCAGCTCCTCGGGCTGCATCGCCTTCCCTCACGCTCCACGGGGAGCGCGATGCTACTACTCGGACGGCGAGCCGCGACCGAGCTCCCCGGCGGCGACGGCCAGGTCGGCGACGAAGCCCTTGTAGGCGAGGGCGCGGGCCTCCTCGTCGGGGGCGCGCAGGATCGAGGAGGGGTGGACGGTGGCCAGGACCCGTGGGGCCAGGTCGGAGTCGAGGAACTCGCCCCGCTGGCGGCTGGCCCGGAAGGAGCTGCCGAGCAGGGCCTACCCGACTACTCCGGCGTGGCCGGCCGCTCGCCGGCCCCCACCTTGGGGGTGGGATCGCCCACCACCCGCCCTTCCAGTCCGGAGGTGATCAGCAGCAGGGCCAGCAGCACGACCGGGAACAGGGCGACAACGGCGAGCATGAGCAGCGACACGAAGAAACCAGCCTCCTCGTCGGTACGACGTAGGCAGTCTGCCAGGAATATCGGAGGCGGGCCGGCGCGGCTGAACCCTGTTACCGGATCGGTACGGGATGGGTGGGCTACCGCGCTGCGCTATCGTCGCGGGATAGCTCCTGAGCCGGCCAAGCCCGACCTCGCACCGCCGTGAAGTGGGCAGATGCCGCCGTAGGGCGGCTGAGCTGGCTGGTTGCTAACAGGAGCGCTAACGAGAGGCCGACGGAAGTGCAGGGAGAGCGATGAACGGGGTGCTGCTCGAACGGGAGCAGGAGGATCTGTTGAAGGTGCTGGTCGAGGCGTCGAGGAACGTCCCGCGCGACCAGAGGCAGAGGTTCATGTTCACCCAGAGCTGGGGGCCGGGGGACCGCATCCAACACCCGGGGCTGCCAAATCAGGTCATGCCTGCCTATGAGGGGGATCTCGATGTACTTGAGCGGGAAGGCCTGCTCAACGCGTCGTACACCGGTCAGCGCGGCAACCGGTTCTTCGACGTCAGCCCCCTCGGGTTCCGGTTCTACGAGGAGATGCAGCAACGGTTGGGCACTCCAGCCCAGCAGGTCGAGGAGGGGCTGAAGCGCTACCTGGAGGCCGACGCCTTCCAAGAGAAGTATCCGGTGGCATACCGGAAGTGGGCGGAGGCGGAGGAGTTGCTCTGGGCCAGCGACTCCCAGCAGCAGCTGACAACGATCGGCCATTTGTGCCGGGAGGCGATGCAGGAGTTCGCCACCGCGCTTGTGGATCGTTGCCAGCCACCGGACGTGGACACCGACAAGGCGCATACCGTGTCGAGGACCAGGGCCGTCCTGAACCAGCACGCATCCAAGCTGGCCACCACGGCAGCACCGTTCCTCGACGCGCTCCTCGCCTACTGGGGCACGGTCAGCGATCTTGTGCAGCGTCAGGAGCACGGAGCGCAGAAGGAGGGCCGCCCACTCGCCTGGGAGGACGGGCGGAGGGTGGTCTTCCAGACCGTCATCGTCATGTTCGAGGTGGACCGAGCACTCGAACTCCCCCCGGGCTGAGCCGGGACCTACCCTCCGAGGATTGCCTGGGCCGCCAGGTTCGCCGCGTCCCGGTCCTGCCGCTGGTTGGTGTGGACGTACAGGTCGAGGGTGATGCTGACCGTCGCGTGGCCGAGCCGACGCGACAGCACCTCGATGGGGACACCGGCCGCGAGCGCCGTGGAAGCGTAGCTGTGGCGCAGGCCGTGGAGGGTGATCCGCGGGAGGCCAGCCCGCTCGGCCCGGCGCAGGAACACGTCGGTGAGCCGGTCGGGATGCAGCATGCCGCCCTCGCGGGTGAACACCAGGTCGTCGGTGTTGGCCCACGCCGCACCCCAGACCAGGCGCTCCTGGAGCTGCCGGGCCCGAT
>DASYSE010000055.1:0-54316 GCA_036003705.1 Actinomycetes bacterium | reverse complement strand
CGGTCCTGAACGCGGAGATCAAGGTCGGCATCGGTGCGAAGTCAAGAATTGAAGGGAGAAAGCAATGATCCAGTCGATGCTGCTTCGCACTGGTCGTTCGGAGCTCGGGCATCCAGACGAGGTCTTGGCCGTCCACGCGCGCATCCTCCGTCTGTTGCCCGCGCAAGGCCGGGACATCAAGGTTGGCTCCGGTCGGCGGGTCCATGTCATCGAGGCAGGCGAGGGCCCTCCCGTCGTGCTCCTCCATGGGAGCAGCACCTCCTCGCTGGTGCTTCTTCCCCTGCTGGAGCGTCTCAAGGGATTGCGAGCGATCGCTGTTGACCGGCCGGGGTTCGGGCTGAGCGACCCCGCCGGCGTTCCCCGCGAGCGCTTCCGCGACGCTGCAGTCGAGTTCCTGGACGAGGTTCTCGACGAGCTGGAGTTGGACACACTCGCGCTTGCGGGCAACTCGATGGGTGGGACCTGGGCCCTGTGGTACGCCCTGGCCCGCCCCGATCGCGTTCGTCAGCTCGTGCTGCTCGGCGCGGCCCCGCTGTTGCCCGGCACCCGTGTCCCGCCGCCGTTGCGAGTGATGGCCACACCCGTAGTCGGGGAGCTGCTGGAGCGCTTGACCAACCCCAGCCCGAAGCTGGTCGCTCGGATGATGGCCTCGATGGGCGAGAAGGACACCATCATCAACTACCCGGACCAGATCGAGGCGCTCGTCGCGGCGGGCAACGACCCGGTCGTCTCCGAGGTCAACCTCGCCGAGCTCCGGGCGGCCATCTCGCCCTTCGGGTTCCGACGTCCGTTGCGGGTGCAGCCGGACGAGCTGCGGCAGCTCACCGTGCCGACGCTGTTGGTATGGGGAGATCACGACCCCATCGGAGCGGTCAAGGTCGCCGAGGCGACCGCCAAGCTGCTCCCCAACGCCCAGCTCGAGGTGCTGCCTGCGGGTCACGCGCCCTGGCTCGGCAACCCCGACCGGACAGCCGAACTCGTGTCCAAGTTTGTCCGTTGAGAAGGAGAGCCGCGGTGGCCGCCCTCACTGCTTGATCTGGAGGATGCCCAGCGCGTTCTTGCCCGGGTCGATGATCCACGCCGCCAGGCGAACCCGAGGTCGACGATGCCGTCCTGAGTCTTCAACCCCGGCATGTCGTACTCCTCCACCTTGACGCCGCGCGACCGGAGCTCTGCAACCTCGGCACGCACGTCCTCGACAGCCACGATACCTGCGTCTGGGTGTCCGCGGTCCCCGTGGTGCTCTTGGTCACGTCCAGTTGCGTCCCGCCGCCACACCGAAACACGATGGCGGCCTCACTCTCGCTCAGGATCTCCAGGCCAAGCTTGGGTGTGGTGGCTCATGGAGCGCAGCGGGACAATCGCCGGCATGCCGGATGGCCGGCGTCGGTGCCGCCCTGGATCAGCTCGACCGGCTCAGGGTCCTGGGCCGTTCACAGGCCGAGGTCGGTCGCCGCCTTCGGGGTCGAATGAGGTCGACCCCTACCAGCAGTCACGGAACGCCGGAGCCCGGCGACGTCCGTTCGGCTCAGCGGGCTGTGTTCGGCGACCCGGGTCCTGGGGCGGCCAGGCGACCAGCGCGGCTTGGGGCCAGCACCGGACCGGTGACCGCCCGGCTGGCGCCGCCGGTGACCGCAAGCCCGCCGGTGGGCACGTACATGGCCTCGTTGAAGATGCCGCCGCTGGGCGCGGTGGGCGCGACCGCGATAGCGGGGAAGGCGTTGGCGCCGTTCCGCACCGAGGTCGAGATGTAGTCGCCGACCATGCGGCCCTGGGAGGTGTTGGCGACCCAGGAGAGCATCATCGGCCCGGCCAGCTGAGTCGCGGCGCTCCAGCTGGCGCCGCCGTTGGCCGAGGAGATGAAGCCGACGTCCAGCTGGCAGGTCGCCGCGGTGCAGCCGCGGTTGGGGTAGAAGTAGTAGGTCAGCCCGATGCGTGCGCCGGCGCCGGAGGTGGCGCGGTTCACCCCGACGCCGGGGATGAAGTGGTCCACGGTACTCGAGGTTGGATCGATCGGTATCCGGGTCACGGGCCCCCAGGTCGTCTCGCTGGTGGACTTGCTCATGACGATGTCGTTGGCGGCGCAGCCGGAACGGAACCGGCAGTCCTGCCACACCACATACACGGTGCCGGCCGCGTCGATCTCGGCTGAGGGCAGCGGGCTGGTCCGCAGCCCACCCGCCACGGTGTGGGCCTGGATGGTGGAGACCAGCACCGTGGCCCGCCAGCTGACGCCGCCGTCGATGGAGCGGAAGGAGCGGATCTGGCCCGACGAGCTCTGGAAGGGGACGAGCACGGTGCCGTTGGGGCGCACCACCGGCTGGCCGCCGAGGCCGCTGGCCGCGTCCCCGCTGTTCAGCGGCGGTCCCCAGGTGAGCCCGCCGTTGGTGGACCTGCTCATCTTCATGCGGTTGCCGGCCGCGTTGTTGTCGAACTGGGTGTAGCAGTTCCCGAAGAACGGGCTGGTCGAGGTGGTGTCGCAGACGATCCAGTTCTTGTCCAGGTTGCTACCGGTCGCGGTGGTCACCGGGTTGCTCCAGGTGAGCCCGCCGTTGGTGGACCGGCTGGTGACCACGGCGGCGCCGTGGACTCCGCCGCTCTCCGACAACGCCAGCGAGGAGATCAGCCAGACGTTGCGCCTGGGATCAAAGGCGACCGCGGGGTCGCTGGCCCGGTCGAACGGGCCGCCGCCCTGGAACTTGGTGATGCCGGGCAGGAACCCGCTGGTCCAGGTGGCGCCGGCGTTGGTGGAGGTGGCAAAGCCGATGGCGGACCCGCCGCCGTCGAAGAACCGCCCAACCTGGAAAGCGCTGACGATCGTCTGGCCGAAGGCGAAGGTGTCGGGCTCGACCTCGGTGCGGTGCTGGCTGGTGGCGTTGGTGAACGGCGAGATTCCCCTGGCAGGCGAACCGCCTGCAGGCAACGCAGCTGTCGAAGCGCCTGCCGGCGCGGAGTGGCCAGGAGCAAGCGCTGTGCCGCGCCGCCTCCAGGAACGCTGCCGGCCGCGACCGTCCGCTGTTCGTGATTCGCCTGGGCTGAGGAGGGCTATCCTCTGGTTGGCCGGGTCCGAGAGAAGGAGAAGCCGGCACGGTGAGCGACATCGACACAGGTCAGGGCGAGGCAGGCCCGGTTGCCGGGTTGCGCGAGCAGGTGCGGGAGGCGGCGAGGGCGGCGACCGCCCGTGAGCTTGCCCCCAGGGCGCCCAGCGCCTCGAGGGTGACGCTGTCCCAGCACATGGACCTGGCCCATGCCAACTTCATGGGCAACGTCCACGGCGGCGAGATCATGAAGCTGATCGACACGGCGGCGGGGATCGCGGCCAGCCGGCACGCCGGGGGGCCGGTGGTGACCGCGTCGCTGGACGAGATGAGCTTCATGCATCCGGTGCATGTTGGCGACGTGGTGCTGGTGCACGCGTCGGTGAACGACGTCGGCCGGACCTCGCTGGAGGTCGGGGTCCGGGTGGAGAGCGAGGAGATCCTGAGCGGCCGGCGGACCCATACCTCCTCGGCCTACCTGGTGTTCGTGGCCCTCGACGAGCGCGGGCAGCCGCGGCCGGTGCCGGCCCTGGTGCCGGAGACCGCAAGGGACCGCCACCGCCAGGCCGAAGCCAAGATCCGCCGCGAGCACCGCCTGGCCAGGGCCGAAGCCATCCGCCGCCGGCGCGACCAGCTCGACGGGTGAGCGTCGCCCGCCCGCCGGACGGGTCGTACCCCCGAGGCCCGGCCGGACGGGTCGTACCCCCGGGGTCCGGGGAACCCCGCAGGGGTGTCCCGGTGGATCGGGAAGCTCCTCCGAAGGGATCCCCCGGTGGATCGGGAAGCTCCTCCGGAGGGGTGCCCCGGCCGGGCGCGGAGCTGTCCCGACGCGGTGCCCCGGCGGATCGGGAGGAGCGCACGGCGGTCCCGCTGCGGCAGGCGATGGCCGGGCTGCTGCTGGCCGCGGCCGTGCTGTGGCTGCTGGCACCGTTCGCCGGGGTCGACCCGCCGGGCGGGCTGACCTCCAGCAACGCGCCCTGGACCGACGAGGGCTTCAACCTGGGCAACGCCCGCGAGCGGGTCCTGGCCGGCCATTTCGCCACCGGCGACGTCGACCGCAGCCTCACCAACGGTGCCTACAGCGCGCTGGCCGCCGGGCTGTTCACCATCACCGGGCCAAGCCTGGCCGCCGGGCGGGCCCTCTCCATGGTCGCGGTGGCCGGCGCGGTGCTGCTGCTGGCGGTCGGGCTGGCCGGGCCGCTCGGCCGCCGGGCCGCCCTGCTCGCCGCCACCGCCCTGGGCGGGGCGAACCTCCTGCTGGAGCATGGCCGGCTGGCCCTGGTCGAGGCCACCGTGGTGGTGCTGCTGGCCGGCGCGTTCGTGCTCGCCGCCAGGGCGGCCTGGCGGCCGTCGACCGCCGCCGGGATCGGGTTCGGCCTGCTGGTCGCGGCCGCCGTCTCGGTCAAGGCGATCGCGCTGCTGCCGGGCATGCTGATGCTGGCCGTGGTGCTGGTCGCGGCCGCCTTCCGCCGGGACCGCGCGGCGCTGGCCATGGGCCTGGCCGGTCTGGCGGCGATGCTGCTGGCCGGGGCGGCCTGGGTGGCCGCCGTGGCCGTGCCCAACTGGGAGCGGTTCCGGACCGCCCTGCGGATCTGGCCGACCGTCGACTACCTGGACGGGCCGGTGGCGGCGGCCGGCCGGCTCGGCCGCTACCTGACCGAGTCCGACCAGGCCCTGGTCCGCAGCCTGCCGCTGTTGCTGGCGGCGGCGCTCGGGCTGGCCGCGCTGGCCCGCCGCTGGCCCCGGCTGGCCCCGGCGACCAGGGACGCGCTGGTCATGGCCGCGCTGTGGGGGGTCGGCCTGTGGCTGGCCGTGGCCGTGGCCGACTACCTGCCCGACCACTACACCCCACCCAACCGCTACGTGGTCCCGGCCCTGCCCGGGCTGGCGGTGCTGGCCGGGTTCGGCCTGGCCGAGCTGGCCGCGGCCGCCGGCCGCCGGCGGGCCACCGTGGTCGGGGTCGCGCTCGGCCTGGCCGTTGCCGTCCCCGGGGTGGCCGTCTACCTGGACGGGGCGCTGGCCAGCGGCCGTTCGCGCGAGCTCGGCCAGCGGGTCCTGGCCGCGTCGCTGCCCGAGGGCGCGGTGGTCTACGGCGCCTACGCGCCGACCCTGCTGTTCGACACCAGGCTGGCCGCGCTCACCCCATGGCCGAGCGCCGACGCCAACGTCCGCGATCCGGTCGGCCGCCTCGGCGTCACCCACGTGCTGGTCGGGGGCGACCCGGCCGACCCGACCGGCCGGGTGCCGACCCTCACCCAGCGGGGGGCGATCTCGCTGCTGGCCCGGGTCCGCTGGGGCTCCCAGGAGCTGGTGCTCTACGGCCTCCCGGCCAGGGCCGAAGCCGGCGTTTCGCCCATGCCACGGTGATTAACTACCATCCGGAGACCGGCTCGTCCCGCCGACGTAGGTAGGTCCTCGATGTCTCCTGACCCGTCCCAGCCGAAGGTCGTCGTGGTCATGCCCGCCTACAACGCCGCCCGGACGCTGGTCCGCACCTACCGCGACATCCCGCCGGGTGTGGTCGACCACGTGATCCTGGTCGACGACCTCTCCCGCGACGACACCGTCGCCGTGGCCGAGCTGCTCGACCTGCAGGTCGTCGTGCACCGCCAGAACCTCGGCTACGGCGGCAACCAGAAGACCTGCTACGACACCGCCCTGGCCGAGGGCGCCGACGTGGTCGTCATGCTCCACCCCGACTACCAGTACGACGCCACCCGCATCCCGGAGCTGGTGGCGCCGATCCTGGCCGGCGAGGCCGACATGATGCTCGGCAGCCGCTTCCTCGGCGACCCCCTGGCCGGCGGCATGCCCCGCTGGAAGTACGCCGCCAACCGGTTCCTGACCACCCTCCAGAACCGCGCCTACGACCAGCGCCTGTCCGAGTACCACACCGGCTTCCGGGCCTACTCCCGCAAGCTGCTGGAGGCGATCGACTACCGGGCCAACTCCAACGACTTCGTGTTCGACCAGCAGCTGGTCGGCCAGGTCGTCCGGGCCGGCTTCCGCATCGGCGAGATCCCCGTCCCCACCCGCTACTTCGCCGAGGCCAGCTCGGTCAACTTCCGCCGCTCGGTCGTCTACGGCCTGTCCACCCTGCGCACCCTCCTGGACCACCGCACCGCCACCCGCACCGAACCGGGTCGCGCCAGCAGCCCCGCCACCGGCGCGCGCTGAAGCCCGGGGTCGGACCCGCTGTCAGCCACCACCCGAGGTCGGTCATGCGCCCGTTGCGCCACACGAACCTGTGGAGCGCGCCACCCGGCGTCTGACTGGTGCCGACCACCTGGCCGCGGTGGTTGATGCCGAGCGCCTGGCTCTGGCCGGCGACGCCGCCGATCGTGCCGAGCTCCTGCATGCGGCCGTGGCGCCACACGAAGGCATGGGACATGCACCGCAGGGTCCCTCGCCGTGGTCACGGAACCGACCCAGACCGGTATCGGCGCGACTGTCTGCTTGGCAACGTTTCGGTCATCCCGGGGCAGCCGGCTCAGCCGCGACGATTCCAGGGGGGAAGTGGTCAGGGTGTGGGGTCGCGGTTGTACAGCTTCCTGGCCCAGAGGTAGCCGACCAGGGTGATGCCGGCGCACCAGGCGACGGCGATGACTGCGCTGTTGCCGATCGCGGTGCCCAGCAGCAGCCCACGCACCGTCTCGATCACGGGCGTGAACGGCTGGTCCTCGGCGAACCAGCGCAGCCCCGTTGGCATCGAGTCGGTGGGGACGAAGCCGCTGCCGAGGAACGGCAGGAACACCAGGGGCATGGGCAGGTTGCTCGCCGCCTCGACGGTCTTGGTCACCATGCCGAGCGCGACCGACAGCCAGGTCAGCGCGAGGGTGATCAGCGCCAGGACACCGGCCGCCGCGACCCACTCGACGGGACCGGCGCTGGGCCGGAACCCGATGAGCAGGGCGACACCGGTGACGACCGCCAGGCTGAGCATCGTCTGGACCATGCTGCCAAGGACGTGCCCGGTCAGCACCGATGGACGGAAGATCGCCATGGTGCGGAACCGGGCGATGATGCCCTCGGTCATGTCCATGGCCACCGAGATCGCCGTCCCCTGGGCCGAGGCGGCCACGGCCATCAGCAGGATCCCGGGAGTGACGTACTCGAGGTACTGGGCGCGGCCGCCTGCCGGGCCGCCGAGCCCGTTGCCCAGGGTGCCGCCGAAGACGTAGACGAACAGCAGCAGGAAGACGATCGGCATGCCGATCAGCATCAGCGTCATGGACAGGTAGCGCTGCATGTGCCGGAGTTGGCGGCGCAGCATCGTGGCCGAATCGCTCACGGCATAGGTGAGGGTGCTCATGGCACGGTCTCGCTTTCCTTGTCGGGTTGGCCGGTGAGGGCGAGGAAGACGTCATCGAGATCGGGCAGGTGGACGGAGAGGCTGTCGACCTCGATCGACGCACCGTCGAGCTGATCCAGCAGGGCGCGCAGTGACCCGACCCCTCCGTCGCTTGGGACCTGCAGGGTGAGCGTGTCGTTGTCGCGGGTGGGCTCACCGAGGGCGCGGGCCGCCGATTCGAGTCCGGGCAGGTCGGCGAACTGCAGGCGGATGTGGCCGCCGGGGATGCGGCGTTTGAGCGCATCGGGGGTTCCCTCGGCGATCAGCCGGCCGTTGTCGAGGACCGCGACCCGGTCGGCGAGCTGATCCGCCTCCTCCAGGTACTGGGTCGTGAGGAAGATCGTGACCCCGCCGGCCACCAGATCGCGGATGATCTGCCACATGCTCCGGCGGCTGCGTGGGTCCAGTCCGGCGGTCGGCTCGTCGAGGAAGATGATCCGGGGGTCGCCGACCAGGGTCATCGCCAGGTCGAGCCGCCGCCGCATGCCGCCGGAGTAGGTCGCGGCCATCTGCCCGGCCGCCTCGGCCAGGTCGAACTGGTCGAGCAGGTCGGCCGTCCGCCGCCTGCCCTCCGCCCTGTCCAGATGGCGCAGGTCCGCCATCAGGATCAGGTTCTCCTCGCCGGTGAGCAGCTGGTCCACCGCCGAGAACTGGCCGGTGACGCCGATCACCTCGCGCACCGCGTCGGGATGCTGTGCCAGGTCGTGGCCGGCGACCCGTACCTCGCCAGCGTCGGCGCCGATCAGGGTGGACAGGATCTGGACCGTGGTCGTCTTGCCGGCGCCGTTGGGCCCCAGCAGGGCAAAGACCGTTCCCTCAACGACGTCCAGGTCGATGCCGTCCAGCACCAGCTGGTCGCCAAACGACTTACGCAGCCCGGTGGCCCTGATCGCCGGTTGGGATCTGGTGGTGGTGGTGGTGGTGGTCATGCCTCGTCCTTCCTGGTGTCGTTCGCGACGGAGCGGTGGATGGTGATGTTCCCGAAGGAGGTGCGGGCGCGTACTTCAACCGCGTCCTCGCCCGGTTCAGGACGCTCGGCGGCGTCCAGGTCGTTCTGCACGTTGCCGAACCGCGTATTGAGGTCCAGCCAGGCGGCGACACCGTCGAGGATTCCGATCTCGACCTTGCCGAAGCCGGTCTGGGCGAGGACGACACCATGCGCAACCTCGCCGAGGCGGACGTCGCCGTTGGCGGACTTCGCGGCAACCGTTGCGTGCGCCTGGTCGACCGAGACCTTGCCGTTGGCCGCGTTCACCCGCAGATCTCCAGTGACCTCACCAATCCACGTGTCGCCGTTGGAGTTCTTGACCACCGCCGCGCCGTCGATGCTGTCGATCCGCACAGCGCCGGAACCCGTGGTGAGCTCGGCGTCACCGACGGCCTGATCCACGGTGATGTCGCCGCCACCGGTCTTGAGCTGCACCGAGCCCGCCTGGTCGAGTTGGATATCGCCGACGCCGGTCTTGAAGCGGCATTCGCCGAGGCGACCCCTGCAGTGCAATGCCGCCACCCCTGCGTCACCTCGCACGTGCGAACCCGCCGGCAGGTCGACCTGCACATCGATCGACTCGCCGCCCCCGCGGAAGGTGTACTGCCTCCACCCCTTGGGTGCCTTGATCAGCAGCCTGCCGCCGGCGAACTCGACGCGAGTCTGCTCGGCGGCGGTCACGTCGGACTTCTTGGCGCTGTCGCTCGGGCGCACCTCGACCATGGTGTCGGTGCGGTCGCTTGCCACGATCCGAATGTCACCGACGCCGAGCTCCACGGTGACGGAGATGGGTTCGGGAGTATCGAAAGTAGGCATAGCAGTCCTTCTGGTGAGTTAGCGGGTGCTCTCGCTGCTGAGCGTTGTGGTGGGAGGCATTTCGCGGCTCCGCTCGGCTAGCGCGCCCAGCCCGTGTAGCGCTGAGCGCCCTGCGAGGCGCGTGGTTCGCGTCGACGGGTCGGGCCGGTTCGTTCCACGGCGGCGGCGGCTGCTCGCACGAGCCAGGCGTTGACCGACAGCCCTTCACTTCCGGCTGCGTGTTCGATCCGGGCCTTGAGGCGATCAGGCATGCGAAGGTTGATCCGCGACATCGTGGCCTCGTCGCCCTCGGGGGAGGCGGGCGCCGCGGCGCCCGTCGCCGACCAGTCGTTCGGCGTCCTGTCGCCGGCGCCCTCGGCCAGGTCGACGGACGGATCAACCGGCGGTGGTGTCACCACGAACTCGGGGTCACGTCCGCGCAGGCGCAGCTCGACCGAGCCGGGCGCGAGCTCGCAGGTGATCTCCTCTGCCGCCGCTGCCAGCACGTCCTGCAAGGTGAGACGGATCGCTGCGTCCAGCGGTGCGACCAGGCGCTCAGCAAGCGCACGAGCGTCTTCGCCGCCGGCCTCGGCGGCCACCGCCAGCTGGCGGTGGATGTTCTCAACGTACTGTCCCAGGTCCATGGCACCACCATGGCACCACTATGGTGCCACGTCAAGTGGCATCGATGTGCCATTGTGACGCCGCGACGTTCTGGCGTAACCGGCCTGGTTGGTTGGGGCTTTGCACCTTCGATCTTGGGCTGCTCGGCCGCGTCGGCGACCAGGACCTTGCGCCGCCTACGGCGGGCCCCCTCGGCCGTTCCTGGTCAGGCGGAGCGTTCGCGGGTCTGGGGGGCGCCCTGGGGGACCTGGGCGACGCAGAGGATGGACTGGCCGAAGCGGGGCTGGAGACGGCGTTCCAGGGCGCGTTCGGCGGGAACCACCAGGCGGTCGTAGAGGCGGACCAGGGTGGGGGTGGGGCGGGCCTGGCGGCCGACCCGGACGGCGGCCCACCAGGCCAGGCCGCCCAGGAGGTTGACGGGGCGGACGACCTCGGGGACCAGGCCGGCGTTCTCGACGGCGGTGCGCAGGGTGTCGGGGGTGTAGCGGCGCTGGTGGCCGAGGGCGTCGTCGTAGGCGCCGGCCAGCGACGGGTAGGCGGGGACGACCAGCAGCAGGCGGCCGCCGGGCAGGGCCGTCCTGGCCATCGAGCGGAGGGCGGCCACGTCGTCGTCCATGCGCTCCAGGACGTTGACCGCCACCACCGAGTCGACCGGCGGGTCGACCTTGAGCTTGAGGACCTCGGCGGGCAGGACCTCGATGCCGGGACGCTCGCCGAAGCGCTCGTCAAGGGCGCGGACGCAGATCGGGTCGTTGTCGTTGACGATCAGGCGGTCGCGGTCCAGCAGCTGGGCGGAGAAGTCGCCAAGGCCCGCCCCGACCTCCAGCACCGACGGGCCGAGGTAGGGGGCGAGCAGTCCGAACAGATAGCGCTGGTAGCGCTGGGCGGTCGCCAGGTCCTCCAGGCCGAGGGTGTGGATGGTGGCGCCACCCTCGACCGCCCGCGTCACGCCGGGCTCGTCGGGGGCGCCGAAGGCCACCGGGCCGGTCTTCTCCGGGGGCCGGCGCAGGCGGTAGCGCATCACCGCGCCCGCGGCCAGGAACCCGTCCTTGAAATGGATCTTCTTGCCCTCGGCGTAGGTGCGGGCCCGGTAGGAGATCGGCACCTCGAAGATGACCAGGCCCTTGCGCAGGAAGTGGGCGGTCAGCTCCATCTCCACCGTGAAGGTCTTGGCGGTCAGGTTCAGGCCCTTGAACGCCTGCCGGGTGAAGACCTTGTAACCGGTGTAGACGTCGGACAGGTAGCGGTTGAAGGCCACGTTGACCATCAGGTTGAGCAGCCGGTTGGCGACCCGGTGGGTGTAGTAGAGGCCGGCCGCGCTGCCCCGGAAGCGGCTGCCGTAGACCACGTCGTAGTCGCCTTCGAGGATCGGCTGGATCAGCGCCGGCAGGTCGCGCGGGTCGTACTCCAGGTCGGCGTCCTGGATGCAGAGCAGGTCGCCGGTGGCCGCCTCAAGGCCGGTCTTGACCGCGGCGCCCTTGCCCCGGTTGGTGGTGTGGACGATGACCCGGACGTCCTCGCGGGGCAGGGGATCGAGCAGGTTGCGACCGGCGTCGGTGGAGCCGTCGTCGACGAAGATCAGCTCCGTCTCCAGGCCGAGCGCGCCGAAGTCGACCATGAGCAGCCGGTCGATCACCGTCGGGAGCGTCCGCAGCTCATTGTAGAACGGGACCACAACCGACAGTTTCATGGACATCTCCTCCCCATTCCGCAGCAGCCGGCAAAGTACCATGTCGCGGCAGTCATCAGGAGAGGGAGTCGTCGCCCACTGAGCGTCCCTTGAGCGTTTAGTCATCGAGCAGAAGGACACCGAACGTCGGCGGGAAGGCTGCCCGCAGCGCCTCCCCGGCGCCCTGGCAGGCCAGCACCCGCAGCCGGGAGCGGTCGAGGCCGGCCGGTGGCGGGCCGGCGGCCAGCACCGAGCCGGCCTGGTCGGGGTCGAGCACGGCCACCGCCACCCGCTCGTCCGCCACCCGCTTCCAGAACCGGGCCGGCTGGACGTCGCTGGCCAGCACCACTCCGGCGCCGGTGGCGAACGGCGCCAGCAGCCCGGCCGCCGCGCCGGCCACCGACAGCAGCGGCAGGGCCGACAGCATCCGGTCGCCGTCGGTCAGCCCGGCCCGGGCGGCCAGTGCCGTCGCCCGGCCGAGCAGCTCGGCCATGGTCGCCGCCTCGGCCGGCCCGCTGCCCGGCCCGTCGGCGCCGCCGGCCCGCCTCCCGGGACCGGCGGCGACGGTGAGGGCCTCGCCGTCGGGGTCGCGGCCGCCGATGAACACGTCGCCCATGCTCGGCACCACCCGGGTGAAGTTCAGTGCCTTGCCCAGGTCGTGCTGGCTGCGCCCGAGCAGGTCGGCGGTGAGGGCGACCACCATGGTCCCGTCCGTCCCGGCGAGCGCGGCCCCGATGGAAGCCAGCTGCTCCTCGCCCACGAACGCGGCCACCAGCCCCGGCGGGGGGGATGGGTCGGGGTCGGGGTGCGGGTCCAGCGCCACTACCCGGGCGCCGGCCCGCCAGCAGGCGGCCAGCACCACCGGCACCTGCCAGTGGTCGACCGGGACGGCGCCGACCGGGTCGCCCGGCATCACCCCGAGCTCGTCGACCAGGAGGTTGGCCGTCTTGGCGACCCAGTTGCCGAAGGTCTTGAACGACAGCTCCACCCGCTCGTCCCGGCGGTCGGCGTACCAGGTGATGAACGGCTTGTCGCCGTAGCGCCCGGCCTGGCGCTCGGCGGCGACGTTGAAGCTGTCGAATGTTGAATTAGGGTAGGATGGTCGGGGGGAGCTTGAGCGATGGGGGATGGCCATGGGCGCCATTTATACCGCTGTCGAGGGCATCGGTGCTGAGCTGGGCTCGCCGCCGATGGTTCGGGCCGCGATCTACTGTCGGCGCAGCCGGCGCGGTGGGCGCAGCGTCGAGCGCCAGGAGCAGGACGGCCGGCGCATCGCCGCCGAGAAGGGGTGGGAGGTCGTCGCGGTCTACCGCGAGTGGGCGTCCGCGAGCCCCTATGCCAAGAAGTCCCGCAAGGAGTGGGACGGGCTGCTGGCGGCGGTCGAGGCGGGCCAGTTCGATGCCGTCATCGTGTGGATGGAGGACCGCACCGCCCGCGACGTGATCCAGGCCGGTGCCTTCGTGCAGGCGTGCCGCAAGGTCGGCCTGAGGCGGTTGGTGCTGCCGTCCTTCGACTACGACCTGACCGACGAGGCGGCCGTGATCCGCTTCTACGGCGAAGTGCTGGGCGGCCAGCGCGAGGCGGCCCTCATCAGCAAGCGCAGCAAGCGCGCCCATCTGGAGGAGGCGCAGAACGGTCGGCGGCACTCGGGCGGGAAGCGAGCGTACGGGGAGCGCGGCCGGCGTCGTATCGAGGACGAGGACGGCAACCCGCGCACGATCCCGGCCGTCTCTGAAGCGCAGGCCGAGGCCGAGCGCGAGCTGATCCGCGAGGCGGCCCGCCGCATCCTGGCCGGGGACTCGCTGCGCGGCATCTGCCTGGACTGGAACGAGGCCGGCCATCAGTCTCCGCGCGGCGCGCGGTGGACGACCCAGACGCTCCGGCGGATGCTGCTCAGCCCACGCCTGGCCGGGCTGCGCGAGCATCACGGCCAGCTCTATGAGGGCAGCTTCCCGGCCATCCTGGAGCCCGAGACGTGGCAGGCGGTTCGGGCCATCCTGACCGACCCGGCCCGCATGACCACGGCCGTGGGCGGTGCGGCCCGGCACCTGCTGACGGGCATCATCTTCTGCGGAGTCTGCAAGGCCAAGCTGCGCACCACCCGGTACGGCCCCCATCGGGTGGTCTACTACCGCTGCCCGTCGCGCTCGGATGGCGGCCGAAACTGTGTCGCACGCAAGGCCGAGGATGTGGACAGGCTGATCCTGCGCGCCATCTTCCGGGCGGTCGAGAAGGGGGACGCCTGGAACCAGGCTGCGGCCGAGCGGCCCACCGATGACCCGACCCGGCCGCACTACGAGGCCCTGGCCCGGCTCACGGCCGAGCTGGACACCTTGGACGCTATGGTGGCCGAGAGAAAGCTGGCCGAGCGGCTGGGCGATAAGCCGAGCCCGTCAGCGGCCACGCTGCGCCGCAAGATGACCGAGCGCGAGGCCGAGCGCGACCGCCAAGAGGAGGCCGTGAACCGGCTCCAGCACGACCGCGTGGTGGGGCAGGTCCCGAAGAACCTCCGGAGCATCTGGAAGGACCTGAGCCTGGACCGCCAGCGCACCATCGTGGCCGCGCTGATCGAGCGCATCGACGTTCACCCGCAGGGCCAGGGCACGGACTTCGACCCGGACGCGATCAAGGTCCAGCGACGCGGATAAGCCGGCGCCTAACTCCAGGGTGACCCCGGACGCCCACGCTAGCTCCGGGGTCACCTAAAACTGCCAGGTCACAGGCTTGCAGAGCTTGTTACAGGGCGCACCAGGCCGCTAAAGTAGAGCCCGCTGGCCCTCATTGGCCCACCTCTCACAGCACGCCGTAGGGGCCCCGGCGGGCGTGGCTATTCTACGCAGCCCGTAGCGTAGACGCTACGCTGAATTGCGGCGGGGAAGGCCGACCATGGCAACGAGCCCGAACGGGCTGACCGCTGCGGAGATCGCCGCGCGTCTTGGCAAGCATCCCATCACCGTTTACCGCTGGGGGTACGCGGTCATTGGCCCGCCCTCGGTCAAGATCGTCGGCCGGCGCTACTGGCCCGAAGCCGAGTTCGAGCGTTGGCTACGCGACCAGCGGCAGCCCGAGCCCGCCCGGGCCGACTCGTGAGCGCCGAGCTGTCCGAGGCCACCATCGCCGCCTGGTGGCACGAGCAGAGCGCGGCCCAGGGCTTGGGAGACGAGTTCGACCCGGTCCTGATCCAGCGGGTTGCCGAGCTGGCCCTGGCGGGAACGACGACGGCCCCGGGACACGTCGGGGCCGCCGCTTGACCATTCCGCCGCCGCATACGACGAAGGGTCCGGTCCATCATGCCACGGACCCATGACGGCAGCCGGCGGCTGCCCGAGTGCATGCGGTGCGTGCTCGACCACCTGGCGCCGGGTCTGCCGCCGCTCCAGCAGGCCCTCCTGATCCGGTACGGCCGCCATGTTCACGACGCCGGCTGCGGCATCTACCCTGAGCTGCGGTCGCTGAGCCACGACCTGCGGACCAGCCCAGCACCATCCGACGCAAGCAGCGATGTTGGTGTTGCTGGCGTCAGAACCCTTCCATGCTGATGCCCTTGGTCCGCTCGTACTCTTGGGGGAGGTAGCGGTTGACTCGCTCGTTCTGCCGGGCGGCGCTTGGCCTCGGCAGCCTTGTGACGACTATCCCGGACGGGCCGGTCGAACCCTACCCGAGCACCCCCCGACAAGCCGAAGGCCCCGCGCGATGGCGGGGCCTTGACGGTGGTGCGGGCTACTCGTCCCCGAGCCAGTCGTACTCACGCTCCAGGATCGCCTCCACGTCGGCGTCGTCGTGGTCGGCCGGGTCGACGCCCCGGGCGCGAAGCTGGCGCTCCAGCTCGCGGGCCTGCTCGACCAGGCGGCGGTCCCAGGTCATCGGCCACGCTCCCAGAGCGCGACCAGGCCGGCGTGGAAGCGGTTGTGGCCGTCCTGGTCGGTGACGGCGGCCCCGCACCGTCGCAGCTCCAGACGACGGCCCCCCGACGGCCAGCCACTGCCACCGACCCGGCCAGAGGTCGGCTGTGCAGTGCTCTGGCACGGCTCCCCGCCGGCCGGTAACTCGGAACGTCAGCGCGGCGGCGGGATGACCTGCCCGAGCAGGAGCGCCCACCGGGCCAGGGCGTCACGGCCCTCGCGGACGCCCGGCTCCACTGGCAGGTTCAGGGCTCCGGCTTCACGGACGGCCCGGCCGAGGTCCCAGGCGAGCCGGGTCACGTCGTCCAGCAGCACCCGCCGCCGGGCCGCAACGTCCCGCCCGCTCATCCGGCTACGGCCGCCCGTTGGCGGCTTCCTGGTCGGCGGTCGGCGCCGGCCCCAGGTAATGCGGCTTGCCCTGGTCGAGCAGGGCCACCGCGAACAGGGCGGCCACGAACACGACCAGGGCGCCGAGCATGGCCACGACGATGAGCCCGATGACCCGGACACCCTCGGCAACCGGCCCGGTGCCGCCCAGGCTGGCCGCCAGCATGGCCAGCTCCGCCAGCAGCATCCAGCGGCCCAGGCGGCGCGTCACGGCCGGCGCTCCAGGATCGTCACCGCCGCATGCTCGCGCCAGTAGCTTCTGGCCGGCGGCATGGCTCGGCGGCGGTGGTCGGCCAGGGTGCGCCGGATCGCGCAGACCTCCCACGCGATCACGAACACCAGGGCGCCGATGCACGCGGCTCCGGCCAGCACGGCGATGATCCAGGCGAAGATCACGCTAGGGTCCATCAGGTTCGTCCTCCAGTAATGGCCAGGTGACTTCCAGGGCGGCCAGCTCGCGCCGGGCTGCCTCCAGCCGGCGCTGCCGCTGGCGCTTGTCGTTGGTGCCGGCCAGCAGCGTCAGCAGCTCGGCCCGGACGGCTGGGTCGGCAAGCGTCAGGGCGAGCTGGTCGGCGGTGCGCTCGATCCATGCGTCCTCGCTGGCCACATCAGTTGCTCACGACAAGCTCCGGCCACATGTGCAACATGTGGTCCTCGCACAAGCCCACCTGGCCCAGCCAGACGAAGGCCGGCGGCTGGTGGCATCCCTTCAGGCAGCGGGCGGCTAGCACGTCCCCGTCCTCTTCCATGGCAACCTCAACGGCGCCGCACTGGTCGGGGCCGGCGTCGAACATGACGGCGATTCCCCGAACGATGGCCATGTGGTCCCCTTGGCTGGTCGGGGGAGCGCCAGCCGGGCTGGCTGACGCTCCCCCAGGTCGTCACTGCACCTTCCCCATCACGCCGACAGCTCGCCCAGCGGAGCGGCCCCGCATCACTTTCCTACTTCATCACTAAGTAGGTAAGTTGCAGTGAAGCAGGCCAACACGGGCGCGTCAACCGTTGGGCTCGGAGTACTCTTGCCTTAGTCGCTTAGGGAGAAAGTCACAACGGTGGGCATCCGCGCTGGGCAACCCTTCTACGCGCAGGTCGCTGATGCGCTGCGCGAGGACATCCGTGCTGGCCGCTACCAGCCGGGTGGCCAACTCCCGTCCGAGCGGGAGCTACGGGATCGCTTCAAGGTCAGCGGCAACACCGTCCGGGCCGCCCTGGTGCAGCTCCGGGCCGAGGGCTTGGTGACCAGCCACCAGGGACGCGGCGTGTTCGTGCATGAGCAGGCCACCCTGCGCCGGCTGTCCACCGACATCACCGAGGCTCGCGGCTTCTACACCATGCTCGACCGGATGGGGAAGCAGCCGGCCACCGCCACCACCGTCACCAGTGGGCCGGCCACCCAGGAGGTGGCCGAGTGGCTGGGCGTCCCGGTCGGTGAGGAAGTCGTGATCCGGGCTCGCATCTTGCGCACCGAAGGGGAGCCACCGACCGGCCTGGCCGTGTCCTACTTCCCCACATGGGTGGTGGAGGCGGCGCCCAACCTGGCCGACCCGGACCGCTCGGGGCTGCCGGAGTGGCTGCGCCAAGCCTTCGGCCCGACCTACTCCGAAGACCTGGTGGACGCCCGCATGCCCACGGCTGAGGAGCGGGAGCGGTTGGACATCCCCGAGGGTGTCCCGGTGCTCATCATCAAGGGCGTCACCCGGGACCAGCAGCACCGCACCCTCCACTTCATTGACAAGGTGACCCCGGCGGGCCGGATGCAGTACGGCTACAAGTTCGGCGCCATCCCGGATGAGTAGCCGCTGGTCAGCGGCCCTATTGCCCTCCACAGCCCGCTTATCTCTACAGTCCAACATTGAAGCTGGCCGAACGCGGCGCCCGAGGTGTTCACGGAGGCGCATGCTAGGCTCTTCCAATTCTCAGGGCCAAATCCCTCCGCCGCGCGCAGGAGCTCGCACAGATCGTGACCGACCGCCAGGCGAGCACGTTTCCGGGGTCGAGCGACCGGTGGGCCAACCTGGAGGCGCTGGGCCGCGCCGCGGACGACCCGCCGCGCCGGGGAGGACGCGAGCGGGGAGGGCCGAATGGGCCGAAGCGGTCGATGAGCCCGCGCCGCCGCCGCAACCTCCTGAGGACGCTCGCCGTCGCGGCGGCCGTGGTGGTGACCCTCGGCGCCGTCGGCGCCGTCGTCGGCTACCGCTACGCCGACAAGCTGGTCGGCAAGGGCCAGCGGCGGGTCGCCAACCTGACCCCGGCCGCGTCCGGCAGCCCGATGAACATCCTGCTGGTCGGCTCCGACTCCCGCGCCGGCCTGAGCCCCCGGCAGCTCGGCAGGATCCAGACCGAGCAGGTGGCCGGCCGCCGCACCGACACGATCATCGTCCTGCACGTCAGCCCGAGGCGGGAGAAGGCGGTGATGGTCTCGCTGCCGCGTGATCTACGAACCACCGTCAACGGCCAGACCAACAAGATCAACGCCGCCTTCGCCCTCGGCGGCGCCGACCTGCTGGTCAAGACCGTCCAGCAGACGACCGGGCTGCCCATCCACCACTACGCCGAGATCGACTTCGCCGGCTTCCTCAAGGTCGTCGACGCCGTCGGCGGGGTCCGGCTGTGCAACCGCACCAAGCGCCAGCTTGACGACAGCTTCGCCAACCTCCACATGCCGCCCGGGTGCCAGCAGATGAACGGCATCAAGGCGCTGGCCTTCGTCCGGGCCAGGCACATCGACTCCGACTTCGGCCGCATCGGCCGCCAGCAGGAGTTCCTGCGGGCGGTCATGGACAAGGTGGCCAGCAAGGGCAACCTGGTCAACCTGCCGAAGCTGTTCGGCATCGCCGACATCGCCTCCGACCACATCCAGACCGACGACACCCTGCGCACCGGCGAGGCGATCGGGCTGGCCCGGCGGCTGCGCAAGCTCGACCCGTCAACCGTTGACATGCGGGTCTACCCGAGCGTCGCCCACCCGCCGCGCTGCGCCGGCTGCGCCGCGTTCGTCGACCCGCTGCCCGAGGCGGCCATCCTGATGCGGGCGCTGGCCCGCGACGCGGCCCAGCTGCCGCCGGTCGGCCTGCCCGGCGGCAAGGGCGTTTCGCTGGCCAGCACCCAGGTGACGGTCCTCAATGGCGGCGGCCTGCCCGGCGCCGCGGCCAGGGCCGCCGCCGACCTGCGCCGCATCGGCGTGCAGGTGGCCGGCACCGGCAACGCCCCCAAGCCGACCGGGGCTGCCTCCACCCTCGCCTACCCGCCGGCGCTGGAGCAGCAGGCCAGGCTGCTCGGCGAGGTCCTCGACGGCCGGGTCAGGCTGGTCAAGCGCAACACCGGCAACGGTCTGGTCCTCACCGTCGGCTCCGGGTTCCGGTTCGGGTAGGCCTGTCGGACGGCCGCGGCTCCCGCAGCCGACGGGTCCGGGCGTGGCGGCGGGCAAGCTGCCGCCTCGACGCCGCACCCTGGGCGGGAGCGACCCGGCGCGGGACACCGTTCTGGCTGGCCGTGTCGATTCCGGCGTTCCCCGATCGTCGTGTTGGTGAGGACGGCGAGAAGCGCCGGCCAATGGGAAGGGAGCGCGCATGCGCTACACGCTGCTCATCTACACCAACGAGGCCGACCGGCCCGCGTGGGGCACCCCAGAGGGGGATACCGAGGCCAAGGGGTATGACACCTTCTACGGCGAGGTCACCCAGCGGGGCGTGCTTCGCGGTGGGGAGCCGCTGCTGCGGGTCGCGGAAGCGACCAGCGTCCGGGTCCGGGACGGCAACACCCAGATCACCAGCGGCCCGGCGGTCCAGACCCCCGAGCAGCTGGGCGGCTACTACCTGGTCGAGTGCAACGACCTGGACGAGGCGCTGGAGCTGGCCGCCAAGATCCCTGGTGCCAGCTACGGGACGATCGAGGTGCGTCCCGTCCTGGAACTGCCGGCCTAGAAGGGGCCGAACACCACCCGTCCCCGGCGGCCGGTCCGGCCGGGGACAGGATCCAGCCGGGCTCCGGTCGACCGCGGTGGCTCGGTCGCCGAGCCCGGCCTGGCGTCCGGGGGCGGCTCGGTCGCCGAGTCCGGCCTGGCGTCCGGGGGGTGGCTCGGTCGCCGAGCCCGGCCTGGCGTCCGGGGGGTGGCTCGGTCGCCGAGCCCGGCCTGGCGTCCGGTCGGCGTTGCGGCGAAGTTGCCGGTAGGCTTCAGCGGTTCGCCGACCGAAACCAGGAGCTTGCCGCCATGCGCTTCCTCGTGACCGGCGGGGCCGGCTTCATCGGCTCCAACTACGTTCGTCACCTGCTCGCCACCGACCAGGAGGCGCAGGTCACCAACTTCGACAAGCTCACCTACGCCGGCAACCGGGCCAGCGTCGCCGACCTGGAGGCCGACCCCCGCTACCAGTTCGTGCAGGGCGACATCTGCGACCCCGACCTGCTCGGGCAGGTCATGCCCGGCCACGACGTGGTGGTCAACTTCGCCGCCGAGACCCACGTCGACCGCTCGATCGTCGAGCCGCTGGAGGCGGTCAGGACCAACACCGTCGGGGTGGCCGCCCTGGCCGAGGCGGCCCGCGTGGCCGGGGTCGGGCGGTTCCTGCAGGTCGGCACCGACGAGGAGTACGGCACCATCTCTGACGGGTCGTTCGCCGAGCACGACCGGCTGGAGCCGTCGTCGCCCTACTCGGCCGGCAAGGCCGGCGGGTCCCTGGTCGCGCTGGCCTACGCCGCCACCCACAAGCTGGACGTGGTGGTGACCCGCTGCACCAACAACTACGGGCCCTACCAGTTCCCCGAGAAGGTCATCCCGCTGTTCGTCACCAACCTGATGGAGGGGCACAAGGTGCCGCTGTACGGCAGCGGCGGCAACATCCGCGACTGGCTGTACGTGCTCGACCACTGCAGCGCGATCGACCTGGTGCTGCGGCGCGGCCAGGCCGGCGGCATCTACAACATCGGGGGCGGCAACGAGGTCACCAACCTGGAGCTGACCCGGCGCATCCTGGCCGCCTTCGGGGCCGGCGAGGAGATGATCGAGTACGTACCCGACCGGCCCGGCCACGACTGGCGCTACTCGCTGGACGCGACCAGGGTGCGCGAGCTCGGCTGGGCTCCGGCCCACGACTTCGACCAGGGCCTGGCCGAGACCATCGCCTGGTATCGGGAGCACGAGTCCTGGTGGCGCCCGATGAAGCCGGCCGGGGCCTCCCGCACCCTCGACCACGGCCGGGGGGCCCGGCCGGAGGGGTCCGGGGAACCCAGAGGGGGTGCCACGGTGCATCGGGTCGGCCCGTGAGGGTGCTGATCGCCGGGGCCGGCGGGCAGGTCGGCCGCGAGCTGGAGGCCGCCTTCGGGGACGCCAAGGAGCTGGTGGCCCTTGACCGGGCCGGGCTGGACATCACCAGCTGGCCGGCGGTGGCCGACACCATGGCCGAGCTCGCTCCCGACCTGGTGGTGAACGCGGCCGCCTGGACCGACGTCGACGGCTGCCAGGCCGATCCGGACCGCGCCTGGCGGGCCAACTGCCTCGGCCCCCGCCACCTGGCCCTGGCCTGCCGTGAGGTCGACGCCGAGCTGGTCCATCTGTCCACCGACTACGTGTTCGGCGGCCAGGCCGCGGCCGAGCGGCCCGACGGCTACGGCGAGGACGACCGGCCGGCCCCGGCCAGCGTCTACGGCCGCTCCAAGCTGGCCGGCGAGCAGGCCGTGCGTGCGGTCTGGGGCCGCGGCTATATCGTGCGGACGGCCTGGGTCTACGGGGCCGGCGGCCGCAACTTCGTGGCCACCATCCTGCGCCTGGCCGCCGAGCGGGAGACCCTCCGGGTGGTCGACGACCAGGTGGGCAGCCCGACCTGGGCGGCCGACCTGGCCGGCGGGGTGCGGGCCCTGGTCCGCACCGGCCAGCACGGCACCTACCACCTGACCAACCAGGGCGCCTGCTCCTGGTACCGGTTCGCCCGGGCCATCCTGGCCGGCACCGGCCAGGACCCCGAACGGGTCCAGCCGACCACCACCGCCAAGTTCCCGCGCCCAGCCCCCCGGCCGGCCTTCTCGGTGCTCGACAACCGCCTGGCCCGCCTGGTCGGGGTGCCGCCGCTGCGTCCATGGCAGGACGCCCTGGCCGCCTACCTGGCCGCCGCGGGTCAGCTCCGCTCAAGCGTCTCCCCGCCCCGGCCGACCCCTTCCTAGGGACGCCGTCGCGCCGGGAGGCCGGGATGTCATGGAGCCGTCGGATTCGGACGGTCGCGGCGACGGCTGTGCTCGCCGTCGGGCTCGGTCTGGCCACCGGCCCGGCCGATCCGGCGGCGGTGGCCACGCCGAGCACGTTCACCATCCACGGGGCCGGCTACGGGCACGGCATCGGCATGAGCCAGTACGGCGCCCACGGCATGGCCCTGCGGGGGGCCAGCGCCGGGCGGATCATCTCCTTCTACTACGGCGGCGCCCAGCCACGGCCGGCCACCCTGCCGGCCACCATCCGGGTCGGGCTGCTCCAGGCCAACCGCGACCCCAGCACGGGTGGACGCCTGCGCCGGGTCCTGGTCAGGGGGGTCGAGGTCCCCGGCCGCGGCGGCGGCGGCCGGTTCACGGTGTCGGGCGTGACCCCCGGAGGGCGGGTGGTCCGGCGGTCGCTCAGCGGCCATGTCACCTGGTCGGTCCGGCCGGAGCGGGGCGGCGCCTCGGTGTTCGACCTGTCCGGCCGGCGGGGGTTCGGGCCGACCAGGGCCGGCACCGGGGTGGTGGTCCGCTACCAGACCGCCCTGCCCCCGGCCCGGCTGCTGCTGCCCCAGACCGGCCAGCAGCTGCGCTGGGGCCGCCTGGACATCCACCTGGTCCGTGACGACCAGGGGGTCACCCGCCCGCGGGCGGTGGCGGTGCTCCCGTTCAACCGCTACCTGCGCGGGCTGGCCGAGATGCCCGGGTCGTTCGCCAACGAGGCGCTGCGGGCCCAGGCGATCGCCGCCCGCAGCTACGCCCTGGTCGCCGTCCAGACCCGCGGCCAGCGGGCCGGCGGCGGGAGCTGGGACGGCTGCGACTGCGCGCTGTACGCCACCGTCCGCGACCAGCACTACGCCGGCTACGCCAAGGAGCAGGGCTACTACGGCTCCCGCTGGGTGGCGGCGGTGCGCGGCACCGACTCCCTGGTGGTGCGCTACGGCAGACGGGTCGTGCAGGCCTTCTACTCCTCGTCCTCGGGCGGCTTCACCTCCAGCAACGCCCAGTGGGGGAGCGCGCCCCTGCCCTGGTTCCCCAGCCGGTCCGACGACCCCTACGACCGGGGCGGGGGCGCCCACCCCAACCGGAACTTCCGCTGGACCAAGCAGGTGTCGGCGGCCACCCTCGGCGCCCGGCTCGGGGTCGGCACCGCGACCTCGGTCCGCGAGACCCGGATGCCGTCGTGGGGTGGCCGGGTCTCCCGGGTCACCGTGGTCGGCGTCAAGGACGGCCGGCGCCGCAGCGTCACCGTGACCGGGGCCCAGTTCCGCAAGGTCTTCGCGCTCA
The DNA here is from genome assembly GCA_036003705.1 of Actinomycetes bacterium. Taxonomy (GTDB): domain Bacteria; phylum Actinomycetota; class CALGFH01; order CALGFH01; family CALGFH01; genus CALGFH01. The sequence continues at coordinate 31,092 of DASYSE010000055.1, read as the reverse complement.
AGTCGACCAGGTTCCGCATCAGTCCGTAGAGCACTTCAGGTCGGGCCGTCGCCAGCCGACGTCCATCCGGAACACCGCCGCCTTCCTGGAGGACGCTCGTGCTGTTCCGGTCCCTGCGCTCGCTGGCCCGCCGAGGTGCGGCCGCCGGCGTCGCCTCCGCGCTCGCCCTGACCCTGTTCAACGCCGCCCAGCCGTCGCTGGGAGGCCACCGGGTCCATCAGGGCACCGTCAAGGACATCCCGGTCGCGCTCGCCCCGGCCCCGGCGCCGGCGACCACGGGCCGGGTCGCCGCCCCGCAGGCCAACCCGGCCCCGGTCCCGGCGCCAGCGACCACGGGTCGGGTCGCCCCGCAGGCCAACGTTCCCGCGGCCCCGGCCCCGACCCCGGCCCCGACTCCGGCCGCGGCCCCAGCCCCGGCCCCGGCCGCGTTGCTGTCGGCGCCGGTCAAGGTGGGCAAGGCCAGGTTCGCCGGGTTCTCCTGGCCGGGCCCGGCCTCGGGCGGCGCCGAGCCCGGCGCCGCGGGAACGGTCTGGCTGCGCACCCGGGCCGGGGCCGGCTGGTCGGGCTGGCGGGAGGTCGAGCCGGCCGCCGACGGGCCCGACGCCACCAGCCGCGAGCACCGCACGGGGCGCATCTACAGCGACGGCCAGTGGCTGGACGCCGGCACCGTCGAGGTCCAGCTGCGCGTCCTGCCAGCCGCCACGCCGACCGGCCCACCGGCCACCTCCAGCGCCCCAAGGGCCGGCGCCGAGGCTGATGGGTCCGGCCCCAAGGCCGGCGCCAACGGCAACCGGGCCACCCCCGGAGCCGTCACCGGGACCGGCCCGGCCGGCGGGCTGCAGGCCCACCTGATCACCCCGGACATGACCCCGACGCCAGGCACCGAGCCGGCGCGGGCGGGCGTGGCCACGGCCGCCACCGCCCAGCCGCGGATCGTCAGCCGGGCCGGCTGGGGCGCCGACGAGTCCATCCGCCGCGCCGACCCCGACTACAGCGACACCGTCAAGGCCGCCGTCATCCACCACACCGTGCAGAGCAACAACTACCCGCCGTCGGAGAGCGCCGCCCTGGTCAGGTCCGACTACCTGTACCACGTGCGCAGCCGCGGCTGGAACGACATCGGCTACAACTTCCTGGTCGACCGCTACGGCCGCGTGTTCGAGGGCCGCTACGGCGGGGTCACCCGGCCGGTGCTCGGCGCCCACGCCGGCGGCTTCAACACCAACACCACCGGGGTGGCGATGCTCGGGACCTTCTCGAACACCCGGCCGACCTCCTTCATGCTCGCCGCCATGGAGCGGCTGCTGGCCTGGAAGCTGGACCTGACCCACGTCGACCCCCGCGGGCTGACGGTGCTGACCAGCGCCGGCGGGGCCAACACCCGCTTCCCGGCCGGGCGCCGGGTGGTGGCCAACACCATCTTTGGCCACCGGTCGACCTCCTACACCGACTGCCCCGGCGACCCGACCCTCGCCCTGCTGCCCTCGATCCGCTCGGCCGTCTCCAGGATCGGGCTGCCCAAGATCTACGGGGGCGCGGCCACCACCTCGCGGGTCCAGCCGGAGGCCGGCGGCTACGCCGGCGTCCACGCCCGCTTCAGCTCCACCGTCCGCTGGCGGGTCTCGGTCACCGGCTCCAACGGCGCCACCGTCCGCACCTGGACCGGCGTCGGGGCCGAGGCCAAGGTCCGCTGGGACGGCCGCACCGCCGCCGGCGCCCTCGCCCCGGCCGGCTGGGCGACCATGACCGTCACCGCCGCCGCCGGAGGAGCGTCGGCCAGGCCGGCCACCAGCCGGGTGTTCGTGGACCGCACCGCCCCGCCCAGCGGCACCAGCACCGGCGGGTTCGCCGACGGCGCCTGGACGGTCAACAACGCCAACGCCGAGCAGCTGTCGACCTCCTCGGGGGTGTTCACCAGCTACCGCTGGGGCCGCGCCGGCGACCTCCCGGTGGTGGGGGACTGGGACGGCGACGGCACCCAGACCGTCGGCGTCGTCCGGCCCAACCAGGCCCTGGACAGCAACCAATTCCTGCTGCGCAACTCCGACGGCAGCGTGCTCGACTTCTGGTACGGCCGCCACGGCGACCGGGTGGTCGTCGGCGACTGGGACGGCGACGGCGACTTCACCCCCGGGGTGGTCCGGGCCGGGACCTGGGCGCTGCGCAACGCCAACTCCGGCGGCGCCGCCGACCTCACCGTGTCGTTCGGGCGCTCCGGCGACCGCTACCTGGCCGGCGACTGGGACGGCGACGGCGACTTCACCCCCGGGGTGCAGCGGGCCGGGACCTTCTGGCTGCGCAACTCGGCCGGCGGCGGCCCCTCGGAGGTGCACGTCCGCTTCGGGCGCACCGACGACCTCGGGTTCGCCGGCGACTGGAACGGCAACGGCACCTGGACCCCCGGGGTGCTGCGAGCCGGGACCAGGTGGTACCTGAAGGACTCCTTCACCGGCACCGCGGCCGGCATCGGCCTGGCCAAGCAGACCCCGGGCGACGGGGTGGTCGGCGACTGGGACAACCTGCCGTGAGCAGCCGACCTCCCGGCCAAGCAGACCCCGGGCGACGGGGTGGTCGGCGACTGGGACAACCTGCCGTGAGCAGCCGACCTCCCGGCGGCGGCCCCGACCTCCCCCGGGGCCGCCGTGATGCCGTCGCGGTGCCGCCGTTCTTGACAGCTGCCCGTATCGCGGCATAGGTTATCCGCCATACGGAAAATGGGAGGATGGGGTGCATGGCCCGCTTCGACGTCAACCTGTCCATCCTGTTCACCGAGCTGCCGCTGCTCGAACGGCCCGCCGCCGCCCGGTCCGCGGGGTTCGACGCGGTCGAGCTCTGGTGGCCCTTCGACGTCGCCGTGCCGGGCGACCATGAGGTGGACGCCTTCGTCCGGGCGGTGCGGGAGGCCGACGTCCGGCTGGTGGGCCTGAACTTCTTCGCCGGGGACATGCCGGGCGGCGACCGCGGGCTGGTGTCGTGGCCGGCCCGTGGGGCCGAGTTCCGCGACAACGTCGAGGTGACCGTCGGCATCGGCGAGCAGCTGGGCTGCCGCGGCTTCAACGCCCTGTACGGCAACCGGGTCGACGACGCCACGCCGCAGGAGCAGGACGACCTGGCGGTCACGCACCTGGCCCTGGCCGCCTCGGCCGCGGAGCGGGTCGGCGGCGTGGTCCTGGTCGAGGCCGTCAGCGGCGCCCCCCGCTACCCTCTCAGGACCGCCGCCGACGCCGTCGGGGTGCTCGACCGGGTCCAGCGGGAGGCGGCCGCGACCAACCTGCGGTTCCTGTGCGACCTCTACCACCTGGCGGTCAACGGCGACGACCTCGACAAGGCGGTGGAGCGGTACGCCGACCGGGTCGGGCACGTGCAGATCGCCGACGCCCCCGGCCGCCACGAGCCGGGGACGGGCTCGCTGGACCTCGACGGCCCGCTGGGCGCACTGGCGGCGGCCGGCTACGACGGGTATGTCGGGCTCGAGTACACGCCGAGCGGCGCCAGCGTCGACAGCTTCGGCTGGTTGCCCTTCGAGCAGCGGTCGACCCGAGCCTGACCGCGACAGGAGGAGGAGCCACATGACCCGGATGCGGGCGGCCGAGGCCGCCGTCGCCATCGTCGAGCGCGAAGGGGTCAGGCACGCCTTCGGCATCCCCGGCGCGGCCATCAACCCCTTCTACGCCGCGATGCGCAAGCGCGGCGGCATCCAGCACGTGCTGGCCCGGCACGTCGAGGGGGCCTCGCACATGGCGGAGGGCTACACCCGGGCCCGCGCCGGCAACATCGGCGTCTGCATCGGCACCTCGGGGCCGGCCGGCACCGACATGATCACCGGGCTGTACTCGGCCTGGGCCGACTCGATCCCGATCCTCTGCATCACCGGCCAGGCCCCGGTGGCGCGGCTGCACAAGGAGGACTTCCAGGCGGTCGACATCACCGCCATCGCCAAGCCGGTCGCCAAGCTGGCCATGACGGTGCTCGAACCGGCCCAGGTGCCGGGCGCGTTCGCGCAGGCCTTCCACCTGATGCGCTCCGGCCGCCCCGGCCCGGTGCTGCTCGACCTGCCCTTCGACGTCCAGATGGCCGAGATCGACTTCGACGTCGACACCTACCAGCCGCTGCCGGTCCACCGGCCGGCGGCGACCCGGGCCCAGGTGGAGACGGCGCTGGACATGCTGGCGGCGGCCGAGCGGCCGCTGCTGGTGGCCGGGGGCGGCATCGTCAACGCCGACGCGGCCGACCTGCTGGTCGAGTTCGCCGAGCTGACCGGCGTGCCGGTCGTCCCGACCCTGATGGGCTGGGGGACCATCGCCGACGACCACCCGCTGATGGCCGGCATGGTGGGCCTGCAGACCTCGCACCGCTACGGGAACGCGACCATGCTGGAGTCCGACTTCGTCCTCGGCATCGGCAACCGCTGGGCCAACCGCCACACCGGGGGCCTGGACACCTACCGGCGCGGGCGCCGGTTCGTGCACGTCGACATCGAGCCGACCCAGATCGGGCGGGTGTTCCCCCCCGACTACGGCATCGTGTCCGACGCCGGGGCGGCCCTCGCGCTGTTCGTCGAGGCGGCCCGCGAGCGCGGGGCCGCCGGGCGGCTTCCGGACCGCTCCGCCTGGGCGGAGGCGTGCGCGGCGCGCAAGCGGACGATGCTGCGGCGCACCCACCTCGACGACGTGCCGATCAAGCCCCAGCGGGTCTACGAGGAGATGAACAAGGCCTTCGGCAGGGACACCCGCTATGTCAGCACCATCGGCCTGTCGCAGATCGCGGCCGCCCAGTTCCTGCACGTCTACCACCCGCGCAACTGGATCAACTGCGGCCAGGCCGGCCCGCTGGGCTGGACGATCCCGGCGGCGCTGGGCGTGTGCGTCGCCGACCCGGAGGCGACGGTGGTGGCACTGTCGGGCGACTACGACTTCCAGTTCATGCTCGAGGAGCTGGCCGTCGGGGCCCAGTTCAACCTGCCCTACCTGCACGTGGTGGTCAACAACGCCTACCTGGGCCTGATCCGCCAGGCCCAGCGCGGCTTCGAGATGGACTACTGCGTGCAGCTGTCGTTCGACAACGTGAACTCGCCGGAGCTGGAAGGCTACGGGGTCGACCACGTCAAGGTCGCCGAGGGCCTCGGCTGCAAGGCCCTGCGGGTCACGCGGCCCGAGGAGCTGCCGTCCGCCTTCGAGGAGGCCAGGAAGCTGCTGGCCCGGTTCCGCGTCCCGGTGGTGGTCGAGGTGATCCTCGAGCGGGTCACCAACATCGCCATGGGCACCGAGATCGACGACGTGGTCGAGTTCGAGGAGCTGGCCACCAGGGGCGAGCACGCCCCGACGGCCACGGCGGCGCTGCTCGACTGACTGTGAGTCTGCCGGTGGTTCGGTGATGATGCCGGGCTGGAGCTGGTCGCTGCAGGTGTGACCCTTGGACTGACTGACCTTGTGGGTGTCTTTGCGCTGACTTGTCCGGCCGCTGCCGCACCGACGCCGCGTTCGCGGTGGTCCTGACCAAGGCTACGAACCGACCCGGCGACCCGCGCCTATGCCCAGCGGCGCCGCGCCGAGGGCAGACCAAGCGCGAGATCAAACGTTGCCTGGTCCGCTACGTCGCCCGCCAGCTCCACCGACTCCTCGGCGCTCAGCCATCACTTGACGCAACATAGGAGCGTCCAACGGAATGACCATGCGAAGCCTCCTCTCCACCCTCTGTGCCATGGTGCTCGACGGCACCACCGACGTTGGGTGCGGTGCGGGTACTTCGGCCAGAGATCCGGCACTTGCATCAACGGCGCAGTGCACGCGGCAGGAGGACGGCAGGCAGCAGAGGGCGCTCCACCCCTGACCAGTCGATCCCTATTTATTGTCTGCCGCAGGCGGGAACAGCTCCTGTAGCAGGTAGTGCGCTTTGGGTGGGATGGGCTGATGCGGATAGAGCGACTGGACGTGGTCCAGCGCCTCTTCGACCGACCTGAAGCCGCATAGCTTGTACAGCAGCTGGATGTCGTCTTCATCGCGCTCGACCCGCGCAGCCAGCACCTTCATGGCGAACAGGTAGCGCGGCGAGGCGATCCGGACTGCGAGCCCCGGCCGGTCGAACAGGACCGTGGCGCCCGGGTCTGGTCCCGGTAGGAAGCCCTTGACCCCGTCGTTGAGCCAGTCTGGGGGCAGTCCACGGCGGTCGCCAACCCGCTGGGCGGCCCGATAGATCACCTGCTTGGGCTCGAAGATGGCGTCCAGGTCGCGGGTGGCTCGCCGTGTGCTGTAGGCAAGCGCCATTGCGGCGCCGCCGACCAGAAAGAGATCCCCGTGGACGCCCTCGGCTTCCAGTTCGCTTGCGAGCTCGTCCAGCAGCGTGGCGATGTTGTCCCGGTTCAGCATCGGCTCAGACACTCTCCAGCGACCGGCCGTGGATGAACACTCCTCGGTTGGCGAGCGCCACGGGAGTCTCGGCGAACGCGGAGGCGTGCAAGGATCTGTAGGGAGTGACAAACCACCACTGCTCGAGGAAGCGATCCGGCTGCATCACCCAGCCGGGGATCGCGAGCCCATCGTCGAAGCAGAGCTGCTCGACCACTCCGGCGAGCATGGCGTCCCAACGTCGATCCCCCGTCGGGGAAGGCTCGCCGGCCACCAGCCCCGGGCGATCCGCCAGCGGGGCGCGCCTAAACTCCGCCATGAACTGCGCGACCCAGCGTAGGGCCTCGTGTTCGTCGGAGACAGCGAGGCAGCGTCGGATCTGGTTCGCTGTCTCGCCGATCGTCTGAAGCATCCGAGTCGCCATGGCCAGTCGTCAGCAGGATACCAAGCACGACGAGGCGGATCTTGGAGCTGGCGGGGGGACTCGAACCCCCAACCTGCTGTTTGCAAGACAGTTCTTGTATCCCTGCGGGGACGCCGTGCAGGCGTGAAAATCGGGCTGGCTGCCCGCCGACGCCGGATGCCTGCTTGGTCGTTGAGGCCGTAAGACAGGTTGGCGCCGGGGCCCGATCAGGAGGGTCGGGCACGGTTGCTTCGAGCACGCCGATCAGAGTTTCGGTTCCCAACCCAGCCCCCGGGCAGCCGCAACCCACCCTTGGGGACAAGGAGCTGTGGTGGTTCCAGACGGCAGAGGGGTCGAGGTCGAAGAGCACGAGCAGATCGTGGAGCGGGTCGCCGCGATCGATGTGGCCAAGGCGTCAGGGATGGTGTGCACGCGGATGCCGCACCAGACCACACCGGGCAAGCGCATCACCCGGGTGTGGGAGGTGGCGGCGAGGACCAACGCGATCATCGCGCTGGCTGATCAGCTGACCCGCCAGGGCATCGAACCGGTGGTGGTGGAGTCCACCTCCGAGGACTGGCGGGGGTTTGTCTACCTGCTGGAAGCCCGTGGGCTGTGGGGGTGGCTGGTCAACGCTCGCGACGCCCGAACAGGTCCCGGGCCAACCTCAAGACCGACAAGCTCGATGCGGTGTGGCTGGCCAAGCTCAACGAGCGGGCATGGGGCGCCCCTGGTTCATCCCACCCGCCGAGATCCGCCAGTTGCGCGACGACACCCGGCCGGGGGTCCGACCTGACCCAAGAACGTTCCCGGCACGTGCAACGGCTGGAGCAGGCTGCTCGAGGACGCCCTGATCAAGCTGTCCACCGTGGCCACCGACATCGTGGGCGTCTCGGGTCGGGCCATGCTGGAGGCCCTGATCGTCGGGCAACGCGACCCCAAGGTGCTTGCCGAGCTCGCCAAGGACGGATGCGCGGCAAGCGCGCCGCCCTGGAGGTAGGCGTTGACCGGCCGCTTCGACGACCACCACGCGGAACTGGCCCGGATGCTGCTGGACCAGATCGACGCGCTCGGCGTCCAAATCGACCGGCTGACCAGCCGCAAGGTCCCCGGCATCGGCAGCAAGGCCGCCCAGGTGATCATCGCCGAGATCGGGCTGGACGCCGGCCAGGTCCCCACCCCCGCGCACCTGGTGTCGGGGGCCAAGCTGCCCCCCCGCACCATCCAGTCCGGCGCCACCCACCGCGCCGGCACCACCGGCAAAGCCAACCCCTCCCGCAAAGGCGTACTCGGCCAAGCCGCCGCCACCGCCGCCAAGACCAACACCTTCCTCGGCCAGCGCTACCGGCGCCTGGTCAAACGCCGCGGCAAGCGCAACGCCCTGGTCGCCGTCGCCCGATCCATCCTGGTCATCATCTGGCACATGCTCGCCGACCCCACCGCACGGTTCCACGACCTCGGCGCGGACTTCTACACCAACCCCACCGACACCGATCGCAAGACCCGCAACCACATCCGCCAGCTGCAGGCGCTCGGGTTCACCCTCACGCTGACCCCGGCCGCCTGACACCACCAACCCACAACCCCGGCTGTTGAGCGCGGCGCGGGGCGCCGCCGGCCGCCCGCCACAGGTGGTCATTTTCCGATCAGCCACCAACCGTCTGCTGCGTGCTGGCCCGTGCTGTCCTGGCAGCGGAGCGGCTGCGGGACCTCGGTCAGCCCCCCAGCAGGGCGCGGAGCGGCTGCGGGACCTCGGACAGCCCGGCCAGCGGCCGCGAGGCGGCCAGCCGGCCGGCCTCGGCCTGGTCGAGGCCGCCCTCGCCGGCCAGGACCTGCCGGGCGTGGCCCTCGGGGAGGAGATTCAGCCAGCGCAGGCCCAGGTCGGCGCGGGCCGGCGCGGTCAGGTCCCCGTACAGCCGCACCCGGGCCATGCCGCCGTCCGGGTAGACGTCCAGGCGCACGTGGGTGGCCTCGGCGCCGGCGTCCAGCCGGAACCGGTGCCGGGTGTCGGGGAGCAGCCTGGTCCTCGGCAGCAGCTCGGCCCAGGCCGCCGGGTCGTCCGGGTCGGCGGCACGGGCGTCGGCCGCCCGCAGGGACGCCCAGCCGGGCGCGTTGCCGACGAAGTAGCTGGTGTCCAGCTCGGCCAGCCGGACCACGCCGGCGCCGGCGAGGCGGAACTCCACCCAGTCGTTGCCGTCGTCGCGGCGGCGGGCCGTCTCCCAGCCTTCCCCCATGACCCGGGCCAGCCCAGGGGAGATCAGGTTGGTCGGCGACGAGTAGAACATGTTGCTGCACCCGCTGACGTCGCCGCCGTGCTCGAGGGCGGCCAGGTCGATGGCCCCGGCAGTGAGGAAGCGCGGGTCGGGGACGACCTCGCCGTGCACCCGCAGGCGGGCCACGCCACCGTCGGGGTGCATGCAGAGCCGGACGTGGGTGAACCGCTGCGGCACCTCGACCTCGAACGAGTTCTGGGTGTCCCCCCGCACGGCCGACCTGGGGACCAGCGACACCCAGTCGGCCTGCTCCAGCTCGGCCGGCGTCGGGTAGCCCTCGGCCGAGCAGCCCTGCACCGAGACCTCCGGCGGGTAGTTGCCCTTGAAATGCGCGGTGTCGACCACCACCCCCCGGACCACGCCCGCCACCCCGAGGCGGACGATCGCCCAGTCGAAGCCGGGCTCCCGCCGGCGCCGGGTCTCCCACCCGTCGTACACCTGGCCCTTGTGGCCGAAGGTGTAGGTCTGGTAGCCGGCCGCCTCGGGCTTGACCAGGTTCTCGCGCTCGGCGAACAGCTCGTCGTTGGCGGCGACGACGCTGCCGCCGAGGCTGCGGACGGCCAGGTCGGGCAGGGTGGTGATGGCGCGCTGGTTCATGACGCTCCCCGGTTGAGCAGGATTCCCCGGAACTGGTCGCCGGTGACCTCCTGGCCCCGCAGCCAGGTGCCGCGGACCACCCCGGCCAGCGGGCGGTTCGCGTACGGCGTGACCGGATGGCGGTGGTGCAGCCGCCCGGCGTCGACCACGAAGGCCTGGTCGGGGGCGAACAGGCAGAAGTCGGCGTCGCCGCCGAGGGCGATCCGGCCCTTGCGGCGCAGACCGACGAGGTCGGCCGGGCCCTCGGCCATCCAGCGGACCACGTCGACCAGGGTCTGGCCGCGGGCCCGGGCCGCGGTCCAGACCGCGGACAGGCCGAGCTGCAGCGAGGCGATGCCACCCCAGGCCAGCCCGAAGTCGCCGAGGTCGAACCGCTTGAGCTCGGGCGGGCAGGGGGAGTGGTCGGACGCCACCAGGTCGATCACGCCGTCGGCCAGGCCCCGCCAGAGCTGCTCGCGGTTGTCTGCCTCCCGGATCGGGGGGCAGCATTTGAACTCGGTGGCGCCGTCCCGGATCGTCTCGGCGTCGAAGGTCAGGTAGTGCGGGCAGGTCTCCACGCTGACGGCCACGCCGTCACGCCGGGCGCTGCGCAGCATCGGCAGCGCATCCGAGGACGACAGGTGCAGCACATGCGCTCTGGCGCCGGTCCAGCGGGCGCTCTCGATCACCTGGGCGATGGCCAGGTTCTCGGCGCCGCGGGGCCGGGAGCGGAGGAAGTCGGCGTAGCGCTCGCCGTGCGCCGACGGCGCCCGCTCGACCGACGCCGAGTCCTCGGCATGCACCAGCAGCAGCGCGGGGAAGGTGCTGAGGACCTGGAGGTACCGGTCGAGCTCGGCGGCGCCGAGGTGGGGGAACTCGTCGACGCCGGAGTGGAGCAGGAAGCACTTGAAGCCGAACACGCCCGCGTCGTGCAGGCCGCGCAGCTCCCCGAGGTTGCCGGGGATGGCGCCGCCCCAGAACCCGACGTCGATGTGGACCTGGCCCGCGGCCGCCTTGCGCTTGACCTCCAGGGCGGCCAGGTCGACGGTCGGCGGGATCGAGTTGAGCGGCATGTCGAGGATGGTGGTGATCCCGCCGGCGGCCGCGGCCCTGGTCGCGGTGGCGAAGCCCTCCCATTCGGTCCGGCCCGGTTCGTTGACGTGGACGTGGGTGTCGACCAGCCCGGGCAGCAGGACCTCCCCGTCGGAGAGGATGATCGTCTGCTCCCCGGACAGCTCGGCCTGCAGCGGCTCGATGGCCACCACCCGCCCGCCGCGGACGCCGACGCACCTGGACACCTCGCCGGCGGCGGTGACCACTCGCGGGGCCCGGAAGACCAGCTCGAAGCCGTCGCCCGCCGTCACGGGCCACCGCCCAGCCAGTCGGCGGCGATCCGGCCGGCCAGCCGTTCCAGCAGCGGCACCGGCTCGCGCATGCTGCGTTCGGGGTCGTCCTCCAGGTCGGACAGGGCGTAGGCCTGGGCGATGCCGGCCGACCGCAGCGCCGCCGCCGGCAGGGTGTTGCGGCCCGCGACCGCGACCACGGGCACCCCGGCGGCCCGGGCCGCCGCCGCCACCCCGGCGGGCGCCTTGCCGCGCAGCGTCTGCTCGTCGAGCGAGCCCTCCCCGGTGACCACCAGCCGGGCGCCGGGCAGCGCCGAGCGCACCTCGAGCAGGTCGAGCAGGTAGTCGATGCCCGAGCGCAGCTGGGCCCGGAGGAACACCACGGCCGCGAACCCCACACCCCCGGCGGCCCCGGCGCCCGGCACGCCGGCGGCGTCGACGCCGGTGGCGTCGCGGGCCACCGCCGCCCAGCGGGCCAGGGCGGCGTCCAGCAGCGCGACCTCCGGCGGGGTGGCGCCCTTCTGCGGGCCGTATACGGCCGCTGCCCCGTGCGGCCCCAGCAGTGGGTTGTCGACGTCGGAGGCGACCACGAACTCGGCGTCGGCCACCCGGGGGTCGAACCCGGAGAGGTCGAGGCGGTCCAGGCCGGCCAGCGCCGCCCCGCCGAGCGCCAGCTCGGCCCCGGCGGCGTCGAGCAGCCGCGCGCCAAGGGCCTGGACCATGCCGGCCCCGCCGTCGGTGCAGGCGCTGCCGCCCAGCCCCAGCACCACCTGGCGGCAGCCGAGGTCGAGGGCGGCGCGGATCAGCTCGCCGGTGCCGCGGCTGGTCGCGGTGGTGGCCGCCAGGCGCCCGCCGGGGAGCCGCCGCAGCCCCGACGCCTCGGCCAGCTCCACCACGGCGAGCTTGTCGCGGACGGCCAGCGCTGCCAGGACGGTGTCCCCGGCGGGGCCGGTGCAGGCCACCTCCCGGCGGGCGAAGCCGGCCGACAGGGCGGCCTCGACGGTGCCGTCGCCGCCGTCGGCGACCGGGTGCTCGCGCGCGTCGAGGCCGGGGACGGCGGCCCGCAGCCCGCTGGCGACCGCCGCGGCCACCCCGGCGGCGCCGAGCGAGCCTTTGAACTTGTCCGGGGCGACCACCACGTGCCCGCGCATGGGTCCTAGCTGCCCCGGTAGGTGCTGTAGCCGTACGGGCTGATCAGCAGCGGGACGTGGTAGTGGGCCTCGGGGTCGCCGATCTCGCAGACGACGGTCACCAGCGGGTAGAAGCCGTCGGTCCCCTCGGCGGCGAACCAGTCGCCGGTGTGGAAGGTGACGCGGTGGACGCCGGCGCGTAGCGCCCCCTCGGCGGCCAGGCCCGGCACCCGGCCGTCGGCGTCGGTGACGCCGCCGCCGACCGGTGTCCAGCCGTCGCCGGCCCGGGCCTCCAGGACGACCCGCATCCCGGCCGCCGGGCGGCCGCGGGCGGTGTCCAGCACGTGGGTGGTGATCCTACTCATTGGGGCACCCCCCTTGGTGTTCCCCAAACCCCTCCGGGCTCATCCCTGCATCATCCGCTCGATCCGCAGCCGGGTGATGCGCCGGTGCTGGTCGGCGGCCACCCGCAGCTCGGTGTCGGGGTCGTTGCCCAGCCGCGCGCGCAGGTTGGCCAGGATCTCCTCGGCGTCGCGGTCGGCGGCCGAGACGAGGAACACGTAGCCGAAGCGGTCCTCGTAGGCGGCGTTGCCGCGGGCGATGGCCGCCTGCAGCTGCTGGCCGGCGGTGCCGACGGCGGCCTGCTCCTGCCTGGACCAGTCGGCCGACCCGCCGCCGTGCTCGCCGATCCGCGGGTGGGCCGCGAACGCCTCCAGCCAGTCGCCGGGGTCCAGCCCCGTCCACACCTCGTCGGCGGCCCGCTGCAACGCGGCCAGGTCGAGGTAGGGGCGGCCGGCGGCCACCTGCTGCGCCCACCGTCGCGAGTGGCAGACCGCCAGCAGCTCCGCGACCGCCTCCGCCTGCGGCAGCTGGTTGAACCAGCGCAGCCGCTGCCCGGTGGTCAGCTCGGTCACGTCGCCCCCTGTGGCCACAGCCGGCGGGCCCGGCGGGCGAGCTCCCGGCGCAGCGTGTGGATGTCGGCGCCGAGCAGGGTACCGTCGCGGACCACGTAGGCGCCCTCGACGAACACGTGCCGGGCGTGCCGCTCGGGCCCCAGCACCAGCCCGGCGAGCGGGTCGAGCACGTCGGCCAGGTCGTCGCCGGGCCAGACGACCACGTCGGCGCGGTAGCCGGGCTCCAGCCGGCCGATGTCGTCGCGACCGAGGCAGCGGGCGCCGCCCTCGGTGGCCAGCCGGAGGCTGTCGGACGGCAGGAAGGTGGTCGAGCTCAGGTCCCGCTGGCGGGCCAGGAACAGGGCCATCCGCATCTCGGGGAACAGCCCGCCGATCTCGTTGCTGGCCACCCCGTCCACGCCCAGCCCGACCGGCGCGCCCGCCCTGGTGAGGTCCACCACCCTGGCGATGCCCGACCCGAGCCGGCAGTTGCTGGAGGGGCAGTGCGCGATCCCGGTGCCGGTCTCGGCCAGCCGCCGCACCTCGGCGTCGTCGAAGTGGATCCCGTGGGCCACCCAGACGTCGGAGGCGATCCAGCCGATGTCGTCGAGGACCTGCAAGGGTCGCCGGCCGAACCGCTCCAGGCAGCTGCGCTCCTCGTCCAGCGTCTCGGCCAGGTGGGTGTGCAGGCGCAGCCCGTGGCGCCTGGCCAGGGCGGCCGATTCGGTCATCAGCTCGGGGGTGACGCTGAACGGGCTGCAGGGGGCGACGGTGACCACGACGCGGTCGCCGTCGTGCAGCCGCTCGTACACCGACTGGGTGGAGGCGAGGATCGCGTCCAGGTCCTCCACCACCGAGTCCGGCGGCAGCCCGCCCTTGCTCTGGCCGAGGTCCATGGAGCCGCGGGCGATGTGGGCCCGGATCCCGATGGTGCGGGCGGCGGCGGCGATCGCGTCGAACACCGAGTCGTCGCCGCCCGGCACCAGGTAGTGGTGGTCGGCCGCGGTGGTGCAGCCGGTGAGCGCGAGCTCGCCCATGGCGACGGCGGACGCGGCCTCGACGTCCTCGGGGGTCAGCCGGGCCCAGACCGGGTACAGGGTGGTCAGCCAGCCGAACAGGGTGCAGTCGAACGCCCAGCCGCGGGTCATCCACTGGTAGAAGTGGTGGTGGGTGTTGATCAGGCCGGCGGTCACGATGTCGCCGTCGACCCGCACCACCTCGTCGCCCGCCTCCTCCGGGACCGACCCGACGGCGGTGATCCGGCCGCCGTCCATCGCCACGTCGCCGGGCCACCGCGCCCCCCGGAGCACCAGCCGGCTCACTGGGGCACCCGCCTGGAACAGCTCCCCGACCAACCGGGGCATCCCTCCGGCCGGACCCCGGGGGTACGACCCGTCCGGCCGCTCATCGCGGCCTCACGCCACCGGCCGGTCGACCGGCTCCTCGACGATGTCGAGCAGGCGCAGGTTGGCGATCTTGGCGATCTCCACCAGCGCGGTGGCCTGCTCGGCGGCGGGGGAGTTCTGCAGCCGGGCGTTGCCGGACTTGAGGATGGTCTCCTTGGTGTTCTCGCGCACGGCCACGACCAGCGGGAAGCCGAACTTCTCCCGGTAGGCCCGGGTGAGGTCGTCGAAGCTGGTGTACTCGTCGCTGTCGAGCTGGTTGAGGCCGGCGTACGCCTGATCCATCGCCGACCGGCTGGACAGCCGGCCCTCGCGGGTGGCCGCCCCGGCCAGGTCCGGGTACTGGCGGATCAGCTCCAGCTGCCGCTCCGCCGGGGCCTCGAACAGGGCGTCGTGGAAGGCCCGCCGCAGGTCGTACACGTCCTCGAAGGGCCGGGCCCGGTATGCCTGCTCGGCGATCCACGGCGGCCCCTGGAACAGCCCCCCGAAGGTGTCGACGAACTGCTCGCGGTCCATCTGGTTGACCTGGTCGATGCTCATCACCTCGTCCTGCCGCGGGACCGGCAGCACCTTGGTGACCAGGTTGCTGTGGCCACCCCAGACGTTGAAGACCAGGTTGAGGACGATGGCGCTGATGCTGCCAAGGGTGATGCCGCTGGAGATGATGGTCCGCACCGACTCGGGGAAGAAGTTGACGATCGCCGGGTAGACGGTCGGCGTCATCGCGAAGCCGAGGCTGACGGCCAGGATGATCACGTTGCGCTCGTCGTGGAAGTCGACCCGCCGCAGGGTCTGGATGCCGATCACGGCCACGGTGCCGAACAGGGCGAAGCCGGCCCCGCCAAGCACCGGCGGTGGGATGGCCGCGACGATGGCGCCGACCTTGGGGATCAGGCCGATGACGATCATGAACAGCCCGGCGGTGGCGACCACGAAGCGGCTCTTCACCTTGGTCAGCCGGACCAGCCCGACGTTCTCGGCGAAGCAGGTGTAGGGGAACGAGTTGAGGATGCCGCCAAGGGTGGTGGCCAGGCCGTCGGCCCGCAGCGCCCTGGCCACGTCCTCCTTGTCGATCGGCTTGCCGACGATCTCGCCGCAGGCGAAGACGTCGCCGGTGGTCTCCACCATGGTGATCAGCATCACGATGACCAAGGAGATGACCGCCGCCACCGGGAAGGTCGGGGCGCCGAAATGGAAGGGGGTGGTGACGCCGACCACGTCGGCGCCGGCGACCCTGCTGAAGTCGGTGAAGTCGAAGATCCAGCCGGCCAGGGTGCCGACCATCAGGCCGATGAGCACCGCGACGGTGGCCAGGAAACCGGTGAACATCCGGTAGATGGCCAGGATGACCAGCAGGGTGAAGCCGGCAAGCGCCAGGTTCCGCAGGCGCCCGAAGGTGGGCGGGTCGGTGAACTGGCTGGCGCCGCCACCCCCGGCGTCCAGGGCGGCCACCGACAGCAGCACGATGCCGATGATGGTGATGACCGTCCCGGTGACGATCGGGGGGAACAGCCGGATCAGCCTGGCGAAGAAGGGCGCCACCAGGAACGCGAAGATCCCGGCGACGATGACGGAGCCGTAGATGGCCCGCAGGCCGGGGGTCCCGCCGCCTTCGGCCAGGCCGATGCTGATCATCGGCGACACCGCGGCGAAGGTGACGCCCTGCAGCAGCGGCATCCGCACGCCGATCCTCCAGAAGCCGACCGACTGGATGATCGAGGCGATGCCGCAGGTGAACAGGTCGGCGTTGATCAGGTAGGCGAGCTGCTCGGGCGTCAGGTGGATGGCGCCGGCCAGCAGGATCGGCACGATGACGGCGCCGGCGTAGAAGGCGAGCACGTGCTGGAACCCGTAGACGGCCAGCTTGGCCGGCGGCAGGATCTCGTCGACGGGGTGGATGGGGCGGCGGCCGGCTGCCCGTGCTTCGGTCCTGGCCATCTGGCGTCACAGCCTTTCGGTGGGTGCTCCCCGATTCAGTCGCGCTCCACGGTGGCCTCGATGCGTCCGTAGGGCTCGACCGTGACCCAGTAGATCTCCCGGTCGTTGTCCAGGCCGAACGGTGCCAGGTCGTAGAGGATGTGGTGCTTGTTGGGCAGCGTGAAGCTGATCCGTTCGATCTGCTCGTACCGCTCCAGGATCGCCTGGCCCATGCGCCAGATGGTGTGCTGCACCGACGGGCTGAAGTGGTCGGTGAAGGTGCGGCCGATCTGCTCGTGGACCCCGTCCCAGCAGGCGCCGTAGTCGACGTCGGGGTCGCGGTAGTCCCATGAGGCGGTGATGCTGGTGGCCAGGA
Organism: Actinomycetes bacterium; assembly: GCA_036003705.1. Taxonomy (GTDB): domain Bacteria; phylum Actinomycetota; class CALGFH01; order CALGFH01; family CALGFH01; genus CALGFH01. The sequence goes on along the minus strand of DASYSE010000055.1, from coordinate 14,434 downwards.
TGCGGTCGTCGGTGTCCTTCAGGGTCCGGTAGCCGCCCTCGAGGAAGTTCGACCATCCCGAGTTGGTCGTCTTCAGCACGTGCAGGTCGTCGATGCCGGCGGTGACCAGCCGCCGGTCGCCCTCGCCGGTGACGACCGCGGTGTGCTTGCCGCCGGCGGCCTTGGTGAAGGCGTGGTCGTGCGGCTGGCCGTCGACCGCGATCCGGTCCCAGCGCTGCTCGACCACGCTGGCCCGGGCGCTCCGGACCCGTGGCTGGGTGAGGAGATACTCCACCAGCTGCAGGCCGTACTCCTCGGGCGTGTCGAAGGCGTGCTGGCTGGCCACCGCGTACACGGTGTTGCGCATGGTGTCGGTGGCCAGGGCCCCGGTGTTGTCGCCGTCGGTGTGCACGGCGTCGTAGTCGCCGGTCAGGGCCACGTCGACGCGGTAGTCGCGCACCTGGTGCCGGTCGCCGGCGCGCACCACCTTGAACAGGTGGTTGCCGGCCTTGCCGTAGCGGTTCGCACCCAGGACGATGCCCATGGTCGTGGACTCCTCACACTCGTCGAGCCAGGGCGATGTCGTCCGGCCGCACCGGGATCCGGGTCAGCGGCAGGCCGGTCGCCTGGCGGATGGCGGCCACCACCGCGCCGGTCGAGGAGATGGTCGGCGGCTCGCCGACGCCTTTGGCCCCGTAGGGCGCGGCCCGCTCGGGCTGCTCGATCCAGGTCTGCACCACCGGCGGCATGTCCAGGGCGGTCGGGAGCAGGTAGTCGGTGAACGACGGGTTCCTGATCCTGCCCTGGTCGACCATGATCTCCTCCATCACGGCCAGGCCGACGCCCTGGGCGATGCCGCCCTCGATCTGGCCGGTGACGGCCAGCGGGTTCAGCGCCCTGCCGATGTCCTGGGCGGTGGCCACCTGCACGACCCGCACCAGCCCGAGCTCCGGGTCGACGTCGACCACCGCGCGGTGGGCGGCGCAGGCCAGCGACCAGTGCGCGTTGCCCTGGCCGTTCTCGTCCAGCGGCTCGGTCGGGGCGTGGTGGAACTCGCGGGTCGCCTCGATCGGCCCGGCGCGCAGGGCGTCGACCAGCGACACGCTGGCGCCGCCGTCCTTGGTGACCAGCTCGCCCTCTTCCAGCACCATGTCCGCCGGGGCCAGGTGCAGGTCGAGGGCCGCCCGCTCCAGCAGCACCTCGCGCACCGCCGAGCAGGCCATCTGCACCGCCCCGCCGGACATCATCGTCTGGCGCGAGGCGCTGGTGGAGCCGGCCGAGCCGACCTGGGTGTCGGCCGCCTGGACGACCACCTCGTGGGCGCCCAGCTCGGCCCGGGCGATCTGCTGGGCGATGGTGACGAACCCCTGGCCGACCTCGGCGGTGGCGGTGTGGACGGTGGCCACCGGCTCGCCGCCCGGTCCCAGCTCCAGGCGCACCCGCGCCGTCGAGTAGTCGTCGAACCCCTCGGAGAAGGCCAGGTTCTTGAACCCGACCGCCAACCCGACCCCGCGCCGGACGTCGCCGTGCAGGGCGGTCAGCCCGGCGCCGCCCGGCAGCGCCATCACCGGGGCGTCGGCCGCCAGCGGCTCCGGCATCGGCAGGTCGCGGCAGGCGATGATGCATTCGGCCACCGGGGCGGTGCCGGTGATCACCTGCCCGGTGATCAGCTTGTCGTGGGTCTTGATGGCGTTGCGCAGACGCAGCTCGACCGGGTCGATGCCCAGCTCCGCGGCCAGCCGGTCCATCTGGGCCTCGGCGGCGAACGAGGTCTGCACCGCCCCGAACCCGCGCATGGCCCCGCACGGGGGGTTGTTGGTGCGCACGGCGAAGCCGTCGACCTTGGCGTTGGGGGTGAAGTAGGGGCCGGGGGCGAAGGCCGAGGCGTTGGAGATCACCGCTGTCGAGGACGAGGTGTAGGCCCCGCCGTCGAACACCATCCGGCACTCGACGTTGACCAGCTTCCCCTCACGGGTGGCGTGATGGCGGTACCAGAGCCGGGCCGGGTGCCGGTGGACGTGACCGAAGAACGACTCCTCGCGGCTGTACACCATCTTGACCGGCTTGCGGGTGACCAGCGCCAGCAGGCAGGCGTGGATCTGCATGGAGAGGTCCTCGCGTCCGCCGAAGGCGCCGCCGGTGCCGGCCAGGCTGAGGCGCACCTTCTCCCGCGGCAGGTTCAGGCAGGCGGCGATCTGGTCGCGGTCGACGTGCAGCCACTGGGTGGCGACGTACAGCTCGACGCCGCCGTCCTCGCTGGGCACGGCCAGGCCGGACTCCGGGCCCAGGAACGCCTGGTCCTGCATGCCGACCTCGTAGTCGCCCTCGACCACCACCTCACCCTGGGCGTCCGGGTCGCCGAAGCGGATCTTCAGGTGCCGGAACAGGTTGCCGGCGGGGTGGATGGGCTCGCCGGCCATGGCCACCTCCGGGTCGACCACCGGGGCCAGGACCTCGTAGTCGACCCCGATGGCGGCGGCGGCCCGGCGGGCGATCTCGGGATGGTCGGCGGCCACGGCGGCGACCGGCTCGCCGTGGAAGCGGACCACCTGGTCGGCGAACACGGGCTGGTCGTGGTGCTCGAGGCCGTAGGTCCGGCTGCCCCACAGGTCGTCGTTGGTGATCACCGCGTGCACGCCGGAGATGGCCAGGGCGGGCGCGGTGTCGAGCGACCGGATGCGGGCGTAGGGGTGGGGGCTGCGCAGGGTCGCCCCCCACACCATCCCCTCCATCCACAGGTCGGAGGAGAAGGCGAACTGGCCCTTGGTCTTGGCCGGGGCGTCGGGCCGCAGGACGCTGTCCCCGAGGCCGGGGGCCCGGCGCGTGCGGGTGAAGGTGCTCGGCAGGCTAGGTGCTGGCACGGGCGCGCTCCTCCTTGACGGCATGGAAGGCGGCGAAGATGCGGCCGTATCCGGTGCACCGGCACAGGTTGCCGGAGATGGCCTCGCGCAGGGTGAGCTCGTCGGCCTCGGGCCGGCGGTCCAGCAGGTCGTGGATGGCCACGATCATCCCGGGGATGCAGAAGCCGCACTGCACGGCGCCCTGCTCGACGAAGGCCCGCTGGACGTCGGTCAGCTCACCCTCGGGGCTCAGGCCCTCCACGGTGCGCACGTCGCTGCCGACCGCGTCGGCGGCCATCACGCAGCAAGAGGCGATCAGGACCCCGTCCAGCATGACCGAGCAGGAGCCGCACTCGCCCTGCTCGCAGGCGTTCTTGGCGCCGGGAAGGCCGAGCCGCTCCCTGAGCACGTAGAGCAGGCTCTCCCCGATCCAGGCGTCGGTGACCTCCCGGTCCTTGCCGTTGACCGACAGCCGGTAGCTGTCGGTGGCCTGGTCGGTGGCGGGCGGTGGGCTCATGCTGCGAGGCTCCTTTGCAGGGCGCGGGTGGCGACCACCTGGACGGCATGGCGGCGGAACTCGGCCGTGCCCCGCTGGTCGGAGATGGGCGTCGCGGCCTCGCGGGCGAGCTCGCCGAACCTGGCCACCGCGTCCGGCGGGGCGGTCATCGCGTCCCAGTCGATCCGGCCGGCGATGAACTCCTCGGCGGCGGTCGCCCGCAGCGGCCGCGGGGCCACCGAGCCGAGGCCGAGGCGGACGCTGCGGCCGGCCCGGTCGACGGCCAGGCCGCAGACCACGATCGAGATCACCATGGCGTTGCGGGTGCCGACCTTGAGGAACTGCTGGGGGCCGTCCAGGCGGGGCACCCGGATCTCGCGGATGACCTCGCCCGGCCGGATCACGGTCTGCTTGACCCCGGTGATGAACTCGGCCAGCGGCAGGCGGCGCTCGTCGCCGCGGCTGGCCAGCACCAGGGTGGCGTCGAGGGCGCCGAGCACCGGCAGCCCGTCGCCGGCCGGGCTGGCCGTGCCGACGTTGCCGCCGACGGTGCCGGCGTTGCGCATCTGGGGCGAGCCCACCGTCCGGGCCGCCGCCGCCAGCCCGGGCAGGACGTCGGCCAGGTCGTTCTCGATCTCGGTCCAGGTGACCCCGGCCCGCAGCACGACCTCGTCGGCGGACACCTCGTAGCCTTTGAGCTCCTCGACGCGACGCAGGCCGACCACCGCGGGCGGGCGCCGGTGGCCGAAGTTCACCTCGACCATCAGGTCGGTGCCGCCGGCCAGCAGGTGGGCGTCGGGGCGTTCGTCGAGCGCGTCGAACACCGCGGCCAGCGTCGTGGGACGGGCAACCAGCATGATGACCTCTCAACCGGCGGTGGGATGGGGACCGCCGCGGCCGGAAAGGTCCTCGATCAGCGTCAGGATGGCGCTGTGGTCGAGGGAGCCGCGGCCGAGGCTGCGCAGCGAGACCAGCATCTGGGCGACCAGCGCGGTCACCGGGATGGCGACCCCGGCGTCGCGGGCCGCCGCCTGGATGATCTGCATGTCCTTGTGGTGCAGGTCGATGCGGAAGCCCGGGTCGAACTTGCGGGCCAGCATGCCGGCCGCCTTGCGCTCCAGGACCTGGTTGCCGGCCAGCCCGCCGGCCAGCACCTTGATGGCCGGCTCCATGTCGACGTCGTGGGCCTCCAGCAGCACGATCGCCTCGCTGACGAGCTCGATCACGCCGGCGACGATCAGCTGGTTGGCGGCCTTGACGGTCTGGCCGGAGCCGACGGGCCCGACGTGCACGACCGTCCTGCCCAGCGACTCCAGGACGGGCAGCGCCGCCTGGAAGTCCTCGGCGGCGCCACCGACCATGATCGACAGGGTCGCCTCGACGGCGCCGACCTCGCCGCCGCTCACCGGGGCGTCGAGGAACCGCACCCCGCGGGCCTGGGCCTGCTCGCCGACCCGGCGGGCCGTGTCGGGCCGGATCGTGCTCATGTCGATCAGCAGCATCCCCTGCCGCGCGGTCTCGAGGACGCCGCCGGGGCCGAGGACCACGGCCTCGACGTCGGGCGAGTCGGGGACCATCGTGATCACCATGTCGGCGCCGGCGGCCACCTCGGCCGCCGAGGCGCCCGCCTTGGCGCCGGCCTCCTGCAGGGCCCGCACCGGTGCCTCGGAGCGGTTGTGGACGGTGACCTGGTGGCCGGCCCGGACGAGGTGCTCGGCCATGGGCTGGCCCATCACTCCCAGGCCGACGAACCCGATCGCCGTCATCGGCGGCCCTCCTCGTTCCGCAACCTCCGCGCGGTCCCCAAGGTGGCTTTCCATGATGCGGAGAACATTACCCACTTTGGTGGCTGGACCGTACCCCGAGTCGGGCGTCCAGTCAAGACGTCACGGGCCGCCCGGCCCCCCGGCCGCCGGGCCCGCCGCAGCGGTCAGGACGCGGCCACGAAGCTGCCCGTCATCGCCGCCGAGATGCGCAGCATCTCCGGGAGCAGGCGCTCGTAGTCGGTGCGGCCCAGGCGCCCTTCGGGCGCCGAGATCGACACGGCGGCCACGCTGTCCCCGACGCCGAACACCGGCACGGCGAGGCAGCGGACGCCGATCTCCTCCTCGCCGTCGTCGACGGCGTAGCCCTGCCGCGCCACCACGTCCAGCTCGGCCAGCAACCTGCTCCGGTCGACGATGGTCCGCGGCGTGCGCGGCGGCAGCCCGGTGCGCTCCAGCAGCGCCTCCACCGCGGGCCGGGGCCGGAAGGCGAGCAGGACCTTGCCGACCGCGGTCGAGTGCGTCAGCACCCGCCGCCCCACCTCGGTGAACATCCGGACGTTGTGCTTGCGGGAGGCCACCTGGGCGACGTAGACGGCGTTGTCGCCGTCGAGCATGACCAGGTTGGCCGACTCGCCGCTGATCTCCATCAGCTCGTTGAGGAAGGGGCGCGCCCAGACGCTGAAGTGCCGTCCGGCGGCGTCGCCCAGGCGCAGCAGGCGGGGGCCGAGGGTGTACTTGTGGGTCTCCGGGTTCTGCCGGGCGTAGCCGTGCAGCACCAGCGTGCCGAGCAGCCGGTGGATGGTGCCGAAGGGCAGCCCGGTGGCGCTGCGCAGCTCGCTCACCCCGACCTCCTGCCCCAGGTCGGCCAGGCTCTCGAGCAGGGAGAGGGCGCGCTCGACCGACTGGACGCCGCCGGCGGCTTTCTCAGCGGTGGCGATGGCAGGCCTCCCGGTCGACCGACTCGTGCGGATTCACCACCCATCATCCGCCCATGTTGCGGAAATCGCATCCGCTACGCGGGCATGGATGGGCAGGCGGCGGGTTCGGCAGCCTCAGCCGGCCCGCCGCGCGTAGCCGTCGATGGCCCGACGGTCCAGTCCGGTAAGCTCCTGGACCTCGGTCGCGTCCAGGGCTCCGCAGTCGAGGCCGCGGGCCACGAACCCGGCCAGGGCCTGCGCCGTGGCCGGCTCGTCGAGCACGCCGCCGGCGGTGCGCTCGGCGTAGGCGCGCAGCCGGGCCGCCGCCGCCGGCAGGCCCTCGCGGAAGAAGGCGTAGGTCGCCAGGTAGCGGGTGGGCAGCTGGGCCGGGTGCATGTCCCAGCCCTGCCAGTAGCCGCGCACCAGCGACCGGCGGACCAGGCCGGCGTGCAGCCGCCAGGCCGCGTGCACCGCCGGGGTGTCGCCGACCGGCAGCACGTTGGTTGACCCGTCGGACAGCCGCACCCCGGTCCCGGCGGCGGCCACCTGCATGACCGCCCTGGCGTGGTCGGCCACGGGGTGGTCCATGCTCTGGTAGGCGGCCGCGATCCCGCAGGCGGCGCTGTAGTCGTAGGTGCCGTAGTGCAGGCCGGAGCAGCGGCCCCCGGCGGCGTGGAGCATCCTGGCCACGGCCGCGGTGCCGTCGGCGGCCAGGATCGACTGCGGCGTCTCGATCTGGAGCTCGAACCGCAGCCGCCGCTCGGGCAGGCCGTGGCCCTGCTCCAGCAGCCCGCACACCATGGCCATGGCCTCGACCTGGCGGACGTCGGTCACCTTGGGCAGCGTGACCACGAACCCGCCGGGCAGGGCGGCCTGCGCCAGCAGCCCGCTCAGGAACAGGTCGAGGGTCCGCACCCCCCGGCGCCGGGTGGCGGCCTCGAGGCACTTGATCCGCAGCCCGACGTAGGGCGGCGACGTCCCAGCCTCCAGCGCCGCGGCCAGGGCGCTGGCCGCGGCCAGGGCGTCCTGGTCCTCCCGCTCGTCCGGCCGGTGCCCGTACCCGTCCTCGAAGTCGAGGCGCAGGTCCTCGATCGGCTCCCGGGCCAGCTTGTCCCGGATGGCGGGGTACACCTCGGCGACCAGCGCCGCGTCGGTCGCGGTGGCCGCGGCCAGGGCCTGGGCGGTGCCGGCGTGCCGGTCCAGCGCCGCCAGCGCCTGCGCGCCCCAGCCGGCGGCCAGTCCCGGGGTCATCAGGTCGGCCGCGACGTACACGGTGTGCACCGGCTGGCGGGCGCCGGCGTCCCCCGGGTAGCGGGCGGCGAGGTCGGCGTCGGCCGGGGCCAGGCGCCGGTCGAGCTCGTCCAGGACGTCGGCGCCCAGGCGCGGGAGGACGTCGGTCACCAGCCCTCCTCTCGACCGGCCAAGCGATGCGGAATGCACTTTCCATCCTGCGGGCATACCATACCGCGTCCGGCGGCCGGCGGCGACGGAGCGATTCGGCCGGACCCGGGGATCGTCTGGATCCAGGGATCGGCCGGATCCAGGGATCGGCCGGACCCGGGGATCGGCCGGACCCGGGGATCGGCCGGACCCGGGGATCAGCCGGACCCGGGGATCGGCTGGTCCTGCTTGAGGGCCTCGAACAGCGCCAGGGCCCGCTCGCGGTCCCAGCGCACCACCGAGCCGACCCCGGGGACGCTGCCCCCGCCGGCGACCGGGACGGTGGTCGCGACCCCGCCGCCGCCGCTGACGTCGCGCATCGCGAACGGGAACCGGACCAGGTTGTAGACGTGGGCGGCGCGGTCGACGGCCACGGCGTCGGTCCCGCGGAGGACCAGCGGGACGCTCCGGAACGGGTTGAGCAGCACCCCGGGGCTGGTCGCCTTGCCGATCAGGGATCCGAGGAACTCCTGCTGGCGCTCGACCCGGTCCAGGTCGCCGCGGCCGCCGGCCCGGGTGCGGACGTAGGCCAGCGCCTGCCGGCTGGCCACCACCTGGCAGCCGGCCTTGACGTCGAGGCCGGCCATCGGGTCGCGCATCGCCTTCTTGGGGCAGATCTGGACCCCGCCGACGGCGTCGACCACGGTGGCGAAGCCGTCGAACCCGACCTCCATGTAGCGGTCGATGCGGATGCCGGTGACCTGCTCGACGGTGCGGGCGAGCAGCCGCGGGCCGCCGAAGGCGTAGGCCGCGTTCAGCTTGTTGGGCTCCCGGCCCGGGATCGGCACGTAGGAGTCGCGGGGCAGGCTGACCAGGGTCGGCTTGCCGGTGCCGCGGGGGATGTGCAGCAGCATCATGGTGTCGGCGCGCCGGCCGGCGGCCTGGCCGGTGCCGAGCTGCCGGCGCCGTGCCTCGTCCAGCCCTTGGCGGCTGTCCGACCCGACGATCAGCCAGTCGGCCCCTGGGGTTGCGGCGGGCCGGCCCTGGTAGTCGGGCAGGGCGTCGACCCGGTTGAGCCGGCGGTCCACCCACACGGCCAGGCCGACCAGCAGCACGAGCAGGACCAGCAGGACCACGCCGATCCGGCGGCCCCAGCGGGGCCGCGGGCGCGCGACGCCGGCCTGGCGCTGTGGGCGCCGGCGCTGCTCCCCTGGCCGGACGCTCCAGTCCGGCGGCAGCGGCTTCTGGGGCCGCTCACCGGCCGTGCCGGCCCGGCCGTGCCGGTCACCGGCCCCCTCGTCGGACCAGCCGCTCATCGCTCCAACCTCCTCATGGCCTAGAACAGCGGTCATGTATCCGGCGCCGCATGCGGCACCAAGCCATCCGTGTAGCCCCGAAGCCTGCGCGCCGCCCACGGCGGCCACGCAGTTCGTCGACCCCGGATGCTTGGCCGGTGTTCTTGTGGCATCCAGCATAGTTGCCCGCCGCCGGGTCGTTGCCAGGTCGTGGCCGGGTCGTGAGCCGGCGTCGTAAAGTGCCAGCGCAGGCGTCGGACAACCCAGCGCGGAGGTCGGAACGGTGACCCGGTTGGAAAGCGACTACTACTCCTACATGGGGTTCGACCCCGAGCACACGCGCGAGGTCCTGCGCCACTACGTGCCGATGTTCAAGGACAGGGGCCCGGTGCTGGAGCTGGGCTGCGGCCGCGGCGAGTTCCTCGGCCTGCTGGAGGAGGCCGGGGTCAAGGCCCAGGGGGTCGACTCGGACGAGGGCATGGTGGACAAGGCGCGGGCCGAGGGCCTGGACGTCCTGTGCGGCGACGCCATCGCCTTCCTGCATGGCGGCCTGCCCGGCGGAGCGCAAGGCCCCGTCCCCGGTCCCTACCGGGGGGTGTTCTGCTCCCACTTCATCGAGCACCTCACCCCCGACCAGGCCCGCGAGCTGCTCGCCGGGGTGCGCCGGGTGCTCGCCCCCGGCGGCCGCTTCGTGGCCGTGACCCCCAACCCGGCCTGCTACGCGGTCCTCAGCCACGACTTCTGGCGCGACCCGACCCATGTCCGCTTCTACGACCTGCCTCTGCTGGAGTTCCTCTGCCGCCAGGCCGGGCTGGAGGTGGAGGAGACCGGGACCAACCCGGCCAACCACCCAGGCCCGCCGCCGGAGTACCTTGTCCCCGAGCCGCTCGTCCACCCGCCCGTGGACGACCTGCTCGAGCAGGCCATGGGCGGGCTGCGGGCCAGCCTCGACCACCACGACCGCAAGGGCCGGGTCACCGAGCACCACGACCCGGAGTGGGCCTACCAGCTGTCCCACGTGGTCAAGGAACTGGCCGGCCGGCTGCAGGAGACCACCGAGGCGCTGCGGGAGGCCCGCAGGGCCCACGAGAAGCTGGTACGGGGGCTCTACCAGAGCAACGAGACCTACGTCGTCGCCCGGGGCTGATTCCCCAGGGCCCGAAGATCCGGGGAGTTCACGCGTCTTGAAGGTGGCGGTCTACAACCGGTTCCTGCAGTCGATGGGTGGGGGGGAGCGCCACAGCTGCATGCTCGCCCAGGTCCTGGCCGACGAGGGTCACGAGGTCGACCTGGTCGGCCACGAGGACGTCGGCAAGGAGATCCTGGCCGACCATCTCGGCCTCAACCTCGGCAAGGTCAGCCTGCGGATCGTCCCCGACCGGGGCGAGCCGCAGGTGGCCCGCCTGTCGGCCGAGTACGAGCTGTTCGTCAACGCCTCCTACATGAGCCGGGTCAAGGCCCAGGCCGGCCACAACCTGTACCTGTGCTACTTCCCGACCCCGTTCGACCACGACCTGGCCGGCTGGCAGCGCCGCCTGGTCCGGCTGCTCGGCCGCCACGTCCGCCAGGGCAAGCCCGGGGTGGTCGAGTGGGGCCTCGGCTGGTTCCCGCCCGAGGGCGGCCGCCGCCGCACCTGGGTGTGGACCAGCGGCCGGGCCGGCCTGCAGCTGGCCGGCGGGCAGGCCAAGCGGGTGGTGTTCGACCTCGGCCGACCCGGCGCCCCCGGCCCGGCCGAGGTGGTCGTCAGCCACGAGGGCGGCGCCGAGCTGGCCCGGCTGGAGGCCGACCCGGCCGGCTTCCGCCGCCACGAGCTGGCGCTGCCGCCCAGCCAGCACGACCGGGAGGTGGCGTTCTCCAGCGACACCTTCGTGCCCGGCGCCGGCGACGACCGCACCCTCGGAGTGGCGGTGAGCCGGCTGCGCATGGCCGACGCCAGGTGGGAGCCGCGCCGCTGGGCCGGCGAGCGCTTCCCATGGCTGCTGCGCGACCCCACCGACCTGGACTTCCTGCGCCACTACCAGCGGGTGCTGGCCAACTCCGAGTACACCCGGAGCTGGATCCGGCGCCTATGGGGGATCGACTCGGACGTGCTGTTCCCGCCCATCCGGACCAGGGACCTGCGCTCGGGGCCCAAGGCCAGGCGCATCCTGACCGTCGGCCGGTTCATCGCCCCCGGCTTCGGCCACGCCAAGAAGCAGCTCGAACAGGTCCAGGCGTTCGCCCAGATGGTCCGCGGCGGCGGGCTGGACGGCTGGGAGCTGCACCTGGCCGGCGGCTGCGAGCCGGCCCACCTGCCCTACCTGGCCGAGGTCGAGCGGGCCGCCGCGGGCCTGCCCGTCCACCTCCACGCCAACGCCCCCCGGCCGCTGGTCGAGGAGCTGTTCGCCAGCAGCTCGATCTTCTGGGCGGCGACCGGGCTGGGCGAGGACGAGGAGGCGGCGCCCTGGAGGTTCGAGCACTTCGGGATCACCACCGTCGAAGCCATGGCCGCCGGCTGCGTCCCGGTGGTGATCGACAAGGCCGGCCAGCGCGAGATCGTCCGCAACGGCACCGACGGCTACCGCTGGACGACCCTGGCCGAGCTGGAGACCCTGACCCGCAAGGTGGCCGGCGACGAGCGGCTGCGGGCCCGCCTGGCCGCCGGCGCCGTCGAGCGGGCCGGCGCCTTCTCCGAGGAGGCGTTCGCCGCCCGCTGGCGGCAGATCGCGGCCGACCTCGGCATCGGCCACGCCCGCTAAGCTTCAGCAACGGATGGCCGGAGACAGGAACAGACAGCGGATGGTGCAGCCACGGAGCGCGGCCGACACCCGCGGCGCGGCCCAGTCGCGGGTCCGCCTCGAGCTGCTGACCGAGCTGGTCCGCAAGGACCTCAAGGTCAAGTACAAGAACTCGGCCCTGGGGTTCATCTGGTCGATGGCCAACCCGCTGCTCTACCTGGGCGTGTTCAGCCTGGTCTTCAGCGTCCTGCTGCCCAACGGCGTGCCCAGCTTCGCGGTGCTGTTCATGGCCGGCTTCCTGGTCTGGAACTTCTTCAACCTGGCCACCCTGACCGCCACCGGGTCGGTGGTCGGCAACGCCAACCTGGTCCGCAAGGTCCGCTTCCCCAGGGTCGTGCTGCCGCTGTCCTCGGTCGGCTTCTCCGGGGTCCACTTCCTGCTCCAGCTGCTGGTGCTGTTCGTCGTCCTGGTCCCGTTCTACCCGGCCGCCTTCGGGCCGCAGCTGTGGCTGCTGGTGCCGGCCCTCGCCGTGGCGGTGACCGTGACGGTGGCCATGTCGCTGCTGGCCTCGGCCGTGAACGTCCGCTACCGCGACGTCGAGCACCTGCTGGAGATCGCCCTGCTGGCCGGGTTCTGGCTGACCCCGATCGTGTACCCGGTGACGGTGATCCGCGACCAGGCGGCCGGCCACGGATGGCTGTTCGACCTCTACATGGCCAGCCCGATGACCGCCGTGGTGGTGGCCATGCAGCGGGCCATCTACGTCCACCCGGTGGTCACCGTCGACGGGAAGCCGAGGCAGATCCTGCCCGCCGACGGCTACGGGTTCTACCTCAGCTGGCTCGGCGTGGCCGGGGCGGTCTCGCTGGTGCTGCTGGCCATCGGGCTGTGGACCTTCCGCCGGCTCCAGGCCGACTTCGCCGAGGAGCTGTGATGGACGCCTCGACCATCAGCGCCGAGGGGGTCGGCAAGCGCTTCCAGCTCCACCACCGGCGGGCCACCAGCCTCAAGGAGCGCCTGCTGCTGCACCGGCAGTCCAGCTCCGAGGAGTTCTGGGCGCTGCGCGAGGTGGACCTGGAGATCGGCGGCGGGCAGACCGTCGGGCTCATCGGGCCCAACGGGTCGGGCAAGTCGACCCTGCTCAAGGTGCTGTCGGGCATCCTGGCCCCCAGCACCGGCCGGGTCACGGTCCGGGGCCGGATCGCCTCGCTGCTGGAGCTGGGGGCCGGCTTCAACGGCGAGCTGACCGGCCGCGAGAACGTCTACCTGAACGCCGCCATCCTCGGGCTGTCCCGCGGGGAGACCGGGCGCCACTTCGACGACATCGTGGCCTTCGCCGAGCTGGAGCCCTTCATCGACAACCAGGTGAAGCACTACAGCTCCGGGCAGTACGTGCGCCTGGGGTTCGCCGTCGCCGTCCACGTCAGCCCCGACATCCTGCTGGTCGACGAGGTCCTGGCCGTCGGTGACGAGTCGTTCCAGCGCAAGTGCCTGGCCAAGATCGCCCAGTTCCAGCAGCAGGGCTGCACCATCCTGTTCGTCACCCACGCGCTCGACCTGATCCCCCGGATCTGCAGCCGCGGGGTGGTCCTGGACCACGGGCGGGTGCTGCACGACGGCGACCCGGTGGAGGCGGCCGAGCGCCTGCGCAGCCTGCTCGGCACCGGCGCCGACCAGTCCGGAGGCGGCGCCATGGCCGCCGGCCGGCCGCGGGTCGCCGCCGTCCGCCTGGTCGACCCGGCCAGCGGGGCCGCCAAGGGCCACTTCCGGGGCGGCGAGGCGATGGCCATCGAGCTCGACGTCGCCGGCCCGGCCGGCGCCGCCCCGGTGTCGGTGCGCCTGGCCGTCACCGGCCCGGCCGACGTGCCCATGTGGGTGATGGACTCCGACCCGCTGCACCCCGGCCCCGACGGCACCGCGACCGTCCGCTTCACCGTCAAGGAGCTGCCTCAGCTCAAGGGGATCTTCGCCTTCGCCGTGGCCGTCCGTGACCCGGCCACCAAGGTGACCTACGATGCCCGTCGGTTCGGGGAGGCCTTCCTGGCCGTCGGCGACACCGGCACCGGCGTCCTGGAGGTCGCCTGGACCACCGAGCAGGTCGACCCCTGAGGAGGGCCGTGGCCGAGCCGCTGGTGACCGTCGTGGTGCTCAACTGGAACGGCGCCCATCTGCTGGGCGACTGCCTTGACGGGCTGGCCGCCCAGGACCTGCCCGAAGGGCAGCTGGCCGTGTGGGTGGTCGACAACGCCTCCAGCGACGGGTCGCTGGAGCTGCTGCGCGACCAGTTCCCGTGGGTGCGGACGATCGCCAACGCCAGCAACGACGGGTTCGCCGGCGGCAACAACGTCGCCCTGCGCGCGGTCGCGACACCGTTCGTGGCCCTGATCAACAACGACGCCCGGCCGGCCCCCGACTGGCTGCGCCGGCTGCTGGAGCCGTTCTCCGAGCCGGGGGCCGACCGGCTGGCCGCCGTCTCGGCCAAGATCGTGTTCCTGCCACGGTTCCTGGCCGTCGAGCTGGCCACCCCCGGGTTCACCCCCGGCACCCTCGACAGCCGGGAGCTCGGGGTCCGCGTCTACCGGGTCGCCGTGGACGGCGAGGACGTCACCGAGCGGGTGCTGTGGGATCGGGTCGCCTACGGGCCGGAGGGGGAGGGGCCTGGCCGCTTCCGCTGGACCCGGCCGGCCGGGATGCTGCTGGTCCCGGTGGACGGGCATGCCGGCGGAGGCGAGCCGTTCCGGCTGGGGCTGCGGGTGGCGGCCGAGACGACCAAGCCGGTGGAGCTGGCCTGGGCGGGCGGGTCGGGCGGCGGCAAGGCCGAGCCGGAGCCGGTCGACGTCGAGCTGGAGGTCCCGGCGGGCGTGCCCCTGGTCGACGTGCTCAACAACGCCGGCAGCATGGTCTTCCGCGACGGCTACGGGGCCGACCGGGCCTACCAGGAGCTGGACCGGGGCCAGTACCAGCGGCCGGAGGAGGTGTTTGCCTTCTGCGGGGGCGCCGTCTGCTTCCGCACCGAGGCGCTGCGCCAGGCCGGCGTGTTCGAC